>JAFRXM010000024.1 GCA_017443515.1 Bacillota bacterium | reverse complement strand
GTAGCTGGAGAGCGGAGCGGGCTTGGGGCCTATCTCCTCGCCGGAGAGCTTGCAGTAGCCGCCGTGCAGGAAGATGTCCAGTACCTGCGGCTCGTTGTAGAACAGAACGCCCATGGTCCATGCGTAGCCGGGGATAACAGCGTCCAGGCATCCGCAGATGCAGAAGGACCTTGCAATCTCGTCGGAGAAACCGAGGTTCTTGTAGAAGTTGATGTAGGAATCTTCGGAGATGAACGCCGGCATTCCTATGCCGCTGCGAACGCACTCCACGCCCTTCTGGATGTATTCCATCGGAGTGTCCTTGGAAACGCGCAGGGTGATGGTGTGGTGGGGAACGCCGCACTCAAGAGAGGCTTGCATGAAGAGCATGGTCAGCTCGTTGCATGCGTCTTTGCCGGTCTTGGGGTCGCAGCCGCCTATAACGAAGTTGATCCAGCGGGAGTCTCCGCTGTGGCGTCCTCTGCCGAGGCCTCCGCGTACGGTGTGGAAGGTGGTGGTGTGGACCTTCAGGAGCTCTAAAAGCTCGAGGGCTTCTTCGTCTGTGAGTATGCCGGCTTCCTTATCCTTCTTGTAGTATGGATAGAGGAACTGGTCCGGACGGCCGCCGGAGATGGTGTTGGAGCAGACGGAGAGGATGCAGAACCAGTAAGCCTGAACAGCTTCGTAGAAGTTTCTTGCAGGATACTCGGGGACTCTGCGGCAGGTCTCTGCCATGCGGAGCAGCTCTGCCTTTCTCTTTTCGTCTGTGCACTCGGCTGCCATCTTTTCAGCGAGGTCCGCATGCCTGTTGGCGTAGTTGATGAAGCCTTCGAACACCTTTATAGCGCTCATGCGGAACTCGAACTTCTGATAGTCGTCGTAATGCAGGCACTTTTCGTTTGCGATGTATTCCTTTGCCTCGTTGATCAGGGCGCGGCAGCCTTCGTTGATGACGCGCTCGTACTCTATGCAGGCCATGGTGAATCCCGGGCCTACACCTATGCCTGTCTGGCCTATGGCGTTGGTGGCGCCGGAGTTTCTGTCCTTCCATACGGGCATGGTGACACCGGACTTCATGAACTGCTGCATCTTGGGGTCGTCCCAGGTGATCTCAGCGAGGTAGTCGGAGGCTCTGTTGTTCTTGAATGCGGTGTCTATGCGGTCTTTCCACTCTTCGAGCTTTGCGTAGTTCTCATCGGAGATGGTGTACATGTCGCCGGTCTCCTCGAAGAGGTGGTCGATCTCGGGCTGGGTCCAGCGGCCCATCTCGGAGTCGAGCTCTACGCCGTTGTAAGTGGAAGAGCCTGTTCCGGCAAGAATGTCGTCCTCGGGGATGGTGATTGGCATCCTGTTATAGTAGTTGGCCAGCAGCTGGGAACGGTACGCGTAGTTTGAACGGTTGCGCGCTTCATCCAGCGTATCGAGGGCTATCTTGAGCTTCTCGAGGCCGATGTTGATGGGAGTGTTTGTTGCTCTGTCGAGCATTCTTCTGATTCTGTCGGTCATTTGTCTCCTCCGTTGAATATTTGATGTGAATACTTATAAACATTTTTTGCCTAAGCAATATATTATAACATGAAAAGCCTCAGGCATGTTGTTATTTTTGCAGTATATGATCAATATTGTATGATTTGCTGAAGAAAGCGGTGGAGAAGAACCGTCCCTCTCCACCGCAGCCAAAAAAGGCTTGAAAAAGGCGGCGAAAACGGATAACATTATCTGTTAGAGGAAAGAAGAGATATGGAACTCAGAGATGATCTTACAATAGGAAAGCTTCTTCGCGAAGCTGCGGAAAAATATGCGGACCGTCCGGCGCTCAAGACCCGGATAAATACTCTCACATATAAGGAATTCGACGCCAGTGTGGACGTTAAGGCCAGGCGCCTGCTTTCTTGCGGCATAAAGCACGGCACGCACGTGGGCGTCCTTTGCGAAACGTCCCCCAGGCTGATAACGCTGTTCTATGCGCTGGCAAGGATAGGCGCGGTAGCCGTGATGTTCAACACCTCTCTTGGGGAGTCGGAGCTTACGGCGCTGATCAACAGCAGCGATACCACAGTGATGATAGTCGGCGACGGCTACAAGGAGATCAACTTCCCGCGCGTTCTTAAAAGCATCAGCGTAAACTGCCCGAAGCTGGGTCTGGTGCTCTACGAGGGGCGACACGATTCCGCCGGATTCACTGTCGTAGACAGCCTGGAACCGGTGGGCGAAGCGGAGCTTGCCAAGGCAGAAGGCAAGGTCCTTCCTTCGGATACCGCGCAGATACTGTTCACAAGCGGCACTACCAGCTCGCCCAAGATGGTTATGACCAGCCACTACAGCAGGGCCAACTGCGGACGCTTCCAGGCCAAGGACCTGGGCGCCACGGCGGACGATATATTCATGGGCGCGCTGCCGATGTTCCACTGCTTCAGCATATCGGTCAATATCATGGCCGCGTGCAGCGTGGGCGGCTGCCTGTTCCTGCCCGTGTCCAGAAAGACCAAGGTGCTGCTGTCCGATATCAGCGATTTTAAGTGCACCATGCTTAGCTGCGTCCCGGCACTGTTCTTCGCGATGATGCGCCGCCCGGACTTTAAGGAATGGGACATGTCTTCGGTGCGCACCGGGTTTATCGGTGGCAGCGGATGCTCGCACACCCAGTTCGAAGAAATAGAAAAGTCTTTCGGCATGACGCTTCTTTCGAGTCTCGGGCAGACGGAGGCCACAGGGGGCCTTACGACTTCGGACCTTACGGATCCCGTGGAGCTTAGGGCTTCTACTGTCGGGCACTTCATGGATGAGCTCGAGGGAAAGATCGTGGACCCCGAGACCGGAAAGAGCCTTCCGAACGGTACCGTCGGTGAGATCTGCGTCCGCGGCTACGTCGTGATGCAGGGCTACTACAACAACCCTGAGGCTACCGCCAAGACCATAGACAAGGACGGCTGGCTGCACACAGGCGACTGCGGCTGGCTCGGAGACGACGGCTACCTGCGCCTTTCCGGAAGGATAAAGGACCTTATCATACGCGGCGGCGAGAATATAAGCCCGGCTGAAATAGAGGAGGCCGCTCTGGAGGACGAATATATAGACCGCTGCAGGGCTATAGGCGTGCCGGACCACTTCTTCGGCGAGGAAGTGTGCCTGTGCATCATCCCCAAGGAAGGCTATCCGGGGAGCTCCACCGGCCTGCGAGAGATGCTGTCCAGAAGGCTGGCAGCGTTCAAAGTGCCCCGCTATATACTCGTGTTCAGGAGCTTCCCCGAGAAAAACACCGGAAAAGTCGACACCATAAAACTCCGGGAAGAAGCCTGCAGAAAACTTGGATTATAAAAAAGAAAACTTAAAAAACCGGGGATAACATCCCCGGTTTTTAAGATCCATTTTTTACAGTGCTGCTGTTATGATTGCCATCTTGTAGACTTCTTCTGCGTCGCAGCCGCGGGAGAGGTCGTTGATCGGGGCGTTAAGGCCGAGAAGTATGGGGCCGTAGGCCGCGTAGCCGCCGAGCCTCTGGGCGATCTTGTAGCCGATGTTTCCGGCTTCGATGAGCGGGAATACGAAGGTGTTGGCGTAGCCGGCGACCTTGGATCCCGGGAACTTCAGCTGGCCTACTGTCGGGGAGACGGCGGCGTCGAACTGCATCTCGCCGTCTATGGCCATGTTGGGGTTGAGCTCTCTTGCGATCTTTGTTGCCTCAGCGGACAGTGCCACTGTGCCGCCCTTTCCGGAGCCCTTGGTGGAGAAGGAGAGCATCGCAACCTTCGGGTCTATTCCGAACACTCTTGCGCACTTTTCGACCTCAACGGCGACTTCCGCAAGCTTTGCGGCGCCGGAGAGGGTGACGTTTCCGTCTTTATCCACGGTATCGGTGTAGTCCAGGTTTACTGCGCAGTCGCCCATGGCGATGGTACGGAGCTCTTCGGGGCCCTCCTCGCGGTTAAGTATGAAGCAGGAGGATACCAGATGGGAACCCGGCTTGGTCTTGACCAGCTGCAGTGCCGGACGTATGGTGTCCGCGGTGGAGTAGGTAGCGCCGCCCAGCAGGCAGTCTGCCTTGCCGACCTTTACCAGCATGGTGCCGAAGTAGTTGCCCTTGGAAAGAGCAGCTTTGCACTCTTCTGCGGTCATCTTACCCTTGCGGAGCTGAACCATGGTCTCTACCATGCTGTCCATCTCGGGGTATGTGAGCGGGTCGAGGATCTCGGCCTTGCTGACGTCGAAACCGCCCTTGGCTGCCGCGGCCTTGACTTCCTCAACATTGCCCACGAGAACGACGCTCATGAGGCCTTCAGCAAGAAGGCGGGATGCTGCGCTGAGTATACGCGCGTCGGTGCCTTCGGTGAAGACGATGGTCCTGGGCTGTGCTTTTACTTTTTCGATAAGCTTATCAAACATCTTTTTTCCTCCGTTAAATGCGTTATTGCATGTGTTATCAACTATATTATTATACACTATTTTGCGGATCTGTGGTATTATTACTTACTGTGAGTACTCAGTTATTTCTAAAACTTAAGAGGTTACTGGCGATGTCAATGGCAGTCGTTACCGGGCTGGCGCTGTTTTCCGCATGCGGGCAGCAGGCTCCTTCGAACGAAGCTGTTCCGGCGGACTTTTCGCCCCGCGGCTACAGCAGGCAGGAAACAGCAGATGACGATGCGGCCTCGTACTGGCAGGGCCTGCTTTCGCAGCTGACGCTGGAGGAAAAGATAGGCCAGCTGTTCATTATCAGGCCGGATCAGGTAGACCTGTCGTTCGAGCCTTCTTCGCAGCACTCGCACTACAGCCACGCGCGCACGCTTTCGGCTTCCATGCAGGAAACGCTGAAAAAATACCCCGCGGGCGGCTTCATAATCTTCGATAAAAACATAGAGAGCACCAAACAGCTTCTTGCTTTCACGCAGCAGATGCGCGAGGTCAGCAGGGTGGTGCCTTTCGTTTCAGTGGACGAGGAGGGCGGTTCCGTGACGCGCCTTGCGCACGCTCCGTCCAAGGGTTTTAAGCTAAAGCAATACAAGAGCATGGCTTCTATCGGCGCCACGAAGGATAATTCCAGAGCGCTTGAGGCGGGAACCGTCATTGGCACCTATCTTAAGGAGTACGGTTTCAACCTGGACTTCGCGCCGGTGGCAGACGTCAACACCAACCCCAAAAACATAGTGATAGGCGACCGCGCCTTCGGCAGCGATCCGCAGCTTGTGGCGGGCATGGTAAACGCTTTCGTAGACGGCCTGCACGCGGGTGGAGTTCTGTCCTGCACCAAGCATTTCCCGGGGCACGGCGACACGTCTTCGGACACCCACAGCGGTGCGGTGGTGGTAAATAAGACCTGGGAGCAGCTGAAGGAAACTGAGCTGGTGCCTTTTGCAGCAAGCGCGGGCAACACAGACCTTATTATGATAGCACACATCAACCTTCCGAACGCCACGTCGGACGGGCTTCCGGCTTCGCTTTCAAAGGAGCTTCTTACTGGTAAGCTCCGCGGCGAGATGGGCTACGAAGGGCTTATAATAACAGATTCGCTGGCCATGGGCGCCATACAGAACCACTACGATTCCGCAGAGGCCGCGGTGCTAGCGCTGGAGGCCGGGGTGGACATACTGCTCATGCCTCTGGATTATGTAGGCGCTTTTAGCGGCGTCGCAGAGGCTGTAAAGTCCGGACGCATCAGCGAAGAACGCATCAACGAAAGCGTCCTGCGCATCCTTAAGGCAAAGGCTGCGGTGACAGAAGGCCAGATAATAAAGTAGCTGCGGGCCTTTTCTAAAAGAAAAAAGCCGGGGATCCCCCGGCTCTTTTTGTTGAGTTTTACTGTTTTCCTATCAGGTAGCTGGCTTCGATGCTGCCGCTTTCCTTGTCCAGCAGGCAGATGTAGGACCCTCCGACGGCGAGTTTCAGCTCGGATCCGTCCTCGCAGTTGAACTTGAAGCCTTCCTCTTCTGAGAAGCTCCATCTGATCTTAATGATCTTTCCGCCGGTACAGTAAGCGCCTTCTCCGGACGTGAGATCCGCGTCCTTCCTGCCGTCCTTGTCGTCCTCGCGCACCTTGTAGCCCACTTTAAGGGCCAGCACGTTCTTTACAGCCACGACCTCGTTGTTGTTGGCGTCGATGAGCTGGTCGCCGAACTCGCTTACCAGATAGCAGCCTGCGTCTTCCTTGTAGTCGAACTGCGTGGTCTTGGAGCCATTCATCCTGACGGTGACAGCCACGGCTTCGGTGCCGGCGCTCATGTCCTGCCTGCCGAATCTGAGGCAGCACTTGTAGTCCTCAAGGTGCTGCATGCCGCGGGTGACTTTTATCCCCGGCACGAGTTTTTCCATCTGCGCGGGATTAGTGAACAGCGTATGCTCGTAGCCGTTGATGCGGCGGGTCTTGTCCCTGTAGAAGAACTTGTAGTTGCCGTAGACGGCGTCAAGATCCGCGACATGCTTGATGATGATGTCGTTGAGGCCGTCCGGGCTTCCGCCTGCGTGCGTGAAGATGCCGTCGAAGGCTATGTTTATGGAAACATCGATGGCGCGGCAGCTGCGCACAGCGCCTATCGCACTTATGCCCCGGATGTCCTGGAACAGGGCCAGGAACCTCGTGACACTGGCTTCCACGTTGTATTCAAAGATGACCCCGGCCTGCGAGATGCCGCGCGCTGGAAGAGCCGCTCTTGCGTTGTCTATTACCACGCAGTAGGGTCTGTTCATGCTGGTGTCTTCTTCCAGGATATCGCCAACGAGCGGGTCTTTGGGAAGAGGTGCCGGGGCCTTCTCCGTCTCGTCCTCTTTGTCGTGGACCGGGGCGATGAGAGGCGGAAGCTCTTCCGGCTCGTTGTTTGCCGCGTTGTTTGCATTAAAAGGGAACTCGCAGCCGCCCAGCAGCATTGCCAGGATCAGCGCGAAGACCGTCGCTTTGAGAAGAGCAGATCTTTTCATTTGTCCCCCTTTTGGCCGGCAGTATGAAACGGCCGGGATGCCTTACTTCCTGATGACTTTGGACAGCACCTTGGCCAGTATTCCGCCTATTATGCAGACGGCAACAGCCTCTATCAGGCCCTGCACGCCTACCAACGCCACCACCCACGCGATCGGGTTGAGCGCTCCCTTTGAAGCCACGGAATTCTGAACGATCTCAGTGTTGTAGAACACCAGGATTATATAACCCATGAAGAATATGGTGTTGAGCAGCGGTGCTGAAATTGCTCCGACGAAGTAGCTCCAGGTCTTCTCGTCCTTATCAAGCTTTGCGAAGAGCCTGAAGATCAGCGCGCAGCAGACTCCCATAAGGATACGCATTCCTACGCACAGGATGACGGTGCTGACCGGGCTGTTCTGGAAGAAGAACGAGGTCATTCCGCCCGCGCCGGAAATTGCGTCCCATAAGCTGAAAAGTCCGAATACTCCGCCGAGTATTCCGCCTGCAAGAGGCCCTAAAAGCATGGCGCCTACAGCGATCGGAAGTGTGAGGAAGCTCATGTTGAGAGGCCCGATGGGGACCCTTCCAAGGCCGAGCAGCCTCATTACGACCTGGATCGCTACCAGCAGAGCCAGCTGGACCAGCAGCTTGGTGTTGAGTTTTTTTGTTTTGGTTTCCATTGTAAAATATCCTCCTTATTACCTCTCCCCGAAGGGATGCTGTATAATCGGGTGTGTTGGTGAGAGCGGTTATTTTGCCTCGTATCCGCCGGAGGCACTGTCGGCGCAGCAGAAGAAGCTGTGGCCTACGGCGAGGGAAATCTCTTTCCCGTCTGCGGTGTAGAGCTTAAGACCGCCGTCGTCGGTGCGCTTCCATTCGATCTCGATCAGCTTGCCTTCGCAGGCGTAGACGCCCTTGCCGCCGCTCATGTCGGCAAGAAGCGTGACGCTGCCGGAGTATTCGTGCCAGTACTTTGTGAAGAGCACGAATACGTTCTTGACGGAGAGCTTTTCTTTGGTTTCGCCGTCTATCATCGGATCGTCGTATTCTGTGATGAAGTATTGTTTTGTTGCGGTGTCATAGTCGAAGATGGTGTGCTTGTTGCTGTTCATCTTGACGTCTATAGAGTTTGCCGCGGTGCCGTTTGCGGTCTGTGCCGTGTCGGTGAAACTGAGGCTGCACTTGTATCCGTCCCTGTGGACCTGGCGCATCTCCGGGCGGTCCTCTTTAAGCTGGTTAAGCAGTTCGCCAGTGGTGAACAGCGTGTGCTCTATGGCGTAGCCGGCTTTCTTGCGCTCCTGATCGCGGTAGAAATACTTGGGGTAGTTGCTGCCGAGCAGGACGTTGATGTTGTTGACGCCGCGCTTGTTGATCTGGCTGTTTGCAGTGCTGCTGCCGCCGGCATGTATGTACATTGCGTCAAAGGAGAGGGCCCAGTCAAGGTAATACGGCCTTGCGCTCCTGATGCTGCCTATCCTTCCGAAATCCTTGGTGATGTTCTGGTAGAATGCGAGGAACCTTGTGATGTTTCCTTCTGCGTTCATCTCGAACACCAGCTCGGCCTTGGAGATGCCGTGCTGCGGGATGGCGTAGATGATGTTGTTCGTCATGATGCCGAAGGGGCAGTTCTTGCTGAGATCCTCTTCGGTGGCCTCGCCGGAGAGCGGGTTGGTGTACTTCGGCTTGGGCGGTTCCGGCGGAGTGTCCGGGACGTTGTTGGTATTGTTTGTGTTGTTGGTATTGTTTTCTGTATTAGCGGCGTTTTCCGGTGCGACCGCGTTGTTGTCAGTGTTATTTGCAGGCTGCCCGCCGCCGCACGCTGCGAAAGAGAACAGCATCGCAAGCACCAGCAGCAGAGCTATGATCTTTTTCATTTTTATCCTCCGTTTTTATACGGGACAATCGTCCCAATTACCCTTATCCGAAACATTATACCATCTTTCATGAAAAATATACAGATATTTGAAAAATGTTTAGATATTTATATAAACCACTTGACAAATTCAATAAAAGTGTTAGACTGAATTTGCAAAACTGATGAAAGCATCCGCAGGCGCAAAGCACAGGAGCCTGCAGAAAGGACGGATATATGAACAAGAGTTTATACAGCCTCATGCTGATGGACGAAGTCGTGGACGAGATCGACAAGCTCGCGCTTCGCCTCAACACCAACAGGTCGAACCTGGTCAACCAGATCCTGGCCGAGTACGTGTCGGTCAGCACCCCGGAAAAGCAGATAGACAGCATATTCCGCCAGATGGAAGAGCTGATAGGCCAGAGCCCTGAACTGGTGCCGCTCGTTACGCCTAACCAGCTCAGCATGTCTGTAAAAAGCAGCCTTCAGTACAAGTACAGGCCCACTGTTCGCTACGTGGTGCAGCTTTACAGGACACCGGAAAAGGCCATAGGCGAACTGACAGTCAACTTCCGCAGCCAGAGCCCTTCGCTTCTTAACAACATGGCGTCGTTCTTCGTGCTCTGGAAGCGCCTTGAAGACAATTACGCGTCCTATTATTTCGAGCCCGGCGCTCTGCGCTACGAGCTGTCGTCTTCGAAATTCGTGCGTACCATAGCGGTGCCGAAGGGCAGAAGGTACACAGAGGAAGATCTCAGCAAGGCCATCTCGGGATACGTCACGGCGTTCGACAGGATCATGAAGCGCTACCTTGCGGGAATGCTCACGGAACACGACCTGGAACTTCAGTACCTTGCGTACTTCAGAAACAACAACTACCTGATCTAAAGGGGGTGAGACGATGAATATGGGTAATATATATCAGCAGCTCGAACAGGACAACAGAAAGCCGCTGGAAAAGTACGGCTTCGATCTGGTCGAGCGCGCACGCCAGCAGAAGCTGGATCCTGTCATAGGCAGGGACGACGAGATCAGGAACTGCATACGCATCCTGTCCAGAAAGACCAAGAACAACCCGGTACTGATAGGCGAGCCGGGCGTAGGAAAGACCGCCATCGTGGAAGGACTTGCGCAGCGCATCCTGCGCGGGGACGTGCCCGAAGGCCTGAAAAACAAGACCATATACTCGCTTGACATGGGCTCGCTGATCGCCGGCGCCATGTTCCGCGGCGAGTTCGAGGAGAGGCTCAAATCCGTGCTGCAGGAGGTAAAGGACAGCGAAGGAAAGATCATACTCTTCATCGATGAGCTGCACACCATAGTCGGTGCAGGCAAGGCGGAAGGCGCCATGGATGCGGGGAACATACTAAAGCCTATGCTGGCCCGCGGCGAACTGCACTGCATAGGCGCAACGACGCTCAACGAGTACAGAAATTATATAGAAAAGGATAAGGCCCTGGAGAGGAGGTTCCAGCCGGTGCTGGTGGGAGAGCCCACAGTGGAGGACGCGATCTCCATACTAAGAGGCCTTAAGGAGCGCTACGAGATCTACCACGGCGTGTCCATCCACGATAATGCTCTGGTGGCGGCGGCAACGCTTTCGGACCGCTACATAAGCGACAGGTTCCTGCCGGACAAGGCGATAGATCTGGTGGATGAGGCCTGCGCATCGATACGCACCGAGATGGACTCCATGCCCACCGAGATGGACCAGCTGCGCCGCAGGATAATGCAGCTCGAGATAGAGGAGATGGCACTCAAAAAGGAAAAGGACAACCTTTCCAAAGAACGCTGTGAGAAGATCGTTGAGGAGCTGGCAGACCTGCGCAGCCAGTTCGAAGAGCTGCGTGCCCGCTGGGACGAGGAAAAAGGCGCGGTCGAAAAGATCAAGGAAGCCAAGGCTGAGATCGAAAGAGTCACGGGCCGCATAGAAGAAGCCCAGCGCCGCTACGACTACGAGACGGCGTCAAAGCTGCAGTACTCAACGCTGCCACAACTGGAAAAGAATCTTGCGGAGCTTCAGAAGGCAGCGGAGAGCAAGGGCGGCGAAGGCAGGCTGCTGCGAGATACCGTAACAGAAGAAGAGATAGCCGAGATCGTTGCCCGCTGGACCGGCATCCCGGTGTCCAAGCTGATGGAGGGAGAACGCGAAAAACTGCTTCATTTAGAGGATATTCTGCACAAGAGGGTGATCGGACAGGATGCCGCCGTAAAGTCCGTCAGCGAGGCGATATTGCGCTCCAGAGCGGGCATCGCAGACCCCAACAGACCTATAGGATCCTTCCTGTTCCTGGGTCCCACGGGCGTCGGCAAGACGGAGCTGGCGAAGGCTCTGGCCGAGGCGCTGTTCGACGACGAAAAGAATATAGTAAGGATAGATATGTCCGAGTACATGGAGAAGTTCTCGGTGTCCAGGCTCATAGGAGCGCCGCCGGGATACGTGGGCTACGACGAGGGCGGCCAGCTGACCGAAGCTGTAAGGCGCCACCCGTACTGCGTGGTGCTGTTCGATGAGGTCGAAAAGGCCCACCCGGAGGTCTTCAACGTGCTGCTTCAGGTGCTGGACGACGGCCGCATCACCGATTCGCAGGGGCGCACGGTGGACTTTAAGAACACCATCATAATCCTCACCAGCAACCTGGGTTCGCAGTTCCTGCTTGACGGCATAGACGCGAACGGCAACATCAGCAAGACCGCGCAGGATCAGGTGAACGCGCTGCTTCGTACGAGCTTCAGACCGGAGTTCCTGAACCGCCTTGACGAGATAGTGATGTACAAACCCCTCACCAAGGACAACGTTGCAAAGATCGCCGACCTGCAGCTTGCGGGCCTGGACAAGAGGCTTGCGGGCAAAGGCCTGGGCGTGATCGTGACCGAAGACGCAAAGCAGTTCGTTATCGACAGCAGCTACGATCCACTGTTCGGCGCAAGGCCGATGAAGCGCTTCATCCAGGACTACGTGGAGACTCTTATAGCGCGCACCATGCTGGAGCACGACGAGCTGTCCATGGGCGACTGCCTGAAAGTCTGCATGAAAGACGGCGAACTCGCCGTGGAGATAATAAAGGCGTAAAATGAAAAACGGGGACGGTTCTGATTTTCACTTTGGTGGAATTTACCAAAATGAAAATCAGAACCGTCCCCTTTTTTCACCTTATTTCTTCTGTGCCAGGTAGAAGATGATGCCCAGCAGGGCGAAGGCTCCGCCGACCATCCAGTAGTAGTCCAGCAGGGTATTGGTGGTGCCGAAGATATCCAGGGCGCCTTTAAGCAGACTGCCGATGGTAAGCGTCGCAACGCCGCAGGCGTAGAGGGTCTCGGCCGGCATTGCCGGGGTCTTGAGGTTGCCGAAGCCTATCAAAAGATTCGGGATCACACCCAGCACCAGCGGCACCGCAAATGCGCCTATCATGAACACTGACCACACTCCGTGGCTGAATATCTCGTAAACTATGCCCACTATCAGGCATATAAGCGTCACGATGGCGTAGTTGCGCGCTATCTTGAGCGTCGATCTTGAGTATTCGGCAGGTTCTATAGCAGCTGCGTCCCGCGCCGGGGCGATCCTTGGCTCCGGGATCCAGGGGCGCTGGTCTACTGCGCGCTCTTTTGCTGCCTGTCCGGTCTGCGCTGAGTACTGTTCAGCCCCGCTTGCTTTATTGTTTCCGCTAATATCCGATATATACAATGTCACTCACGCTCCTTTCCCTGATCGTCCGGCCGTTTGTGGTTGGATTGTTTACTATGCTTCCGTTAAAGTACATGGTGGAGGATCCGCCTCCGTCCAGGTTGTAGGCTGTCTGTACACCCAGGCTCTGCATGAACTGCGCCAGTTCGTAGACCGAAAGGCCTTCGCTCTCGGCTGTCCTGCCGTCCGCCACCACCAGCAGGTAGTGCAGTTCGTCAATGACCCCTATGGCTGTGCGCGGGTTGCTGTTCATGGCCTTCGTCACTTCGTAGCTGCTGCTGACGGACACCTTGCCGTTCTCAACGAGTCCCGGTCCAAATGATAACACCTGCTGCGCACCTTTGGCAAGCAGTTCTTCGGCGCTTACCTGGCCTTCGGTTATGATCTCAAAGCTGCCGTCCCCGTAGATGACAAGGTCCTGCCTGCCTGACGCCGCGGTGCTCCGGTACAGCACGCCATTGCGTATCACGTAGCCCCTTTGCTGCGAGCCATAATAGTCGCCGTTTATGGCAAGGATCGCGCTGACCCCGGAAGCTATCGACGAGGTCTCGTCGGTTACGTTCCTGCCGTACGCGCCCTGCGCCAGAGCTGTTTTCAGATATTCCGCCGAGCTCAGCTGCACGTCCGCCACGTAGATGATCGTATCGTCCCGCTCGTATTCCGTTATTACTATACTGATGTTTTCATCGGTGTAGCTGTTTTCTGTTATCACCGGCGTTACAGTTTTAGTGATGGCGTTCTGCGCGACCGTCGATCCGAGAAGGGGCGTTTCGCCATCCTGGTTTAAGGTGTTTTCAGTTGTTTCGCTTTCCTGCTCGTTGTCGTTTTCAGGTGATTCGGCGCCGGCTGTCTGTTGTCTGCTGTCTGTCTGCTGATTTTGCGGCGCGGCAGATAATGTCTGGTTGCTGCCGGCGGTCTCTTCCGTCTGTTTGCCGCCGGATGCGGCAGCGCCTTCGACCGCGTAGACCCTTGCAATAACGAATGTATCGAGCAGGAAATATGCGGTGAATGCCGTAAGCACCAGGCAGTACAGCATTATCCAGATATTTCTCTTGTGCTTCATTTCCTTTTTCCTCTGTTCCGGCCCGCCTCACGCAGACCGCATAAACAATAACTTACAATGTAAGTATCGCGCAGCTTTGTAAACTGCGCGAAAAGGAATGGTGAAGAATGTGTGGGGATTGAGCCTGGATCAACTCAGTGCTGAAGCTCCCTGCGCATAGGACCGTTGGATGGGAAGACTAGCATGACTTTTGTCATGTAGCGCAGCAATTTGCACGAAGCCAGAATGATCTGGCATTCCTCAGGGTCGTCAAAATCTATGTCGGTCAGAGTAGTGATCTGATTGATTTTATATGCAACTGTATTTCTGTGCATGAAAGTGGCAGCGGCTGTTTTCTGGAGAGAACGGTCGTTCAGCAGATAGTTGTATAGTACTTCGGAAAGATTGTTGTTCTCTCTTGAGTCGATTACCCACAAATTTGCGACATCCGGGTGCAGGTAGTCGGCCAGAGCATTTGGGGTATTGTTAGCACAGAAATATGATACGAAGAAGCTTGTTATAAGCACATCCATGTTTTCATGAAATGTAAGCACCCGGCCTTTTTCTATTGAAGGCGCTATCTCCTGCAGTCTCAGCAGAAGGTTGTAGTGAGTTTTGATGTGTGAAAACCCGTCTGAGGCGCGGCTGAGTGTCAGGTATCCATCATATCGTTCCAGGAGATCCTCAAGTTCACGGTTATGCTCTGTTTTTTTAAGAACTCTGATATGTGACCCGGTCCTTGGAATAAAGAACAGCATGATTATTTCGTTCGGAAATGCTGTGATATTTGTGTTTGGGAATATATTTCTGAGTTGGGTGAGCAGCAGGTTGTAGGGCAGCCTTTCATCATCAGTCTTTTTTGCTGAGAATCTGATTACGCCAAGCCTGATAAGGAATTCCGAATCTTTTGGCGGAGCATATTCAAGGGAGAACAGCCGGTTGTATATTTTCAGTCCGCCTTTGAGTCTGTCGTTCTTTATATCAGTCATAAAAGCGTTGAAAGCGGAACGCGATTCGTAAAAACCTTCCTTATGCCGCGACATGATGTAAGAGACGATGAATTCCTGGAAGCGCATAAGCAGATACATCGGATCGAGATCCTGTATTTTCTTTTCGCTTATGAGGAGCATGCAAAGATGGGGCGAGCCGTTTGCGGAAACACGGCTGAAATACAATTCAAGTCCCTGGTATGTGATGTTTATGCAAGGCGGCGACAGTTTTTCATCAGTAATGCTGCAAAGGTTACGCAGCACTGCTGCATCCAGATAGCCATTAGAGACCGTTTCTGAAAGCCAGGAGTTTTCAAACAGGTTTTCCCCGGCGGATTGCAGTATGTAGCCGCTCATATTCATGAGAAGGGCAGTACACTGGCATATGCTGCTAAAAGAATTGGTTACCTCAGCAAGTTCGTTTTTACTTTTGCTGATCTCAACAAAACCTCTGGATATTTTCGATTCATCATAAAACATCCGGTTAAGAGTGTTTCCTATGTTGAGTATCGGTGATGAAGAACAGATATAGGGCAGTTTCTCAGAGCAGGCTTTTTTCAGCTGGTTCCGTTCCCCCGGTGTAGTCTGGCCGCCAACAATAAGTAAGGCATCGGTTGGCTGGGAATGATCAATGACCTTGAGTGCAGTGACTATATCCGACAGATAGATATAATCTTCGGACAATTCTGTCTTCTCAGTAAGAAACTGATATGATATGTAGTTCCGGACCGGAGCATTGCTTTCAGCAGTGTGCAGCAATACCTTTTCTATTCTGCTCTGAATATAGTTAAAGTATGCCATAAGAAAACCTCTTTGTATGGATCAACAATAGACGGCCGATAATCAAATTATATTCTGCCCAGTTTTTTGAGTCAAGAAAAAACGATACGCAGGCGATTTCTCGCCTGCGTATACGTCGTTTGGATCAAGCACAGTTATTATCCGAAAATGGTTCCGAACAGTGTGATTATAATTACTGCAGGGATGATGAAGATCAGGCATATCTGCCAACCTTTTTTGAACAGGAACGCGGATTCGCCGTTCATTGTTTCACCGCCCATGAAGATAGGTACTGTAGCATACGCCGCAGGTGTCATGAACGAGCACTCTACTGTGAATGCGATAATTACACAGAATGCATTAAGGTCTATGCCGTTAGCCATATAGCCGAGAGCGATCGGGGCGATTACAGTTCCGGCTACCATACCAAGCACCTGGTTGGAAGTGAAGTTGGTGAGTATTACCAGTACTACTGTGATCACGAGTACGAATACCGGCCAGGACATTCCGCCGAATATGGAGTTCATGAAGTTTGCGAGTATCGGCTGGATACCGAAGTCCGGGTTGTTCAGGCCGTCGCTTACCATTGTGAGCACTCCTACCAGAGCAACTATTCTCCACATTACACCGTCGCGGAACGCTTTTTCCAGCTGCAGTACCGGCTTGCCGTCGATTCTGATGATGTGCAGTATTGCATCGATGAGCAATGTCCAGATCGGCAAGCTCCATGTCTTGATAAATTTGATCGCGTCTCCGGTCTTGATGAGTACAGGCAGGAAGCTGTAAAGAACAGCGACTACAAATCCGATTATGATGAGGATCTGCTGTTTGTTCATCTTGAGGCTGCCCTGAAGCTCTTCAACACTGTTTGCGTCGAAATTCTTCAGCGGTTCGAAATTGACCTTATTGAGTTTCATCAGCAGTACATACAGGATCATGAATATGATGCCTATGGTGTATGCATAAACGATGTAAAGGGCAGTGTTGACTTCCATCTTGACTATGCCCAGGAACGGAGCCATGATAGCTACTATCATGCTCTTGAACGGCAAGCCGTATGTTCCGAATACGCAGGCCAGTGATACACCTACTATCAGCCACTTGCACCACGGATCCTTAGCGTCATAACCGATTACCCTGCGGCAGGAGTCTGCTATCTGCATGAAGAAGATCATTCCTGCTGTCGGCGGGAGGAAGATGCCTGCGATAAATGCCGCGAACATGAAGAAGAATGTGAACATTAGCGGACGGCCCTGGAACGCTTTCCTTGTGATGATCCATTTAGCGATCACCTCTGCAGCACCGCTGCTCTTGATTCCGTCGGTCAGTACGAGAAATGCGATCATCGTGCAGATGGTGGGATTGCCCAGCCATCCCTGCAGCGCCTGTCCGGATGTTTTGAATCCAAAGAAGACGAGGAAGAACATTACGACCAGCGCCGGGTAGATCAGCGAGTCAAGGAAGATCGTACCGAATAGCAGACCGAGGAACAGTCCCAATATCTGCATGCCTTGAGCAGTGATGCCTCCTCCTAGCGGGGGCAGAAAACCGAAGCCGACTGTAAGGGCAATAAATATTACCAGCTTTATCCAGTGCGACGCAGGTGTTTTGTTGCCAGTTAGTTTTTCACCCATGATGATACCTCCTAAATAACTGAGTCTAAATGACAAACAACTGATTAACTGAAAGACAAGAAATTATTTCTTTTTCTCTTCGTTTTTACCGAGCGAGAAAGTAAAACCACGTAATGCATCGTCGCCTTCATCATTAACTATGGTGCAGGCGTCGTTCTGGTTTACAACGATGCGTCCCGGCATATTTCTGTGTTCTGCCCACAGCCCTCCGGGGAGTTCATTAAGCTTGACGCCGAGCTCTATCATCCTTTCGCGAACGAGCTTTCCGTCCAGCTCGCGGCAGGCCGCCAGACCCTTGTCTATAGTCATGCAGGCGCCGATACCGGCTGCCTGTCCCATGCTCATGGATGGAGCGATTATCCTTATGGAACCAAGTGCGTGATAGTCAGCGGATACGCATCTTCCTGCGACGAGAAGGTTGTCTACGCCCTTTGCGATAAGGCATCTGTACGGGAGCTCGCTGTATTCCCTGGGGTTGGTGCGAACTTCGTAACCTCCCATTGCTACGAACGGATGGTGCATGAAATCGTCATCATCCTGCGACGGTCTGCAGACACCGGGCTCTACAGGGTACGGAAGGTGTATGTGTCTTGTGGCGCCGTGGACACCGGGCGTAGCAACATGTGCATCGTAGAATTCCGTGTGCTGGAGGATGCCGTCTTCGAACTTTCTGGCACGTCCCATATCTTCCCCGGTGAAAATGTATTCGCCGACGATCCTTCTGGAATCTCTGATACCATTCATCGAGGCCATGTTCTCAAGAACGGCGTTTTCAAATCCGGCTACATATTTCTGCAGGAACTTGACGAACCAGAGCACTTTTCTGTGCTGGTCGACTATCTGTCTGCTAAGATCTATTACATCATCGCAGTGGCAGTCGAATGTGTGTGTAGCGTCGAGCGTGACGTCAGTGCACTCGGGTGTACCGATAGGAAGTGTGTATACAAGGTTGGCAGGGCTGAGTATCTCATGAAGGTCGCCGTTGGCTATAGCCTCCTGCTGCTTTGCGAAGAGATATCTTCTTCTCTGTTCTATAGGCTTGGAAAGCTCGGACTTTTCCCAGGCTGCGAATGCTTCGCGATACTTCTTTACGTTTACGTATGCAAGTCTGAAGCCCATAGATACCGACTGATTGAGGCCCATGAATTCAGCGTTTCCGACCTCGCAGGGCACGCCGGCGGCGAAGGCAAGATCGGCGTCACCGGTGCAATCGATGAATATATCGGCGCTAACTTCTACTTTTCCGCTCTTGCAGTAAAGAATTATGGACTTGATCCGGTTGTCTTCTTTGACGCAGTCTACTACATGCGCACCATAGATGAGGCGGCATCCAGCCTGAAGCACCATCTGCTCGAGTTCGATCTTGCCGTGCTCCGGTTCGACCTGCGGATGATGTCCGCCGGGACCGGTGACCGCATGGTTCTTTTCAAGAAGTCTGTCGACCCATTCCTTGCATATTCCGTCTATCACACCGGCAATACCGATGATGTAGCCATTAGTGCAAAGACCTCCTAATGACTCACGGTATTCTAATAGAATAGTACGTTTTCCGGCACGAGCGGCCGATATCGCGGCAGCACAGCCCGCAGGCCCTCCGCCGCAGACAACAATATCTGCATTAAGGTATTTACAAGTCGTCAGCACAATTACACCTCCTTATGACAGATTGAAAAACACGCTAAAACCCCTTACAATTCACATTGTAACACTATAAGAGCAATGGTCAATTATATAGGAAAGGGGGTCGCGACATTTAAACCGAAAGCCTAAAAGAACTGAAAAAAAAGTGCAGAAATGCATGATATCCAAAGTGATTTGCTGCACAATTATTGATAGAAAATTGTGATGACAGTTTAAAAAAGCGCATATTGGCCTCAGACCATTGTTTTAGGTTCTGTTTGAACTTATCATTACAGTGGAGATAAAAATACGGTTCAAGAAGTACAATGAATAAAAGGGAGGCTGATTCTTATGGTAGAAAGCTACAGTGGAAATAAGTTTAACTGCGATGTCCTTATAGTCGGCGGAGGTGTTGCCGGCTGCGCGGCTGCAATAGTCGCGGCAAGAAGAGGGCAGAGGGTCCTTCTCCTCGAGAAGGATTATGCGCTCGGCGGGATCGCTACAAGCGGCTATGTTACAGGTATCGCTGGCTGCGTCGAAGGCATGAGCAAAGAATGGTTCGAAAGAATGGTGGAGCTCGGCTGGGGCAGAAAACTCCCGAATGACCTGAAGCACTGCGTGTTCGATCCATCAAAGGCGAAAATGATGCTCGAGAGGATGATCTGCGAGCAGGGCGGACGCGTTCTTTACGGAACATATGTGATCGATGCGGAAGTTGAAGACAAGCAGATCAAGAAGGTAATATGCCAGAGCGTTTCCGGAAGGTTCGAGATCTCAGCGAAGGTATATATAGATGCCTCCGGCGATGCTGTACTGTCAGTTGCAGCAGGTGTCCCTTATGCGGTCGGCAGCCCGGAATTCCAGGGTCTCAATCTTTCCACCACGCTGGCGTTCAGAATGGCTCATGTAAACTTTACCAAGTGGACCAAATACCGCGCTGAGTGGACGAAAGAGGAACACAAGAAGCCGCTTAAGGAACAGGACTGGAACCCTGTTCAGGCTAACATGGATCTGGCGGTAAAGAACGGCGATCTTCCGTATTTCGTATTCCCGGCTGCTATATTCAATCCTGTTCCGGGATTCCCGCTTGACAACTGCGACCTGATCGTAATGGCGGCGCACAGTTATTTCACTCATACCACAGATGTTGAGGATATAACCCGCCAGATCGTGGAACAGCATCAGCAGATCCTGGACTTCGAGAAATTCTACAGAAAGTATCTGCCCGGATTCGAGAACTCAATGGTTACGGAGATTGCGCCGCTTCTTGGTATCAGAGATTCGAGGAGGGTCATCGGAAAGACTATCTTCAAGGCAAGCGATATAGCGTTTGGTACAAAGTTCGAAGATGGAATCGCGAGGTTCCCCGAGATGTTCGACACTCATCATCCGACAAGCCCCAGGCTCGGATTCAAGCGCCACATCCACGTTCCCAAGGCTGAAGGAAGTGCTGTCGATATCCAGAGCGATATGATGTGCAACGGCGACATGCATCCGTTCGGAATGCCCGCCGGCATTCAGGTCCGCCCGAATCCGAAAGATCACTGTGACATCCCGTTCGGAGCTCTTCAGCCGCTCAACTGCGACAATCTGTTTGTAGCCGGACGCTGCATTTCTGCGGAGTTTGACGCGGTAGGCGGTGTGCGTGTAATCGCTCCTGCTATGAGCACCGGTCAGGCTGCCGCTGTCGCTGCGGACTATTGCATCAAGAACAATATCCTGCCTACAGATGTTGACGGCAAGATCATCCATAAACTGATGATAGAGGAGGAAAAGGTTCCTCTTGACAAGCTGCCCGACGGGCACTGGGAGATGATGCGCGGCATCGAAGGAGAGTTCGTCGTTGACCGCAGCGACTCTGTACACATCATCGGCAAAGACGGCACATTCTATCGTTAATGCAGGATAAAATGTCTATGACCAGTATTCCCCCGCGCGCTTATCCGGCCGGGGGAATACCTTCTTTTAGCAGAGGCCTGAAATGACTGACGAGAACAAGAAAAAATACGATGCTAAGCTTAAGCGCCTTACGGACGCGCTGGCGATGCGGACTCCGGACCGGGTACCTATAGACATATTCGGCGGGGAGTTCATGATACAGCGCCTGGGGTATACGCTCGGGCAGAATAACTTCGACGAGACGCTGGAGATAGGCAAGGAAGCGGCGACGCGTTTCATGCTTGACTTCGAGCCGGATATCTGTTCGCCGCTTACAATGGCGAATTCCGGCGCGGGGCGGGGCCACGAGATGCAAGGATGTAAGACTTTCTTTCTGGCAGGCATGAAGAACGGCCCCATAGGCGACGACTCTATGCCGCAGTTTGTGGAGTTCCCCACGCTGCTGGACGATGAGTTCGACGAATTCAAAAACGATTTCACCCAGTGGGCGTTCAACAAGTTCCTGCCGAGGGTGTCCACGGTAATGGAGCCGTTCGCGAACTTTAAGATCGACCCCAGCCACAGAGGTATAACTCCCATAGTCGACGCTTTCGGAAAGCCCGAGATACGCGAAGCCATACAAAAGCTTTGGGAGATAGACGATTTCAATAAAGAATACCGCCCGAAGCTCATGAAGGCCAATAAAGAGCTGATGGAGCTGGGCTTTCCGAATATGGGAGGCGGGCGCGCGGTAGTGCCTTTCGATAAATACAGCGACACATACCGCGGGATGGTCAACGCATTTGTTGATGTATTTGAAAACGAGGAATTCGTTCTGGATTTCTGCGAGAAGTTCCAGAATGGGCAGCTCCAGAACCTCAGGAATATCAATAAGAGCGGCAGGCTCACCGGCAAGCAGGTGGTCATGGCGCTGCACAAGGGCAGCGACGATATGATGGGCAATAACCTGTACCGCAAGTTCTACTGGAACCATCTGAAGCAGATAATAGAGACCTGCGCGGCAAGCGGCATGATGGCCAATGTTTTCTGTGAGGGAGAATATAACAACAAGCTCGAGATACTCTGCGAAGTGGAAAGGGCGTCGTGCTACTACACCTTCGACAAGGTGGATATAAAGAAGACGAAGGAAACGGTCGGCAAGGTCTGCTGTATAGGAGGCGGTTTCCCGACGCCGCTTTTGACGTACGCCACCCCGGATAAAGTTGAAGAGGAACTAAAGCGGTTCCTTGACGTAGCGATGAAAGACGGCGGATACATCTTCCGCATGTCCGGAGGGCTCAACGGCGCCAAAGAAGAAAATGTAGAAAGGATGTTTAAGGTCGTTCACGAATACGGTAAATACTGACGCATCGCATTCCTTTCCATTCCGGAAAGGAATGCAGCCTCCAAAGAATTGCACCAGGGTCATGACTTTGATATATTCGAAACAGCAGGGAGTCCCTGCAGGAATCTATTCAAGTCATGATCTGTTTTTTTGGAGGTAATACCATGGCTGAAAGCAAGAAAAAAGTTGATGTGAAGTACATCATCTGGGTCGCAATAGGACTTATCATCATGTTCCTTGGCGGCAAGATCGTTCCCATGTGGGGGCCGATGACAGAACAGGGCGTCGCGATGCTCTGCGTATTTGTCGGTCTGCTGGTCCTCATCACCGCTACAGGCGAGCTGATCTGGCCGTCCTGCGCCGCATTTATCGCAACCATCCTCTGCGGCTACATGAACGCCGCTACCGCGTCTATGAATTTCATAGGCACATCCGTTATTCTTCAGATGATCGCAGTAAACGTTATCTGCTCCGCGCTCCGCGAGACAGGCGCCGGACAGGTCCTGGCAAAGAAGATGCTTTCCGCTAAGTTCGTGCAGGGCAAGCCGCTCATGTTCACAGCATTCTTCCTCATCACATTCCTTATCGCGGACGTATTCCTTTCCACTTTCGGCGGAATAATCTTCTCCTTCGCCGTATTCGACAGCATCATCGAAGCTCTTGACCTCAAGAAGGACGAGCCCTATGTCCAGATGATGACCCTCGGTCTCTACCTGGCCGGCATGCTCGGATCCTCCATGCTTCCGTTCTCCGGAATGGTCCTCGGCATTACCAACGCTTTCAATGCAGCGGTAAGCCCGCAGGGCTACAACTTCAACGCCGCGGTATACATCATCTGCGCGCTGATCGTAGGTATCGTATTCATGATAGTGTTCAGCCTCAGCATGAAGATCTTCAAGTGCGACATGAGCAAGATCAAGGATCTCGACGTCACCACACTTCCTTCCCTTAAGGATGTGTCTACAAAGTTCTCCAAGAGACAGATCATACTGCTCTGCTCCTTCATCTTCGGCATAGCGTATTCCTTCGCTCTGCTCCTCATCCCCAAGAGCCTGCCCTGGTACGCCAAGTTCGCGTCCATCACCCAGGCCGGCTGGTTCGTTCTGGTCATCGTCATCCTCTCCATCGTTAAGGTCGACGGCAAGCCGCTCATGAACGCAGCCAAGCACTTCAAGGAAGGCGCCATCTGGGGATTCATAATGACAGTCGGAATGTTCTCCATCATCGGCGGAGCTCTCTCCAACAACGATCTTGGATTCAAGACCTGGCTGACCGAGACCCTCCAGCCCATGTTCTCCAACATGTCTCTGCCGGTATACATCCTGCTGATAGTAGCTGTCTGCGCGGTAGTAACGAACTTCTTCAGCAACATGGCTACAGGCGTCATCGTTTCTTCGCTGACAGCTCCGTTCACCATAGCGTTTGCTCAGAGCGGCGTCAACGTATCCGTCATAGCCACCGCGATAGCGTTCTCTTCGATGTTCGCTTACATCACCTATGCAGCTGCAGGCCCGGCTCCGATCTTCCTCGGAAAAGAAGGAATCACACCCAAGTTCGTATGGACAAAAGGCCTTGCCATGCTGCCGGTATACATAATCGTCGCAACAGTACTGTTCTCGCTCATGGGCCTTGTGTTATAATACAAGTGAGGAGAATCATATAAGACACCATGAACATACAGGAGTTGGAATCGGTCTGCGCCGTAGACCAGTACAGGAACTATTCAGAGGCAGCGTATTATTCGGCTTCCTCCCTGTCAGTGATATCTAAACACGTAACTCGTGTTGAGTCTGAGCTTGGTGTGCGCCTTTTTGAAAGAGCCACCAAGGTCCAGGGCGTGGAAAGAACTCCTGCCGGAAATGCTATCCTGCCGCTGCTGCACGAAATGCTCAGCGCATATAAGACAGCCAGGTCCGCGGCAAAGAGCATCAAACAGGACTATGGAAGCCTTAAGATCGGATATACTCCTCTGGTAGGTAATTTCAGGGAAGCTGAGATACTGTTCCGTTTCATGTCCAAGTATTCCAACATACAGGTGTTCAGAGTGATCGATTCTCGCGAGAACCTACTTCATATGCTCGAAAACGATTCAGTGGACGCTATAATGCTGCCGCTGATGATACGCCAGGGTGAAGATCCGATAGGCTTTTACGGAATAGATAAGATGCATGATTTCCGGTATGATCATATCATTACCAACAGAGAACTGCATCTGGGGCTTCCCAGAGAGCATCCGCTGGCACACTGTGAGATGATCACGAAGGATATGTTTCCGAAGCTGAAAGATGAGGTGTTTCTCTTCTCGACAAGGCAGTCGGATTCTGTCGGGGTTGAACAGTGGCAGTACATGAGGCAGCACCTTGGCATAGAGCCAAAAGATTTCAAGACCAGGATCATAGATTTTGCCGAGCCTACGCTTGCCAGAAGAATGGTCGAAATGCGTGCGGGAGTGCTTCCGCAGTCGTGCTTCGTTCCGAAATTCATGGGAGATATGGTGTTCGTCCCGGTGGAAGGATGGGAGTACGAAGTCAGTTCGTATTTGATATATAAAGAATCACATATGAGAGGGTCTTTAAAAAAGTTCCGCGAGGTACTTGAGGAGTATAAGCGGGAAAAATCAGGAAAAAGTTGATAATACTATTCGGAGGTCACAATGGAATTGAATAATTTCTGCAAAACACTTTATTGCGACGTTGCCGTTGTAGGCGGCGGCGTTGCCGGAGTTGCGGCTTCGATCGAGGCTGCGCGCCAGGGCAAGCACACCATGATGTTCGAAAAGGGCACCACGCTGGGCGGCCTTGCCACCAACGGATACGTTCCGCAGATCGCCGGTGGCATCGAAGGCATCTGCCTGGAATTCGCGAAAAGGCTCGATAAGATCGGCCAGCTCCGCAGGATAGATCCCAGCAAGAATTACTACAGAAACCCGTCGTTCGAGCCCGAATATGGCAAGATCGTGTTCGAGGATATGTGCCTTGAGAACGGCGTCAGGGTCATCTACGACTCCACTCTGATCGCTGTAGACATGAGAGACGAGCGCACAATAAAGAACCTCATCTTCTACACCAAGGGCGGCTACATGAGAGTCATCGCAAAGATGTATATAGATGCAACTGGCGACGGAGACCTTGCGGCTCTGTCCGGAGTTCCCTACGAAGTCGGCGGACAGGATTTCGCTGGCCTAAACATCGCTTCCACCCAGGGCTCCCGCTGGGCCAACGCGGATCTGGTGAAGTACCAGGCTGCTGAGGACGAGTGGAAGGCAAAGAAGATCGCGGAAGGCGATCCGGACCCGCTCCCGATGGTCTATGTGCTCGAGGAAGAGGCCATAAAGCGCGGCGAGATGAGCCGCCACGTCTGCAACCCGGCAAGCGGTTTCTTCAGGGTCATCATACCCAACACCCCGATGAACAACGCGAGCTTCGTGACGTTCAGCTTCCACAGCTACTACTGCCACAACACCGACGCCGAGGACATCACCAGGCAGATCCTTGAGCAGCATCAGCTGATGAAGCAGTTCCACGCCTTCCTGAAGAAGTACGTTCCCGGTTTCGAGAACCTGCGCCTTGTGGGCCTTGGCAATCTGCCCGGAGTCCGTGACTGCAGGAGGATATTCGGCGCCTACATGCTGAAGGCCGCTGATGTTGCCTGCGGCACCAAGTTCGAAGACGGTATCGCAAGGTTCCCCGAGATGTTCGATACTCACCATCCGACCAGCGACTACTGGTTCTTCATGCGTCACGTGCACATCCCCGCGGCAAAGGGCACCGCCGTCATCGACGAGGACGGAAAGCACTGCGACGCCAGGATGCATCCGTTCGGCGTTCCCAATGGTATCGCTGCACGCTCCAACCCGCGCGACTACTGCGACATCCCCTACGGAACACTGGTCCCCGAGCAGGTGGACAACCTCCTTTGCGCAGGCCGCTGCTGCTCCGCTGAGTTCCACGCTCAGGGTTCCATGCGCATCATAGGACCGGCCATGGGCACCGGCCAGGCCGCAGGACTTGCAGTCTGTGTAGCTATCGACAGAGGCGTTCTTCCCAGAGAGCTGGACGGCAAAGAGATCCGCCAGCTGCTGATCGAAGAGGGCGTAGAGCTCGATAAGAAACCTGACGGATACTGGGAAGAGTTGCGCAACAACGATGGCGAGCTTGTGATCAACAAGGGCGACGCCATCACGATAATGTAAGTGGAGAGGGACGGTTCTTCACCACCGCATTGAATAAAAAGGGCCCTTCGGAGCGATTCCGGAGGGCTTTTTAGTATGTCTTTGCTGCGGATGCTGCCAAGCAGGCAGATCTGCGTTTCACAGATTGTCCTGCAGTACTTCGGCGAGCTTTTCGAGCTGGACCTTGTCTTCTTCCGTGAAGCGCCCAAGGCTCGGGCTGTCGATGTCGAGCACCCCGAAAACCAGCCCGCTGCGGCGCAGGGGCACAACTATCTCCGAATTGCTGGCGCTGTCGCAGGCTATGTGGCCTTCGAACTGGTGCACATCGGCCACCAGCTGGGTTTCGCCCGTGGCAACAGCCGTGCCGCAGACGCCGGAACCTACCTCTATCTCGGTGCATGCCACTTTGCCCTGGAAGGGCCCCAGCACCAGCTTTCCGTCCTGCATCAGGTAGAAGCCGGCCCAGTTCAGGTCGTCCATGTATTCCCAGATCAGCGCCGAGGTGTTAGCGAGGTTTGCGATGAAGTGCGGGCACTGCGCGGTGACGGCTTTAACAGCCGGTATGAGGCTTTCGTAATCGGTCATGGGGTCCCCTCCTGGATCTTTTTTTATATTTTATCACAAAAAAGTGTTGACAGCAAACCGTGTTACTCATATAATACAGTTGAACGGACTGTATTAGCAGAGTAATACGGTTTTTGCAAAGGAAATAAACCTAGGTTTTGTTCAGAAGGGTAAACAATTGATCTCATTTGAGGGTTTCAAAACAGAAGAAGGCACGCCGGTATACCAGCAGATACTGCTGTACATCAAGCGCGGGGCGGTGGCCGGCGTCATAAAGGACGGCGACGACCTGCCTTCGCGCAGGGTGCTCTCCGCGTTGCTGGGCATAAACCCCAATACGGTGCAAAAAGCTTTCAGGCTGCTGGAGGAAGAGGGGCTTATAGAATCGCGCCTGGGGGCCGGCAGCGTGATGGTGCTAAGCGATGAGAGGGTGGCGCAGCTGCGTGCGGAGCTTCTTTCCGACGACATACGCGGCATAACGCGGGCGCTGAAGCTTACAGGGGTGAGCCGCGAGGAGGCGCTGGCGCTGATAGACCGCTACTGGGATGAAGAATCTGCCGGAGCCGGGGAGCCCGGCGGAAAGGGGGCAGCTGATGAAAACGCTTGAGAAACTGTTCCCGCCTGGATATCCGAAGATCAAACGGGATATCATATCGAATATCATTGTGGTAGTGGTCGAATTGCTGTGGGCGACGATATGGTACAACGACCGCTACGCCGCAGGTATGCAGGAGATAAGGTACAACTACACTGAAAAACTGATGTCTTTCAACTACTACAGCAGGGGAGTGTGCAGCGTGTATATAATGGTCCTGGGGTTCTGCATCCTATGGGCGATGTCGCTGAGGAGCTATTTTTCCAGGCGAAGCC
This sequence comes from Bacillota bacterium, assembly GCA_017443515.1. Taxonomy (GTDB): domain Bacteria; phylum Bacillota; class Clostridia; order Peptostreptococcales; family Anaerovoracaceae; genus RUG13409. The sequence continues at coordinate 77,354 of JAFRXM010000024.1, read as the reverse complement.
GCTCTGATTACCTGATGAAGCGGCTCCCGAACGGCGGGGAGATGACCCGGCGCTGGATTACGGCCCCGCTGATCATGGCTGTCATAGGTCTTGTCCTGTTCGTGATCGTGCTGCTGCTTTTGCATCTGTCGTTTATGAAAGTGACCCCGGCAAAATACCTGCCGGAACCCGAGGCAATAGATCTTATAAACGCGTTCATACCGGACTTTACATATTGAGGGGAAATATCTGGAGGACATCAGGATGGTAGAGATAAAGGATCTTAACAAAAAATACGGAATGCAGCAGGTGCTGTACGACGTGAGCCTGAGCTTTGGCCCGGGCGAGATAATAGGCCTTTTCGGCGAAAACGGCGCCGGCAAGACCACGCTGATGAAGTGCGTCCTGGGCCTTTGCGGCTATACCGGGGAAGTACTACTGGACGGCGAAAAGATCAGCCGCGAAAATATCGGACGCTTTGCGTTTGCCACCGGAGAGCACAGCTTCTTCCCGGATCTCAACGCCAAAGGCCACGCGGATTTCATGGCGGACCACTTCGAGACCTTCAGGCAGAAGCGCTTCGACGGGTTGATAGAATTCTTCGGGCTGCCACAGAATAAGCCGATCTCCAAGCTCTCCACCGGCCAGCAGAACCAGTTCGAGGTGGTGCTGGCGCTGTCGCAGGGCGCGGACTACATACTGATGGACGAGCCGTTCGCCGGCAACGACGTCTTCAACCGCGAAGACTTCTACAAGGTCCTGGCCGGCATACTGGAGCCGAACGAGACAGTGATGCTGTCCACGCACCTTATAGAAGAAGTGTCGAGCTTCATCGGCCGGGCGGTGCTTATACACAAGGGCCGCATCATAGGCGACATGCAGGCAGAAGATCTGGAGGATCAGGGCAAGTCGCTGATGGACTACGTGCGCGAGACCTACAACTACCGCGCCGACCGCGTAGCGCAGGCCATTGACAGCATCACCGGCTGAGCTTCGCAGCAGTCAGAATCGCAAACTTCAGGGGTAACCGGTCTGTCGGACCATAAAAGGGGAATATGAAAAACAACAGTTTATCGATACTTGAATACTACGCGCGGAAGGCGCTGCCGAGGGCACTTATAGTGCTCGCGGTCATGGCTGCCGCAGAGATGCTGTACATCGGGTCAGCCACACCGTTCTCTCCGATAGTGTCTCTGCAGGAAGAGGTCAACTTCATGCTGATTGTGTACACAGCTGCCCGCCTGCTGATCTTCTTCCTGATCGGAGGCCCGTCCGCAGGCAAGTCGAACTACCTGATCAGGATGCGCATGCTGAACGTCACGGAGAACAAGGCGTTCCGCCTGAACATATTCGTGAACATCATGGTGTATGTCATCGCCTGGGCTGTGCAGCAGATGCTGGTCCTGTACCTTGCCAAAAAGTGCACGGCTCTGCCGGAGTATACCTTCGGGCCGCAGGGCTTCTTCAGCCTTCTTGTACAGGCGCACGGCGGCCAGGCCATGCTTCCGACCGACAGGTTCTTCTTCTGGGTGACCTGCGCGGCAGAGCTGCTGTCCCTTTCGATAGGCTCGGCATGCTTCAGATTCGCAAGGATGTACAGGCGCTTCCCGGCTGCGGCGGTAATCATAGTCGTGCTGACCATTGGGACGCAGTTCTACATTCTTGCCGGAAGCTACGCGCTGGCCCTGTCGTCGTTTGCGATGATCATTGCGTGGATAGGGTACTTTGCCCAGCACGAACGCGCAAACAACAGGGATGAGAATAAGGAGGCGGCATATGAAAACTAAGAAAAGGCACATTGCGCTTCTGCTGCTCGTCATTCTTACAATAGCCGCCATTATCGGAGCGGCGTTTGCAAACAGCATCGTCTTAAAGCCGGCAAGCTCCGTGGAAATTACGCAGGTCGAAAGCATCGGCGATCCGGCAGCCGCAAGTGGCCTTAAGCTCACGATGAAGCTCCCCAGCAGTTCGGACCTTTACTGGGATACTACAGGTCATTTCGGGGAGACAGGCCCCACGTTCACTACAAGCCACAGCTACAGACAAAAATATATAAACACTGCCCGCAGAGACAGCCTGTATCTCTATCCCGATGTGCTTCAGATCCCGGAGATACTCGAACTTGTGGAGAGCACCGCTGCATCGCAGGACGACATGGATGTGAAAACGCTAAAAATAGATCTGTCCGAATACGCAGAATATGTGCCCTTAAGCATATGGGCTGAGCGTAACAGCGGAGATTTTATTTCCGGCATATCCAGGGATTCGAAGACCCGTTTGGATGAAAACAACAGTTGGAACAAAGTGCTGGACAGCCTGAACGATGATGCAAACAGCTTCCTTAAGATCCCGGTGCAGAAAGGGGCGACTTTGGTCATACGGCTGATCGTGTATAGCCGCAGCGGAAATAACGGGACCCCAGACTACGATGCGACATTCCGTTTTGAAAACTGGGAAGGAATAAACAGCTATGGCTACAGAGGCGATGTCGTCTGCAGCGGGCCTAAGATCGGCGATGCATACTATGTATATATGCAGACGGAATTTGCGGGCTGCAAGCTGACGGACGGCCCGGGAATATACCGCATTCCTTTGGAAGATGTCGATCACGAAGAGATCCCCATGATAAATAAGGCTGTCAGGGTCTGCGCCTTTGAGGAAGGCGAGGAGGTGTTTGCAGGAAGCATGATGAGCGACCCTGCGGCGCTGGCAGTGATCACAGCAAAGGACGGCGCTTTGAAGGAATATGTTCTTGGTGGCCCGGAGACAAACGATCTTCAGGTGCTGGAACTTGGTACTTATCCGGACCCGGGGAAATACGAAAGCCAGGATCTGTCCTTCATGCAGGTGCATTTCTACAATGACTACAATGCTCTGCGCATACCCGGCGAACGCTGGATCGTGGTGCAAAGGGCTGCGGACGGGACCTGTCATACATTTGATTTCCCGGAGACGGAGGAAGACCTGGAACTCGACAAGGGCCAGTATGAGTACATGAGCAGCCAGTATGAATACATGAGCGCGGCCTTTGATGGAAAAAGGCTGGCAGTTGCAGGCCCGCTTTATAAAGTGCAGCTCGACGATCCCTACGGTGCGATCCGCTTCAGCGGAGTCAGGCTCTCCGTATACACAGAGGATGGCCTGCAGTATTACGGAGCCTGGACCAGCAGCCTTAAGGATGATCCGTATATACATCCGTCTGGTGCGTATTACACGCACATACACGACCACACATTGAATCCTTCGACATACGACAGTTACTGGATAGACCAGAGATGGAACTGAGATGAAACAAGTTTTATCTGTACTTGAATACTATTCGAAGCGCAATCTGCCCAGGGCGCTGATAATATCAGCGGTGATGCTGGCTGCAGAGGCGGCGTATTCGGCGCTTTATTTCAGAAAGGCGCCGTCAAGCCTTTACGCGGCGGGCAGCGTGCTGTTCTTCATATCCGTTGCGGCATGCGCGGCGCTGTATTTCGCGCTGTTCGGACCGTCGTCAAAGGGGTCGGGCTTTTCCTACAGGGTGCGCATGCTGCAGACGTCGGAAAAGAAGGTATACTGGCTGAACGTGATCCACAACATCCTGATGTTCCTGATATTCTGGGGCTTTCAGGTGCTGGCGCTGCTGATCGCAGCGCACATGTACACATCGCGGGCCGGATCTGCCGTAAGCCCGCAGGGCGTGATGACGGAGCTTTGCGCAAAAAGTGCGCTTCTGTATATCATACCGCTGAAGGACGCGTCGATGGCGGTGAGCCATATACTGCTGACGGTGCTTCTTTCGATAGGTGCAGCCAGTGGCAGCGTAAGACGCAGGTATTCTGTTTTCGCCGGGCTGTCTGTGACCATAGTGATAGTATATGTCGGGATCATGGTCTCGGCAGTGAATACCTATGGGCGCACCCTGCATGTTGTGATCGCTTCAGCCATTGCTGTGTTCGTGCTCGGCTTCATTTCGGTGTTGAGGTCTAACATCATCATAACAGAACATGAAGAAGCGGAGGAGGCCGGAAATGAGTGGTAAGAAGCATATAGCGCTGATACTCAGCATAGTGCTTGCGGCAGCAGCCATTGCCGGAGTCGTATCCGGTTCGCGCAGCATTCTTAAGGCAGCTGATGATGTCAGTTTCAGCCTTTACGACAGCTTCGGCGACCCTGCGGCCGCAGAAGGCCTGAAGGTCGAATACACGAAGATGACCGCCAACAGGCTCGGGTGGAACGCAACTGTGGTTTTCGGCGCCGACGGAGCAGATTGCGGCGCGAAGAGCGAATATTTCAACCAGACAGAGCAGCAGTACGAGGCTGCCTGTGAGTTCAGTGTGTACGCGGATCCCGAGTCGACTCTGCAGTTCTACGATTTTGAGTCACCTGTCGTAGCAAGTCTCCAACCGGGAGAATCAGCCGTCAGAGACTTCCGCCTTAAGGATGTCGTTTCTGTCATCTATCCGCGTGTCCAATGGCATGTCAATGGTTACAACGGACATCTTGAGAGCGGCGATGACAGCAGCCTTTACGGGAAGTTCTCGGAACTTTTCAGACTTGAAGTGCCTGACGAGCTGTGGGTACGCCTTAAAGTGGAGAAGATATCGGAAAGCAGCAGTTCCGGCCAGACAAGCTTTTATCTGAACGGCGATCCCAAGACCATGATCGATGACCCCTATATCAGCATGAAAAGCATATACCGAGACGGAAACTTCTACCTGATGGTCAATGTTCCGTCGTACTACAGGACCTCCCTGAAAAACGGGATCTGGAGGGTGCCTTTCGGAAAGCTGGATGAGCCGGAATTCATCAGTTCACAGCGCATAGAGTATGCTCCGCTTGTGGATAAGGCAGAGCTTGTGTATGAAACAAAAGACGGTGAAATGATCTACAGCGCAGGCGAGTTCGACAGCGGCCGCGCCATGGCAGTGTGGTCTTCGGACGGCGACAGCGCGACCGGTCGCGTGACTGTATTGAGGTACTCGGACGGTTATACGCAGGGGTTCAGCGTGGATATGCAAAACGAACTCAGACATCTTGAGTTCCGTCCGTCTGACAGCTGTATGGCGGTGTACAGCCCGTCGAAAGCACTGTACTGCATTTACCAGGAAGGCGAAAGATACGCGATGGAGACCTTCCCTGCATACAGTATCGATCCGCAGATCAGAATGAGGATCGAGGGTGTGATCCAGTATGTTGCCTTCGAAAAAGGACGTGCTGCGGTGATCAGCCGCAATTATGAGTATCCTGCTGAAAGGAAGGACGATGTGAATCATATGGCGTATAATGACGGCTTTTGTCTCGCGGTGTTTACCGCGGATGGCCTGAAGTATTATACCAGGCTTTCAAGCAGTATAATGGGGGCAGATATGTACTGGCTGGGAGACGATTATACAAGCACCTGGCAGGACGCAGAAATAACAAAAGCCGCCTGGTAGGGCGGTGGAGAGGGACGGTTCTCCTCCACCAAAAATGGCCCGGACAAGGATCCGAGCCATTTTGATTTGGTATGATTGGATGTTTGGTGGAGGAGAACCGTCCCTCTCCACCGTTATTCTGCGTCGTCGAATCCCTTCATGCAGGAGGGGCAGTCGGCCTCGACGGTGATGCCCATCTCGTTCATGAGCTGGCCCATCATGGCGATCTCAGCTTCCTTCATGTCCTTGTAGCCAAGGCAGGTGACGGAGTTTTCCTGGATCTTGTAGACGAAGTCTTCTCCGGCTTCCTTCATGGCCTTGATGTGGGCGAGGAGCTTTTCCAGTGTGGCTTCGGAGAAGGTGCGCAGCTCGCTGGTCTGGTAGGTCTCGATGGAGGCCCATTCCTTCTCTTCGGAAGCGTGCAGCGGGCGACCGCCCAGAGCCAGAAGCGGGTAGGTCTTGCGGAGCTCTTCGGTCTGCTCAAGCATGATCTTCCAGATGTCGGCCACGAGAGCGTTCGTCTTTTCGGAAACTTCCGGCAGGAGGCCCTTGAATGCCTCAAAGCCCTTAGGATCGGTGTGTTCCATCATCCAGATGTACTTTTCCTTTACAAGGCTGCGGCCTGCCTCGATGGCGGCGTCAAGATCCTTGTTGTAGCTTTCGAGCGCGTCTTCGTTCCAGACATCGAACTGGGCTGTGCGCATGTTGTAGAAGGTGGTCGGGTCTTCCTGGCAGTCTACGCGGTCTTCGCCGTTGACGTTGTGGAACATCGGCCATTCTTTCTTTACGATCTCTTCTATTAAAGCTTTCTTATCCATTGTCTGTTCTCCTTTCAGTTGAGCCGGAGGCTTTTTAGTCCGGGCTTAGCCGCCGATCTTGCAGGGGGAGCCGGCTTCTTCCACCAGCTTCTTGAGGCTCTGCATGTATTCGTCGGTTGGCACTGTGATGGTGCACCTGTTTGCGATGCCGAGGCTCTCGTTCTTGCTTTCGCCGAGCTTGTGGGCGGGCAGCAGGTTCACCAGGACGTTATCGCCCAGGGTCTGGGCAAACTTGGCTGTCGCGATTATGTTCTCCGGGCTGTCGTTATAGCCGGGCATGGTCGGGACGCGGATGATGACGGGCACCTTAAGATCCAGCGCGATGTGCCTGATGTTCTCAAGGATGTAGGTGTTGGGCACGCCGGTGAGCTTTTCGTGGGTGGTGTTGTCCATGTGCTTTACGTCCAGAAGGGCCAGGTCTACGTGCGGGTAGATCTTGTCGACTGCCTCGCGGGATCCGAACGAACTGGTCTCGATGCAGGTGGTGATGCCTTCTGCGTGAGCCGCTGCCATGAGGTTGGCCACGAAATCCGGGTGAGCAAGAGGCTCGCCGCCGGAGACCGTCATGCCGCCGCCGGAACCGTCGTAGAAGAGCTTGTCCTTCTTGACTTTATCGATGACTTCGCGGACTGTCATGGTCTTTCCTGCGATCTCGCGGGCTTCAGCCGGGCAGACCTTTACGCAGGCGCCGCAGTCCACGCACTTGGTGCGGTCTGTGATAGCGATATATTTGAGGCTCTCGCCTTCGCCGTAGGGGCCTATGGAGATGGCGCCCTTGGGGCACTTGGGCAGGCACTGTCCGCAGCCTGTGCACTTGCTGGAGTAAGTCATAAGCTGAGGCTTTGCCAGGTTGGATTCGGGGTTTGCGCACCACAGGCAGCGCAGCGGGCAGCCTTTTACGAAGACTGTTGTGCGGATGCCGGGGCCGTCGTGAATGCTGTAGGTCTGGATGTTGAATACCGGACAGGTAACATCGTAATTTACTTCGAAACTCATATTCTCTCCTTAGTCACTTAAAAAACCACTTTGCATTATGATTATATCAGTTGAGGAGCGAATTGTAAAATGATAGAATGTACAAAAAGAGGATGATACCGATTGATTTTTTTGGACAATATATACGAGGTCAGCTATGGATATCAGGGATTATTTCAGCATAGTGGATAAGTCCTACGGGACGGAGGACAACCAGATCATAGAGTCCGAGATAAAGCGTGCCTGCGAGCTTGCGAAGGAAAACGAAGGGGAGGGCAGTGCCATCTACGCTTCGATGCTTTCGGAGCTGGGCGGGTTTTACCGCGGGCTTACAAGGTACGACGAGTCCGTGGCGTGTTTTACTAAGGCGGCGGAGATCCTTAAGGCTCTGAACGGGCCGATGTCTCCGGACTACGCTACCTGCGTGAACAACCGCGCCGGGTCTTACCGCCAGATGCGCGAGTTCGACAAGGCTGAGGAGGGCTTCGCGGAGTGCCTCAGGATCTACGAGAACACCGTGGGACGGCATCACATACTGTATTCGGCGGGGCTCAACAACGTGGCGCTCGTGGCGCTGGATAAGGGTCAGACAGACAGAGCAGCGGCGTACCTTAAAGAGGCTTCGGACATTTTGGCGGAGCTTCCGGAGCACCTTGACGAGTACGCTACTTCGCTTACGAATACCGCAGAGCTCTACAGGCAGCTTGAGCGCTACGAAGACGCCGAGAAGAACCTGCTTGAGGCAAAGGACGTCTACGAGAACAGGCTCTGCGACACGTTCACGCCGCACTACCACGCGATCCTGAACAGCCTGGGGCTTGTTTGCATGGCTACCGGAAGGTTTAAAGAAGCCGCGGACTGGTTCCGCTCGGCTCTGGTATACTGCGAGCGCTACTACAACAAAGAGCACCGCGAGTACGTCGCCACAGCCCGCAACCTCAAAGAAGCAGAATCAAAGATATGACAGGGGGACGGTTCTCTGTCACAGAAAGGAACTGAAATGAAGGGACTTGAACTTTCAAGGAAATACTGGGAAGAAGTGGGCCGCCCGGCCTTCGAGAAGAGCTGCCCGCAGGTGCTTGAAAAGGCCACGGTTGGCCTTGTCGGCGAAGGCTCGGAGTGCTACGGCTTTGACGACGAGATATCCCGCGACCACGACTGGGGCCCGGGCTTTTGCGTGTGGCTCACCGACGCCGACATGCAGGAGTTCGGCGGGCTGGCTTCTGGCATATACAACGTGCTTCCGGAAAGCTACATGGGCTTTCGCAGGCTCAACGTGTCGGCCCAGACCGGCGGGCGCGTAGGCGTCATGAGCAGCGGCAGTTTCTACGCCAGGTACACCGGCTTCGACCGGGTTCCACAGAGCATTTTCGAATGGCGCTGCGCGGCGGAAAAGGGCTTTGCCGTGGCCACCAACGGCGAGCTGTTCCTCAACAACAACAAGGAGTTCTCGGACATCCGCGAGGGGCTTCTGGCATTTTATCCCGAGGACCTGCGCCTCAAAAAGCTTGCGATGCGCTGCGCTATGGCGGCTCAGTCCGGGCAGTACAACTACGCAAGGTGCGCGCACCGCGGCGAGTTCGTGGCGGCGTTCCTTGCCTGCGCCGAGTTCGTGGACCACGTGCAGGCTATAGTGTTCCTGCTGAACAAGCGCTACCGTCCGTACTACAAGTGGGCTCACAGGGCCATGAAGCAGCTGCCGGTCCTTGGCGGAAAGATCGCTCCGCAGATAGAGCTTCTTTCGGACGCTAAAGATTGCGCGCCGGCGTCCTTCCACGAGAAGGTGGACATCATCGAATCCATCAGCGCCGATGTGATAGCCGAACTGAAAAAGGAAGGCCTTTCGGCCTCCCCTTCAGATTTTCTTTTGCAGCACGCGGAGGAAGTGCAGAGCCGCATCGCCGACCCGCAGCTTCGCGCCATGCACTTGATGGCAGAATAAAAAAGGTGGAGAGGAACCGTCCCTCTCCACCATATTTTTTTTATTCGAACGGGAAGTGATACTGGGTGAGGCCGCATTCGTCGCGCAGCTGGATGAATTCCTTCTGGATGGCTTCGCCGACGGGCACGCCCTTGTCCTTGCGGAACTGCCAGTTCTCGTAGGCCTTCTCGCCTGCGGTGTAGATGCGCTCGGCTCCCGGCGCCTTCTTCGAGTTCCTAAGGCCGCGGCAGATCTCGCCGGCGGTCTTTTTGAATGTATCAAGCCCCATGAAGAACTCGGGGTTGATGACGAAGAAGAAGTGTCCCAGCCTGTACATCTGCGGGCTTCCGTCTTCGGCTACGCCGGACAGAGCCTTAAGGAACGGGCCTCCTGCCAGAGCGGCGGAAAGGATCTCGACTACCGTGGTGTATCCGTAGCCCTTGTAGCCTGCGGTGTCCTCGCCGGGGCCGCCAAGCGGCAGCAGCGCGGCGTGTCCTGCGCGCATATCCTTAAGTATCTTGGCGGATTCGGTCATGGTCTCGCCGGTCTCGCTTATTACGCAGCCTTCGGGCGTGGGTTTTCCCTGCCTTGCGTAGAATTCTATCTTGCCGTTTTGCACTATGCAGGTCGCGCAGTCCAGGTTGAACGGGAAAGGCTCGTCGGTGGGCATCGTAAACGTCATCGGGTTGGTCCCCATCATGGGCTCTACGCCGAACGTAGGCGCAACAGAAGGCCTTGCGTTGGTGCCGCTGATGCCTATCATTCCGGCCTTTTCAGCCATCGTGGTCCAATAGCCGGCTATGCCGTAGTGGGTGGAGTTCATGATGGTGCCGCCGGCCATGCCGTAGGTCTTTGCCTTCTCGATCAGCATCTCCATCATCTTATAGCTTGCTACCATGCCCATGCCGTTGTTGGCGTCCATGACGACAGTCGTCGGGGTCTCCTTTACGATGTCGATCTTGGTGACAGGCAGCAGCGTGCCTTTCTTTATGCGGTCCAGGTAGATCGGCTTGAAGCGGTTGCATCCGTGGCTCTCGATGCCGCGGCGGTCGCTCTCAAGAAGAACGTCCGTGCAGATCTCCGCGTCTTCTCTGGGTACGCCGTACTTTACGAATACATCGACCATAAAATCGTGCGCCAGTTTCCAGTCTAAAAAGGGTCTTGTTTCTTCCATTTCTATTATCTCCGTTTCTTAATTGAACAGTTTATGCCGTCGCGTATAGTATACATCTTTTCCGCCGCGGAAACAACTTGTTGATATACAGAGCATAACTGTTTGAACAGGGGGCTTTCAGGTAGTATAATAAAAAATAAGTTTAAAGGAGCCGCATATGGATACCATTTACGACGTTGTTATAATAGGAGCAGGCCCCGCGGGGCTTTCTGCAGCACTGTACGCAGGGCGGGCAAAGCTTAAGACCCTGGTGCTTGAGGCCGACACTGAAGGCGGCCAGATACTCACCACCTCCGAGATAGCAAATTACCCCGGGTCCTTCCCTGAGGAGTCCGGGCACGCCCTTACCGGCAGGATGGCGGAGCAGGCCAGAAGTTTCGGTGCCGAATTTGCCAAAGGCAGCGCAGATTCCTTCGTCCTGGACCAGGATCCTAAGGTCATCCGCTGCGGAAGCGCGGAATACAAGGCAAAGGCTGTTATCATAGCAACCGGCACGCACCAGGCTAAGATAGGCTGCCCCGGCGAAGAAGAGCTTGCGGGGGCCGGCGTTTCCTACTGCGCCACCTGCGACGGTCCGTTCTTCGAAGGCCTTCCGGTATACGTGGTGGGCGGCGGCGACGCTGCGGTGGAGGAGGCGATCTACCTTACGAAGTTCGCTTCAAAAGTCACTATCATACACAGGCGCGATTCTCTCAGGGCGGCAAAGTCCATCCAGGAAAAAGCCTTCGCCAACAGCAAGATAGCCTTCAAGTGGAACACCACCGTAGAGTCTATGTCGGGCGACGGCTACCTGCAGTCCATGATACTCAAAAACGTCGCGGACGGCAGCAGGGTAAGGGTCAGCGGCAGGTTCGGGCTGTTCGTGTTCGTGGGGCTTAAGCCCAACACCGCCGTGTTCGAAGGGCTGCTCGACATGGAACGGGGCTTTATCGCAACTGACAGCGAGATGCGCACCTCCGTTCCGGGAGTGTTTGCCGCGGGCGATGTGCGCGTAAAGAGCTTAAGGCAGGTCGTAACGGCGGTCTCCGACGGCGCGGTAGCGGCTGTGGCTGCGGAAAAATATATAGAATCGGCGGGCCAGGCGTAGCAAGGGCGGGGAGGAAAGACCATGACAGTATACGATTTCACGATGAAGGATGCCGGAGGGCAGGATATTTCCCTGGCGGATTATAAGGGCAAGGTGCTGCTTATCGTCAACACCGCCACCGGCTGCGGCTTTACCCCGCAGTACAACGGGCTCGAGGACCTCTACGAAAAGTACAAAGATCAGGGCCTTGAGATCCTGGATTTCCCCTGCAACCAGTTCGGGAACCAGGCTCCCGGCACCGACGCGCAGATCACGGAATTCTGCGCCATCAACTTCGGCGTGAGCTTCAGGCAGTTCTCAAAGATAGAGGTAAACGGCCCGGGTGAAGCTCCGCTCTACACCTGGCTCAAGAGCCAGAAGGGCGGCGTGCTTAACAGCAATATCAAGTGGAACTTCACCAAGTTCCTGCTGGACCGCGAAGGCAAGGTCGTGGAGCGCTACGCCTCCACCGTCACCCCGGAGCGCATAGAAGCAAAGATAAAGGAGCTTTTGTAGCGCACCTCAGAAAAGGGGGTGATGGGGATGCATAGAACTCTAAAGATCATTCTTCTGGTCATAGTCGTTCTGGCTGTTGGTTTCTATGCTTGCTTTACCTATGGCAGAGTGTATTCGTCGGAGGCAAAGCGTATAAAGCTTGCGGATTTTGCAGGCCAGTTGAAGCACCAGATAACAGAGCAGACCAGGTTAAAATACGGAAACGATTATGAAAAGCACGTCCGGATAAAGGATATTACCAGGATAGAAACCAAATGGTACGAAGCTGATCCCTACAAATGGACCTATGTCGTATCTTATGATTCGTCGGATGAAACAGAATACTATAAGGTCACGGAGATGGATCAGCGGCAGGCTACCGGCTATCTGTTCTATAAGGTAAATGGCCCTGACGGGTCAGAGCCTGCGGCGCCGGAAGATGCATTTGTTTACGAGATCAGTTCCGAGACCCAGACATACAGCATTTATACCTACGACGATCCGCAGCTTATAAATGGCAGCGCTGTTGAGGCAACTGTGTCCGGCAGCAGGATCAGGATAAGCGGCTCGGGCGAGTATTGTGAGTATATGCTTGGGTACTTAGGCGCTGACGGCAGCTGGGAAACATTTGAGAAATACACCGGCACCAAGGCTGACGGCATCGATTACACCAATTACTATCAGACCGGGCATTTCATTTTTCGATTCGAGTACGAGAACGCGCTGGCAGTGTTCAGCAAAGACCACGGAACCTGGATCTGGTTCGTGAAAGAATAGAAACCGGGGTTATCCCCGGTTTTTTATAGTTTAATACGTTCCGGGAACGCTTCCCTACGCATGATGCCCCACATTTTATCGATGTAGGCCAGTGTATAAAAGTTTTCATAGTAGTGATAGTGGTAGGCGCCTTTCAGCGTAAGCTCGTAGGTGCCGCCGCTTTTGTTTACCCATCCAAAACGCTCTGCGAGCCAAAGCTCAAGACCGTACATTCATCATCCGGGTGATCTCAGCGCAGCAGGCAGCCTTTTCGTCCCGGCTGAGCGCAAGCTTGCGGGTGTCCGGATAAGGCGTGTGGAAATTGAAGGACACCGCACGGATATTCTTTGTGTCGCGGGCTGTCCGGCACACGTGCTGTATGCAGTCCTTATTGATCTGGTTGACCGCCATGTAGAGGCAGATGTTGTCCGCTGTGGCGTTGCGGATATTCTCCATGATGGTGTCGTAGGTGTCGCCGCGGATCTCGTTGTGTCGCTGCCGGTCTCCGTCCAGGCTCAGGAGTATCAGATCCGCCTCCGGAAGGTCGATCGGGAAGGTGCCGTTCGTAACCACGTTTACGATCAGGAAGCCCATTCGTTTAGCTTCTGCGACCAGGTCTTTTATCGTAAGCTCACCGTCCTGCCAGAGAAAAGTTTCGCCGCCGCAGAAAAACAGGATCCTGACTCCCATATCGTAGAGCTGCTGCATCTCGCTGCGCAGCTGTTTGTACGGATGCATGACAGCGGTGATGTTGTTGACGGAACAGTGTTTGCAGTGCAGATTGCACCTGTCGGTGACGATTACCGTCCCCAGGAGTGGATCCTTCTTCTTAAACAGTATGGTCTTTATGCCAAAGCCTGCAAAGTGCAGGAAAGATGAAAGCTTCATGTGCCCCCAATAACGATTGTATACTATTACTAATTTCATGATAAATCTTCAGGGCGTGTTTCTCAATACTTTTCCTTTATCCCGCATTGCTTCAGTACAGCATTCGCGGTGTGCCTGGACTTGATCTTCGCAGGAACTGTAACATTTCTTTCAGAGATCGGACTGTACCAGATGTCATGGTCACCTCTACCGTGCCTAATAAAAAAGCAGCCGTAGCTGCTGAGTGTCTCGCGGACTCTGTTTTCGTATTCCGCCATCAGGGGCACGCACGCTGAAACTGTTTCGGGCTGTAGCGTATGGTCTTGCCTTGCGGAAGGCTGTTGAGCTCTATCAGTTCCGGTACAGCTGCCTGAACCTTTTCGATGAGGGCATCAAAAGATGAATCCTCGAGTACCAGTCCGGGGATGTCAGCGCTTGTCGCGATCCATACTGCAGCTTCGGGATCCCATGTAAGGGTCACAAGATATTCCATAAACAGACCTCTTTTCATCGTACTTCCTCCTTTCTTTATACCACATTTTGAGTAAAAGTAAATAAAAACACGCGGCCGATCCGCGCATTTCACTGATAGTATTATACCATGTTCTAAATAACAAAATGGTACACAGTTGAATGAAAAATAAAATTGCAAGGACCTGCGATGTATGATATAATTCATTGTCACAGAACGTTTGATACTTTGTATAGCAAGTTCGGAGGATAAAAAATGGAAAGAAAGCACATTCAGACTCTCAGCACCAGAAACCTCTGCAGCAGCGCAAAGGACGGCGGATGCGGCGAATGCCAGACTTCCTGCCAGTCCGCCTGCAAGACCAGCTGCGGCATTGCAAATCAGAGCTGCGAGAACAAAGAGAGCAAGTAACTCTAAATCAAGCACAGGAGATGCCGCCTTATTTCAGGGCGGCATTTTTCATGGTGGTGGAGAGGGACGGTTCTCCTCCACCAAAACAATGAATTGATATTGCAGCGGGTCCTGCCTCCAGGACATCTCCCCGCATCCCTTCGCGGAAAATGCTCAGGGCGCGGGTGCCCCTCCTGGCGTCAACCGCAGCTATAACGGTGGAGGAGAACCGTCCCTCTCCACCAACCTCAGAAACATGATCCATCAATATAGACTCAATGGTTACAACATAGTTTTGGATGTGGCTTCCGGCGCGGTGCACGCGGTGGACGATCTGGCGTACGACGTAATAGAGCGTTTTGAGGCGCAAAGTCCGGAGCAGATCCAGGCAGAGCTTTTGGAAAAGTACGCGTCAGACCCGGACGTTACTGCTGAAGAGATCGCAAAGGTCTGCGCCGAGGTGCAGGAACTTAAGGCCGCGGGCGAGCTTTTCACCCCGGAGGATTTCGCGCCTCTGGCCGGAACATTTAAGGAGCGCAGCAAGGGGATAGTTAAGGCCCTCTGCCTGCACGTGGCCCACACCTGCAATCTAAACTGCGAGTACTGTTTCGCAAGCCAGGGCAAGTTCCACGGCGAAAGGGCGGTCATGAGCTTCGAGGTCGGAAAGCGCGCGCTGGATTTCCTCGTGGAGAACTCCGGCAGCCGCCGCAACCTTGAAGTGGACTTCTTCGGAGGCGAGCCTCTGATGAACTTCGGTGTCGTAAAACAGCTCGTGGCTTACGCCCGCGGCATAGAAAAAGAGGCCGGAAAGAACTTCCGCTTCACCCTCACGACAAACGGCGTGCTGGTGGACGACGATGTGATAGATTTCGCAAACCGCGAGTGCCACAACGTTGTTTTAAGCCTGGACGGCCGCAAAGAAGTGCACGACCGCTTCCGCGTGGATTACGCAGGCAAAGGCAGCTGGGAGAAGATCGTTCCAAAATTCCAGCGCTTTGTGGAAAAGCGCGGCGGAAAAAGCTACTACATGCGCGGCACCTTCACCCACAACAACCCTGATTTCGTCGAGGATATAAAAGAGATGCTGCGCCTGGGCTTTACGGAGCTTTCCATGGAACCCGTAGTCTGCCCGCCGGGCGATCCCTACGCCTTAACGGACGAGGATATAGAGATAGTAAAGGACCAGTACGAAAAGCTCGCGCTTCTGATGCTGCAGCGCCGCAAAGAGGGGAGGCCCTTTACGTTCTACCACTATATGATAGACCTTGCCGGCGGCCCCTGCATCTACAAGAGGATCAGCGGCTGCGGCTCGGGCACAGAGTACATGGCGGTCACCCCCTGGGGCGATCTGTACCCCTGCCACCAGTTCGTGGGCGACGAAGCCTGGAAGCTGGGCGATATATGGCACGGCGTCACCAACACCGCCGTCCAGGAAGAATTCATGAAGTGCAACGTCTACGCAAAGCCGCAGTGCGCTGACTGCTGGGCCAAACTTTACTGCTCCGGCGGCTGCGCGGCTAACTGCCTGCACGCGTCCGGCTCTATTACCGGCATCTACGAGCAGGGCTGCGAACTGTTCAAAAAACGCATGGAATGCGCCATAATGCTTGCAGTTGCAGGCGCTTCAGAAGTATAATAATTCATTATGAAGCTTCCGTTCTTTAAAAAAGCAGACGTTGTGTTGCTGGCGGTGCTGCTTGTGATAGGCGCGGCGTGCATGATCCTTTTGCGTGGCAATTCCCGGCCCGGAAACACAGCCATAGTGCGGGTCGATGGGGAGGTCACAGACAGCATCCCGCTTACGCAGGAGCGCTGGCAGAGCACTGTAAGCACAAAATACGGCAGCAACACGCTGGTCGTGGAAAACGGAAGCATAAGGGTTGAGGACGCGGACTGCAGCGGAAAAGACTGCACGCGTTTTGCCCCGATAAACAAAAGCGGTCAGGTAATAATATGCCTTCCGCACCATATGTCGGTCACCGTAAGCGGCGGGGATGATGCCCCCGACGCGGTGATACACTAGGAGGCGGGCCTTATGGGAAGCGAAAGATCCGCCCGCAAAAGGGTGACAGAGAACCGTCCCCTTGTCACGACCACCTGCGCGCTTCTTGCGGCGCTGGCGCTGATAGTGTCGTACATAGAGTTCCTGCTGCCGCTCAACGTTGGCCTTCCGGGCATCAAGCTTGGCCTTGCCAACATAGTCGTGGTGCTGGCTCTGTACTACCTCGGCCCGCAGTACGCGCTGCTTATAAACCTTATCAGGATAGCCCTTGCGGCGCTGTTGTTCGGAAGTCTGTTTTCCGGGCTTTACGCACTGGCCGGCGGCCTTGTGAGCCTCGGCGTAATGGTTCTCCTGAAAAAGACCGGGCTGTTCAGCCTCACCGCGGTCTCTATGGCCGGCGGGGCTTTCCACAACCTTGCGCAGCTTATCGTAGCGGCGCTCGTCGCGTCCACATCGGACGTGTTCCTGTACCTTCCGGTGCTCTTTGTCGCCGGCATAGCAACAGGCATATTCAACGGGATAGTCTGCACTCTTGTTCTGAGGAAACTGAAATGACTTACACCGAAAAGATCCAAAACGAACTGGACCGCATAGGCCTGGATTCAAAGCTCATAGCCACATCCTGCGGCGATCCGATCCCCAGCAGGCTGGAGGTGCGCGCTATAGTCCTGGACACGCTCTCGGCCATGTTCCCGAATTACTTCACCCCTGAAAAGGACGCATCCATAGAGCTCATAGAGGCGCGCCTGTCCAGGCAGATAGGCATGGCCTGCCGCTTCTCCGAGGTCGACATGGGCTGCTCCTCGCGCGAGGCCGCCAAAGCCTTCGTGGAAGCTCTGCCCGAGGTCAAAAAACTGCTTCTTACCGACATCGAAGCCCTCTACGAGGGCGACCCTGCCGCAAAGTACAGGGACGAGGTCATCATCTGCTACCCGGGCTTTATGGCTACGGCGGTCTACCGCATGGCTCATGTGCTCTACATGCTTAAGGTGCCTCTGGTGCCCCGCATGATGACGGAGTTCGCCCACGAGCGCACAGGCGTCGATATCCACGCTGGCGCGCAGATAGGGGACCACTTCTTCATAGACCACGCCACAGGTATAGTAATAGGCGAGACCACCGTCATCGGAAGCCATGTCAAGCTCTACCAGGGCGTAACTTTAGGCGCCAAGTTCTTCGAGCTCGACAAGGACGGCAACCCGGTAAAGGACATCAAGCGCCACCCCAACATAGGAAACAACGTAGTCATCTACGCCAACGCCACCATACTAGGCGGCAGCACATATATAGGCGACAACAGCATCATAGGCGCCAACACCTGGATCATAGAATCCGTACCGGAAAACAGCAGGATATTCTATTCCACGGAAACAGCAAAGGCAATGGAGCTCTGGGGCGATTACGGCTCCGGAATATAACCAGACATAGAAAGGAACACCATGAAAAAGACAGTATTAAGAAAGTACGCGAACCTCATCGCAGCCAAGGGCGTAAATGTCCAGAAGGGCCAGGAAGTATTCATCCAGGCGGAGCTCGACCAGCCTGAATTCGTAAAGATGCTCGTAGAAGAGTGCTACAAGCTCGGAGCAAAATCCGTATTCGTAGACTTCACTTACCAGCCTCTGGCAAAGATCCACACCCGCTACAGGAGCCTCAAGACCCTCGGCACTCTGCAGGATTTCGAAGCCGCCAGATGGCAGCATTACGTAAATACAATTCCCTGCCGCATATACCTGGAATCCGAAGATCCGGACGGCCTTAAGGGCATCGATCAGAAAAAGTTCGCCAAGGCCATGCAGAAGAAGATGCCGGAGATCCGCAAGTACAGGGATCAGATAGAAAACAAGTACCAGTGGTGCATAGCCGCTGTTCCCGGCGAGAAGTGGGCAAAGAAGCTCTTCCCCGAGCTTTCCAAAAAGCAGGCCGTGGAAAAGCTCTGGGAGGCAATACTCTCCTGCGCACGCGTCACCGAAGACCCGCTGGCGGCATGGGACGCTCACAACAAGGACCTCAAGGCTCGCTGCAAGTATCTCAACTCGCTTGGCATCGACAGCCTTGAGTACAAGTCCAAGAACGGCACAGATTTCAAGGTCTGGATGATAGACGGCGCGCACTTCAACGGCGGCGCCGACACCAGCCTTCTTGGCTACACTTTCAACCCCAACATGCCTTCCGAGGAGTGCTTCATCTCCCCGATGAAGGGCAGGGCCGAAGGCATAGTATACGCCACCAAGCCGCTCTCCAACAACGGCCAGCTTATCGAGAACTTCTGGGTCCGCTTCAGGGACGGCAAGGCCGTGGAATGGGACGCTGAAAAGGGCAAGGACGTTCTTACCGAGATCATCAACATGGACGAAGGTTCCTGCATGCTGGGCGAAGTCGCTCTGGTGCCTTACGATTCTCCGATCCAGAACAGCGGCCTCCTGTTCTACAACACCCTGTTCGACGAGAACGCAGCCTGCCACCTGGCGCTGGGCTTCGGCTTCGCGGACACCCTGGACGGTTTCGAAAACATGACCCTTCAGGAAGCCTATGACAAGGGCGTCAACAAGTCCTTCATGCATGTGGACTTCATGATCGGTTCAGAAGACCTCGACATAGTCGCAAACACCCGCGACGGCAAAAAAATCCAGATCTTTAAGAACGGCAACTGGGCATTCTGATGTGACAAGGGGACGGTTCTCTGTCATGTAATAAAAATGCGGTCGGAGACTATATCTCTGAGGTGACCCCCAAAAGTTAGACTTTTGCTCCGGCGAGAAATCGCCGGAGTTATTCTATGCAGCAAGCATCTTTTTTCGGTATTCAATTGGACTCATGTACCCAAGAGATGCCTTGCCGCGTTTCTCGTTGTAATAACGTATATATTTATCTATTGCATCTTTGAGTTCCTCAAAGCTATATAGATTCTTTGACAAAACGGAAAGTAGCGGATATAGCATGTAACTACTATGGTTCTGACCCGAAAAACAACGCTTTTGTGAAGACTAATAACCTTAAAAGGGTGGGACTTCTGATGAAAAATGACGACGTGCTTGCGGAGTATTCAGAATTGTTGGAAGAGCAGTGCAGCTCCCTGCCTGTTATTATGCCAAGAGGCGTGTTACTGGATGACTTCCGCGGAGGTGCTAAGCAAAAACAACCTTGCATTCAGGCCTGTTAAGCCAAAACGTTTTTCAAGGCTATACTTTATTCAAAAGGAGGATTCCAATCCTACTGATGCGATGCGCGCATTCATGTCATATGCAGAGAATTACTATAAAGCACGAGTATAATCGTTGACAGAACGGTGGAGAAGAACCGTCCCTCTCCACTGTTCACACTAGATGTGGGGGCGTTTAGCGCGGTGAAATACCACGTTATTTTTTTGCCAAAAAATCGGGTGTATTTATTGTGATTTTTGTGCAAAAACTTAAAAAAAGTCCTTTTCTTTAAAAACTGAACATGTTATACTTTTAGTGTCAAAAGGCAGAGGAAAACGTGCAGATGAACGAAGCATTATTAAGCAAGCGCGCTCAGAAAACCAGAGAAAAGCTCCTGGTCACATCGCTCGATCTTATGAAGCGAAAAGGCTACCAGAGCACCACAGTCCGCGATATATGTGCACAGGCAGATATATCCGTCGGAACGTTCTATAGCTATTTCCCCTCCAAGACAGATCTTTTCTTCGACATATACAAAACCGCAGACGACTATTTCTCCGAAACCGTCGCCGCTCGCATCACAGGCTCCGACGCAAAGGAGCGCATCCTGGATTTCTTCAAATATTACGCTAAATTAAACATAGATACCGGCATAGATCTTGTGCGGGTGCTTTATAATCCGGAAAACTCCTGGTTCATCAAAAAGCGTCCCATGCACAAGCTTCTTGCTGACATAACCGCAGACGGCCTCGCCGCAAAAGAGCTGGCGACGGAGCACACGGCAGAGGAGATAGTGGACTACCTCTTCACCATCGCCCGCGGCTGCTGCTACAACTGGTGCATAACCGGAGGAGAAACAGACCTCACAAAAGGTCTGCACGACTGCATAAGCATGGCACTGGAGGCGTACTGAGTCCCGGGCCCTTAAAACACGGAAATAAACGTTGATCGTTTGTTTTATAGACATTTTTTATCCAGCATTCCAAAGGAGGTAATCGCGTGGTTAAACTCAAGGCTGAACTGGAGAAGATCTTTGGCGCTGCTGCTGTTTCTGATAAGGAAGCAGATCTTGCCGCTTACGCCAGCGACAAGAGCTTTGCTAAAGCAATGACTCCAAGCTTCGTCGTAAAGGCGAAGAACGCTGACCAGGTAGAAGCTCTCGTAAAGCTTGCAAATGAGAAGGAGTTCCCGATCATACCTGTCAGCTCCGGTGCTCCCCACTATAAGGGAGACACCGTCCCCTCCGTTCCCGGCGCAGTAATCGTTGATCTGTCCGGAATGAACAAAGTATTAAGCATCAACAAGCTTCACAGAATGGCTGTCATCGAGCCGGGCGTCACCTATGGTCAGTTCCAGAAGGAACTCGCTAAGAAGGGCATGCACTTCGCATACACCCTGGCACCGAGAGACACCAAGTCCGTCCTCGCAGACGTCATGGACATCGAGCCGAGGCTCAATGCATGCCACGGCTTCTCTTACACCGAGCCGTTCCGCTGCGTGGAAGTCACCTGGGGCGACGGAAACCGCATGTACACAGGCGACGCTGCAAACGGTGGTCCTGTAGGATCCCTCGAGAAGCAGTGGAGCCAGGAGAAGTGGCAGGTCAGCCCGCTCGGACCGATGATGCTCGACTTCTACCGTCTGCTCACCCAGTCCGAAGGAACCATGGGCGTCGTAACATGGGCATCTGTCCGCTGCGAGCTCGCTCATCAGGCTCACAAGTGCTTCTTCGTCACCGCTGAGACCGAAAAAGCTCTCCTCAACTTCGTATGGGACGTCATCCATGTTCGTTTCTCTGACGAGCTCTTCATCCTGAACAAGGCGCAGATCGCCAACCTCATGGGTAAGGACGCCAAGGAGATCGAAGCTCTCAAGAAGGAACTCCCCGCATGGGCTTGCTTCGTAGGAGTTGGCGGAAGAGATCTTCTGCCGCAGGAAAAGTGCGCTCAGCAGGAAGCTGACATCAAGGAATTCGCTCAGAAGAACGGACTCGTTCCTGTCAACGCTATCGGCAGCGTAAGCGCTAACGATTTCTACAAGAAGGCCATTACTCCGTCCCCGGCAAAGAAGTACTGGAAAGAGACCTACAAGGGCGCATTCCAGGATATCTTCTTCATGAGCAAGATCGACGACACCGCTATGTTCATCGACAAGATGAACGACATCGCAGCCAAGGTAGGCTATCCCGCTTCCGACATCGGCGTATACGTACAGCCTGTCCACTACGGATCCGCATACCACATCTGCTTCACGCTTCCGTACGATCCGGCATCCTGCAAGGATACCAGGCTCGCCAAGGAGCTCTTCGACAGAGCAAGCGTAGAGCTGGCTCAGGCAGGCGCTTACTATTCAAGGCCGCACGGACCCTGGGCACGCATCCAGCTCAACAAGGACGCTATGGGCTTCGAGAACCTCAAGAAGCTTAAGGGCATCTTCGACCCCAAGGGCGTCATGAACCCCGGCAAGATCACAATTTAAGAAAGGGGAGACTAGAATATGGCATTAAAAGATTATTTACCGATGATGGAGCGTTGCTCCAACTGCCTCGGTTGCAAGTGGATACCATTCGATAAGATCCAGTCCCAGCGCTTCGGCGAGAACTGCCCCACCAACCTCTACTATCAGTGGCATATGTACTCACTGCGTGGTAAGTGGCAGGTAGGCCAGGCTTATCTGACCGGCGACTACGACTTCAAGTCTTCTCCGGAATGGCTCAACGCTGTTCAGTCCTGCACCGCCTGCGGCGCATGCGACGTAACCTGCAAGATCACCAGGTTCAACCTCGAAGGTCTCGACTACTGCGTAGAGCTCAAGAACGAAGCTATACTCAAGGGCTTCGCTACTCCCGAGCAGAAGAAGATGATCGATTCCCTCAAGAAGCAGCAGACCCTCATTGCCGGCGAAAAGAAGGCAAAGAGACAGGACTGGGCAAAGGGCATCAAGTTCGAGAAGGACGCAGAAGTCGTGTTCTTCCCCGGCTGCAAGTACAGCTATGATCCTGCTCTGCAGGGCTATGCGAAGAAGGCTGCCGAGACCCTCATCAAGGCCGGCGTCAAGCTCGGATATCTCGGCGACGCAGATATGTGCTGTGCAGGCCGTGCATATCAGATGGGCTTCTTCGATGAGTTCGGCGCCAGAGCAGATGCCAACATCAAGGCATTCGAAGCCAAGGGCGTAAAGACCATCGTTACCCCGTGCGCTGACTGTTATCACGCATTCAAGACCCTGTACGCTGCACGCGGCTGCAAGGTAGAAGTACTCCATGTTACCGAGTACCTCGACAAACTCATCAAGGAAAAGAAGATCAAGTTCAAGAAGAACCTCGACCTGGTAGTCACCTACCATGATCCCTGCCACCTCGGCCGTCAGGGCGAGCCCTACACCGAATGGCACGGCGAAGAAAAGAAGATCATGAACCAGGTAGTTACCTGGGAGCCCAGAAGACCTCGCAGAATGGGCGTCTACGGAATCTATGACGCACCGCGCGATGTCATCAAGGCTATCCCCGGGGTCACCCTCGTAGAGATGGAACGTATCCGCGAGTACTCGCTCTGCTGCGGCGCTGGCGCAAACGTCCAGATCACCAACCCGGAAATGTCTCAGGCTACAGCCAACGAGCGCGTCACCGAAGCTAACAGCACCGGTGCAGATGCTCTCGTAACAGCTTGCCCGTGGTGCGAGGCCAACTTCAAGAACGCAGTAGACGAGAACGGTAAGAAGATCGATGTCATCGACATTATCGACCTCGTAGCTCGTGCACTGTAATTCAGGGAGGTATAAATATGGCATTCAATCAGGACGCTTATAGAGAATTAGAGCTGGTAGTAGGTAAGAAGAATATCTCTCAGGATCCGGCAATGCTCGAATCCTACAGAGTTATCAATACCCAGTCCTCCGCTCACTTCGGACCTTACGATGTCAAGTCCCCGATCCCCGGCGCAGTCATCATGCCCGGAAGCACCGCGGAAGTTCAGGCAATCGTTAAGATCTGCAACAAGTACGACATCCACTTCAAGGCTGCTACAACATTCTGGTCTGTAATGGGCTACATCGGCGACGACGACTCCCTCCAGATCGATATGAAGCGCATGAAGAAGATCGAGTTCCACGAAAGAGATCAGTATGTTGTCGTAGAGCCCTACGCTATCGGCGCTGTAGTACAGGTCGAAGCTATGAAGAGAGGCTTCAACGTCAACATGGCAGGTGTAGGATGCTCCTCCTCCACTCTTGCCGGTACCGCTTCCTGGGTAGCATTCGGACCGTCCTCCTGCTTCATGGGAGTAGCTTCCGAGAACATGCTCGCTACCGAGTGGGTACTTCCTAACGGAGATCTCGTCCGCACCGGTACCCTCGGCGCAGGCGGAGACTGGTTCTGCGGCGAAGGCCCCGGCCCCAGCTTCAGAGGCGTGCTCCGTGGTATGCAGGGCCCCGCAGGCTCCATGGGCGTATGCTGCAGAGTTGCAGTCCGTCTCCACCCCTGGCCGGGTCCGCGCGTACTGCCCTCCTACGGCGTAGGCGCTGCTTACAAGCTCGTTCCGCAGTGGAACATCAAGACCTACACGCTCAACTTCCCCAACTGGGAAGCTTACGCAAACACCATCAACCTGCTCTCTCAGAACAACGAGATCGCTTACCTCGGTCACAGACAGTTCAACATGTGGGGCCGCTACATCAAGCTGCCGATGCTCGAGCTCCTGTCCGATCCTGAAGGTCAGCTCTGCGATCTGCCCAAGTACATGAACGATCCGTACATCGCTGAGCAGAACAAGCTCTGCAAGATCGATCTCCAGGTCGTCGTTGTAGGTATGACCAAGAGAGATATGGAGTGGAAAGAAAAGGCTATCGACGAGATCCTCCGCCGTGTAAAGGGATGGAAGAACGAGTACATGCTCCAGCCGAAGATCCACGACTTCGTAGCACTCTACCTGCTGCGTCTTGGACACAAGAACCTCAACTACACGCTGGCTTCCAGCTACGAAGGTTCCGGCGGACTTTCCAACAACGTATTCGTTACCTCCAAGGTCATGGAAGAGTATCACCAGATGCGTGAGGACTTTGACAAGCACAGCACCGCTCTTGCAGCTACAGGCGGCGACTCCGAGATGGGCGCTCTGTCCACACTCGGCGGCGGCGGTATAACCGGTTACGAGTTCTTCCAGTGGTTCGACAGACACGACAGAGAGTCCGTAAAGGGCGCCTGCGACTTCATCCAGAACTACAGCCAGAAGCTCTGCGACAAGTATGGATTCGGCGCAGACATGGGTAACTGGAACATGACAGCCCGTCATCCGGAGACCGACTACTACTACACCCAGGACGAGCAGAACGAGATGTTCGTAGGCATGGCTCAGCCCGGTCTGGTAACCTATCAGTATCAGGTCAAGAAGGCGTTCAACCCGCTCGATCTGTGCGGTTCCTACTATCGTACACTCGATCCCGAATACCTCAAGGCTCACAAGGCTAAGCAGGCTAAGAAGTAGTCTGTAAACACAGTACAACCATTCGCTCCATCGCCCGGTTTTCCGGGCGGTGGGGCACAATGACTTCGTATAACATATTGTAAGATATTCAAATATTGAAAGGAGACAACTATTATGTCTGAAGCAGTTAAGACTCCGACCGAAATGGTAGCGGACCTTATCGCACGTGCAAGAGTAGCTCAGGCTCAGATCGAGTACTACACCCAGGAACAGGTAGACGAGCTCTGCGCAGCTATCGCTTTCGAAATCACCAGAGAAGAGAACGTTGTCCGTCTCGGAACTCTTGCTTTCGAAGAGTCCAAAATGGGAACCCTCGATGGTAAGCTCACCAAGCTTCGCAAGAAGGTAAGAGGATGCTGGAGAGATATCATGGACAAGAAGTCCGTTGGTATCCTCGAGACAGACACCGAAAAGGGCATCATCAAGATGGCTAAGCCGGTAGGCGTCATCGGTGCTATCATCCCCTGCACCAACCCCGAAATGACTCCGGTAGTAAAGGCTCTTGATGCTATCAAGTGCAGAAACGCTATCGTTATGAGCCCGCACCCCCGTACAAACAAGACCAACTACGAAGTCTGCGAAGTAATGCGCACAGCTCTTAGAAAGCACGGCGCTCCCGAAGACCTCATCCTCACCATCACCGACGTAAGCATGGAAGCTTCCGCAGCTCTGATGGCACAGTGCGACCTCGTAATCGCTACTGGTGGTTCCGGCCTCGTTAAGTCCGCTTACTCCTCCGGTACTCCGGCTTACGGCGTAGGCGCAGGCAACGCTGTTGTCCTCATCGACGATACCGCTGACCTCGACAAGGCTGCTACAAACGTCCGCGTTTCCAAGATCTTCGACAACGCTACTTCCTGCTCCTCCGACAACGCTCTCGTTGTTCAGAGCAACATCTATGACGAGTTCCTGCCCAAGCTGGTTGCTGAAGGCGGATACCTCTGCACTCCGGAGCAGGTCAAGGCTCTCGAGCAGATGATGTTCCCGAACGGCAAGTTCAACTCCAAGGTTGCTGCACAGCCTGCACAGAAGATCGCTGAGATGGCTGGATTCTCCATCCCCGCAGACAAGACCTTCATCATCTGCGAGTACGAAGGATTCGGACTCAAGGAGCACCCGCTGAGCTTCGAAAAGCTCTCCGTCGTTGTTGCTGTCTACAAGAGAGACACTCTCGACGAGATGATCAAGTGCGTAAACGACATCCACGAAGTTGCTGGCAAGGGCCACAGCTGCGCTATCCAGACCACCAATGACGAGCACGTAATGAGGCTTGCTACCTACACCCACACTTCCAGGGTCATGGTCAACCAGGCTACATCCGCTGCTAACACCGGTAACTGGAACAACGGTATGCCGTTCACTTCTTCCCTTGGTTGCGGAACCTGGGGCGGAAACATCGCATCCGAGAACATCACCTACAAGCACTTCATGAACACCACATGGATCTCCTATCCTATCGAAGAGCACATCCCGACCGACGAGGAACTCTTCGGAAAGTGGAATCTTAAGTAGTAGGATCTGAAAAGCATACAGGCCCCGCCAAGCGCGGGGCTTGTTTTATTATGCCTTTTTGTTTAAAATAGGATACAGCAAAGGGGATAATGCATTGAAAAAGATAATTGCTCTGTTTTTTACTATACTGATGCTTACGGGTCTGGCTGCCGGGGTAGTGGGATCCCGGTCGGCCTACGCGGCGGAGGATGAGTACAGCTACGATACGCGCTTTGCGGGCTTTGGCGGAAGAGGTCTCATCCACGACGAGAAGATGGCAGGCCGCGAGAAGCACTACGGCATAGACGTTTCGGCTCACCAGAAGGAGATAGACTGGAAGGCGGTGGCGGACGCGGGCGCGGAGTTCGTCTTCATACGAGTGGGCTACCGCGGCTACGGCACCGGCGCATTGGTGGAGGATGAGTATCTGGAGCAGAACCTTAAGGGCGCTCTGGAAAACGGCCTTATGGTAGGGGTCTACCTGTTCTCGCAGGCTATCACCGTGGAGGAAGGCGTAGAAGAGGCTGATTTTACGGTGCAGCTGCTTGAAAAGTACGGCCTCGGCCCGGCGAACATCCTGCTTCCTGTCGTCTACGACGTGGAGTTTCCCTACAGCGACGGCAAGCCGGTGGGAAGGCTCTATGAGGCTCAGCTGGACAGCCGCACGCGCACGGATATAGCGTTGGCGTTCCTGGAAAGGGTGAAGGCAGCCGGGTATACGCCGTGCTTCTACGGCAGCAGGTCGGCCCTCAACAGCAACAGCAAGGCCAACATGGCGGAGATCAACGGAAAATATACGGTCTGGCTCGCGGCGTACACCACCAACAGGAAGTCCGGCTACGAAGGTCCTTACGAGTTCTGGCAGTACAGTTCTAGCGGCAAGGTGCCCGGGATAGAAGGTGTGGTAGATCTTGATGTGTGGTACCTGGATGCCAAAGCGCAGAGCGGCTGGGTGCGCAAAAACAGCGGGGCTGAAAGCACCGGTGGCTCCATCGGATACCTTGATCCTGCGGCAAAACAGTTCCTTACCGGCTGGCAGACCATAGCGGGCCGCAGATACCTCTTTACAGATGGCGGCGATATGCTCACAGGCTGGCAGGACGTGCGAACAGGCCGGGAAAGTTCCGGCGGAGCTGAGGCTTCGCGCTGCTACTTTGGCAAAAACGGAGAGCTGCGTACCGGATGGGCGGATGTCGACGGCAGCCGCTACCTCTTTGACGATAACGGAGCCATGCTTACAGGCTGGCAGGATACGGACGGCGTCAGGTATTATTTCGGCACGGACGGCGCCATGCGCACAGGCCCTCTGTTCATAGACGGCTCGCTGTACCTTTTCGACGCGGACGGCGTGATGCAGACCGGCTGGCAGGTGCTTGCCGACGAATTCTACTATTTCGGATCGGACGGCGCGGCGCTTACCGGAAGGCATGATCTGGGCAGATACCCGTGCTCCTTCTCCGACGAAGGAAAGCTGAAGTGGGGCGTAGTGCCTGTCCGCGAAGGGCGGGACGGGCAGCGTTCCGCGGTACTGGTTCTGCCGGGCCTTAAGATCAGATTCACAAAATAGCGGACAAAACTCACGGTAAATATATGACAGGAATAATAGATGTGGGCGGAGGCAACCGCGCAGTTTTTGCAAGCGGTGTTTTCGACTACCTCATAGATAACGATATAAGGCTGGATTACTGCATAGGAGTCTCCGCGGGGTCGGCAAACTGCTGTTCCTACGTTTCGGGGCAGTCCGGGCGGAATCTGAACTTCTACACCAGGTACAACTTTTCTCCGAGGGCTATAGGCCCGGTCGCAAAGCTCCTTACCGGATCGCTGATAGATCTGGATTACATTTATGGTACGCTCAGCAGGTCCGGCGGTAAGTGCCCGCTGGACTACGAGGCTTTTATGGCTTCGCCCACGGAGATGAAGGCTGTTGCTACCAACGCTGAGACGGGTGAGGCGGAGTATTTCGGAAAAGAGCTCATGAAAAAGGATTCGTACGGCATGATCTGCGCGTCCTCGTGCATGCCCGGAGTCTGCAAGCCCTACGAATTCAACGGAAAGCGTTATTTCGACGGCTACGTCAGCGATCCCATACCCTTCGAAAAAGCCCTCGCCGACGGCTGCGACAGCGTGATCGTCATACTGACCCTGCCCAAAAACCATTTCCGCAGCGGCAAAGGCGATGCGGCCGCGGCGGAAAAATTGAAAAAATACCCTGCGATAGCAAAAAAGCTCGCCCGCCAGGCGGAGATATACAACTTGCAGCTAAGGCGCTGCCTGGAGCTTGAAAAAGAGGGCAGGGCGCTCATACTTTACCCGAGGCACAACCACCTGCACTCGCTTGAAAAAGATAAAAAAAGAATACTCGCCCTATACGAAGAGGGCCGGGAGAACGGCCTTCTTGCTGCAGATTATCTTGCCGGACGCAATGCTTTGAGAAGATAGTCTATGTAGATATCGCCCCGCTCCGTAAGCGAGTACGAGGCGTTTCTTCTTGTCCAGTCCAGGGCTATTCCGCGCAGCGCTATCATGAAAAGCGAGGAGGCTTCCGCGGCTGGATGGGAATCGTCTATAGTGCCCAGCCTCTGGCCGCGGGCGAAGCACTCCGCAAGCTTTTTAGCCGAGCTTCTTTCATCGCCGCTTAAGGTGAGGTCTGTTGCGTCTATCGAGGAGATGAGCCTTGAATGCTCCAGGCCGGTGCCCTCTATATATTTCAGCCATTCACGCGCGAAGATGCGGATGTTTTCCGCCTCGTCGCGTTTTTTCATGAGCGGGTAGGCGTGCTCTTCCATGTAGCTGTCGATGCGGCTGAAGAGGCCCACGAGGATGTCGGATTTCTTTTCGAAGTAATGGTAGAAGGAGCCTACGGAGATGTCCGCGGCGCGGCAGATGTCTTCGACGCTTATTTCTTCGAACGACTTTTCTTCGAGCAGGGGCACGATCTTTTCGATGATCTCCTTGCGCCTTAAAGTCTGCTTTTCCTGTACCTTTGTCATAAAACCCTCCCGGGATGACAGGGGGACGGTTCTCTGTCACGGTGACAGAGAACCGTCCCCCTGTCATCCTTCTCTCCACCAACTTTCTAGAATCGATTCTAATATAGATTTTAAATTTTGTCCAGCGTTTCCGCAAAAAAGCATTGACATTTTTCTAAAAAAAGATAGAATAAAAATTAGAATTGATTCTAATTTCTCAACGGCAGATATTCACAATAAGGAGAACACGATGAAAGCACTTGAAGGGATTAAAGTAGTAGAGCTCGCAACATTTATTGCGGTCCCCACGGTAGGTAAATTCCTCGCCGACCAGGGCGCGGAAGTCATAAAGATCGAGGCAAGGAACGGAGATCCGTACCGCTTCGCAGCGGCAGCCGAGTGGCGCAGCCCCAGCCCCTACGAAAATACCAGTTTCGACCTGGACAACGGCGGCAAGAAGGGCATCATCCTCAACATGAAGGATCCGAAGGGCAAGGAAGCCCTCTTCAGGCTCCTTGAGGACGCGGACATCTTCCTCACCAACTGGAGGCAGAGGGCGCTGGCAAAGCAGAACCTCACCTACGAAGACCTTCACGCTAAGTTCCCCAAACTGGTGTTCGCGGACTGCTCCGGCTACGGAGATGAAGGCCCTGAAAAGGATCTTCCCGGCTACGACTTTACCTGCTTCTGGGCTAAGGCCGGCGCTTCCGGGTCCCTCAGGGATAAGGACGGACGTCCTCCCGTACTGGTTCCCGGATTTGGCGACCACGTAGCGGGCTTCGGCCTTGTGGGCGGCGTTCTGGCAGCCTACATCAAGGCTCAGAAGACCGGAATAGGCGAAAGAGTCACCACCTCCCTGGTGCACACCTCCATCTGGGCTCAGGGCGTAATGATACAGTCCGAGCAGTTCCCCGAATACGGCGAGAGTTTTCCGATCTCCTACAAGAAGCTCAACAACCCGCTCAACAACGCATACAGAACAGCCGACGACAGGTACTTCCAGACCTGCTGCCCGGCCTTCAACCTGGAGCTTCCCAAGTATCTGGAGACCCTGGGGAGGGCGGATCTTGTAGGCAACCCGCGCTACACGATAGAAAGCATCGCGGCAAACGATCTTTACGCGGAGTTCACCGAGATCCTCGAGGCTGAATACGCCAAGAAGACCGCCGCCGAGTGGGACAGGCTCTTCACTGAGGCCGACATTCCTCACTCCATCTGCCTGGAGTACAGAGAGCTCCTCACAGACCCGCAGGTCAACGCTACTGGCGTGTTCCAGGAGATCCCCTGCAAGACAGGAAGGACCATCAAGGTCATCCGTCAGCCGGTCAAGATCGGCGACAGCTTTGCGGACTTCGGACACGGACCGCTTCTGGGCGAGCACTCCGAGGAGGTTTTAAGGAGCCTTGGCTACAGCGAAGAGGAACTCAAAGAGATGCACGAAGCGGGCGTCTACAACACCTGGGAAGATCTTAAGGAGAAGCTTAACGGATAGCGAGGGCTGAAAAATGGCAGACGTTTTTACACTTGGGATCGATGTCGGGTCCACCACGTCGAAATGCGTGGTGCTGAAGAACGGCAAAGAAATAGTCGGAAGTTCCATAGTCGACGCGGGCACCGGGACTACAGGCCCGGCGAGGGCTTTTGAGGCGGCGCTTAAGGACGCCGGCGCAGCTGAGGACAGTATCGCAAACATCACGTCCACCGGCTACGGCAGGAACAGCTTCGAGAAGGCGAACTTCGCGATAAGCGAGCTCACCGCGCACGGCCTTGGCATACACTCGATGTATCCCGACGCGCGCACCGTCATAGACATAGGCGGCCAGGACGCGAAAGCCATGACCATAGGCGAAAACGGCAGGCTCGAGAACTTCATCATGAACGACAAGTGCGCGGCAGGCACCGGAAGGTTCCTCGAGGTGATGGCCAGGGTGCTGGAGCTTGGTATCGGAGAGCTTTCGGACTACGACGAAAAGGCCGAAGGCATGATAAGCGTCAGCTCCACATGCACGGTCTTCGCGGAGTCTGAGGTCATATCGCAGCTCTCAAGGGGCGTGGATATACCTAGCCTGGTGCGCGGCATCAACACCTCGGTGGCAGTCAAGGCGGCGTCTCTTGTTAAAAGGCTTGGCGTAAAGCCTCCGGTCTACATGGCAGGCGGCGTAGCCAGAAACGCGGGAGTAGTAAAAGCGCTTGAAAAAGAACTCGGCACACCCATAAAAGTGTCCGGCATACAGCAGCTCAACGGAGCTTACGGCGCGGCAATATACGGTTTTGGAAAGGTAAAGTAATGGCAGAAATAACAGAAAAGAAACCCGGAAAGGTGGTCCTGAGGGAACTTCAGGACAAGATAGCCCAGGACGTCTGGGACGCAAAGAACAGAGGCGAGAAGATAGGCTGGTGTGCCTCCAACTTCCCGCAGGAGATACCCACGGCAATGGATATCAAGGTGGCGTATCCCGAGAACATGGGAGCCGCGGTAGGCGCCAAGGGCGGCGGACAGCGCATGTGCGAAGAGGCTGAGGCGCTTGGTTACTCCAACGATCTGTGCTCCTACGCGAGGATCAACATGTCCTACGCTAAGTACAACGAGTGCGCCGAGATACAGATCCCGCGGCCGGACTTCCTGCTCTGCTGCAACAACATCTGCGGCTGCATGATGAAATGGTACGAGAACCTGGCAGTGGAGCTGGACATCCCCCTCCTTATGATAGATATCCCGCACCTTACTGAAAAGACCTGCGACGCGGACCGCATCAAGTACATCCGCGCGCAGTTCGACGACTGCATAGACAAGCTCGAAAAGATCACCGGCAAGAAGATGGATCTAAACAAGCTCCACGAAGTTATGGAAGTCTCCCAGAGATCTTCCAGGGCGTGGCTGAGAGCCATCAGCTGCATGGGCGCGCAGCCCAGCCCGTTCTCCGGCTTCGACGTATTCAACACCATGGCTGTGGCTACGGTAGGCCGCGGCACAAAGGAAGCAGCGGAAGCCTTCGAGTACCTGGCCGACGAGTACGAAGAGGCCATAAAGAACGGCACATCCACCTTCAAGGGCGAGGAAAAGTACCGTATACTCTTCGAAGGCATTGCCTGCTGGGCAAACCTTAGGGCAACCTACAAGACCCTGCAGAGCAGGGGCATAAACCTCACCTCCACCATCTACGGCCCGGCGTTCAGCTTCCTTTACAGCAATTTGGACGAGCTCATGGCAGCGTACTCCTACGTGCCCAACTCCTACTGCTTCGAGAAGGAAGTTCAGCTGAGAGTGGACGACGCCAAGGCAAAGCACGTCGACGGCGCCATCATCCACATCAACCGTTCCTGCAAGCGCTGGTCCGGAAACTCCTACGAGCTGGAAAGGCAGCTCCGCGAGCAGGCAGGCATCCCCACCATGACCTTCGACGGCGACCAGTCCGACCCGATGATCTTCTCCGAGGCGCAGTACACCACGCGCGTTGAGGCTCTTGTGGAGATCATGGAAGCAAACAAGCAGAAGAAAGCGGAGGCGGCAAAATGAGTGAAGTAAGAAAAGCGCTGGATGCGTTTATTGAAATAGCAAATGACCCCAGAGCGCAGCTGGATGCTGTGCTTGCTGAGGGAAAAAAGGCCGTCGGCGTTATGCCTTACTACGCGCCGGAAGAGCTGGTGTATGCGGCAGGCATGGTGCCGTTCGGAATGTGGGGCGCCGAGATCCAGGTGTCCGAATCCAAAAGGTACTTCCCGGCATTCTACTGCTCCATAATCCACACCATACTGGACCTTGGAATACGCGGCGAGTTTAAGGGCCTGTCTGCTGTTATGATCCCTCTCACCTGCGACTCTCTTAAGGGCATGGGCGCCAACTGGAGATACGGCGTAAAGGACATTCCTGTGATCGACGTGGCCTACGCTCAGAACAGAAAGCTGGCTGCAGGCGTTGAATTCACCGAGAGCCAGATCAAGAAGATCCGCGGCCAGGTGGAAGAGCTTGCAGGCGTAAAGATAAGCGACTGGGCGCTGGCAAAGGCCAACAAGGTGTACAACGAGAACCGTGTCGAATGCCTTGAATTTACAAAGCTTGCGGCTTCGCACTCAAAGACAGTAAGCCTAATCGACAGGGCTCTGGTGCTGAAGGCCAGGTACTTTATGGCAAGGGACAGGCACACTGTGATGCTGGCAGAGCTGAATAAGCTGCTTGCGGCGCTTCCCGAAGAGCCGGCCGAAAAGAAGATCGTAACGACTGGTATAATCGCGGATTCTCCTGAGCTTCTGGGGATACTGCAGGACAACGGCTTTACCATCGCGGCAGACCAGATAACCCACGAATCTGTGGATTTCCGCTGCCTTGCCGACGAGTCCATAGACCCGGTTAAGGCCATGGCAAAGCGCCTCGCGGAGATAGAAGGCACTTCCGTTCTGTACGAGCCCGAAAAGGAGCGCAACGCGCAGCTCGTTCAGATCGCTAAGGCCTGCGGTGCTGAAGGCGTTCTGTGGGTGCTGACCAAGTTCTGCGACCCCGAAGAGTTCGACTACGTGCCCGGCAAGGCCGCTCTGGACGCTGCCGGAATACCACTGCTTCTTGTAGAGATCGACCAGCAGATGGTGAACTACGAGCAGGTGCGTACAGCCATCGAGACCTTCAAGGACATAATATAATGAAAAGTGGGGACGGTTCTGGATTTTCATTTTGACAATTATTACCAAAATGAAAATCCAGAACCGTCCCATTTTTTCGTTTTTTCAGTTATTCTTCGCCCGGGTCGGCTTCCTCTTCCGGGGTGTCCTGGGCCTCTGCTATATCTTCCAGAACTCCTGAGAAATCCACCTGGCATTTTCCGTCCCAGATGGCTACTGGTACGGCCTGGGAGAAGCTGTACTGAGTAAGCGTAAAATCGCCGTTTTCGAACAGGTAAACGCTGATCTGGTCTTTGTCATGATCCAGGATCCAGTATTCCCGAACACCGCTTTCCATGTATTTTTTGAGCTTTATTATGTAGTCCCTCGATCTTGTGGAAGGGGAGATCACCTCTGCCGCAAATTCCGGCGAGGCTTTTTTGCTTTTTGGCACGCATCTGATATACACATCCGGCTGGACCACGGACTTGTTGTCCAGGTGCACGTCGGAAGGCGCCATCCGGGGCTTGCACTTGCCGCCGTTTGTTTTTACGTAAGTCATCAGCTGGTAAAAAAGTTCTCCGCAAAGATCCTGATGCCTGTCCGTGGGCGAGGCAAAATCGTATATCACCCCGTCTATAAGCTCGCAGCGCTGGTCGTCCGGCAGCCGGAAATAGTCCTCGGCTGTGTATTCCCCCTGTTTTTTTACCGTGGTGCCGTACTGGAACGCCTCCTCCTTAACTATGCCCGACGCGCTCTCGGCATTGATGAATGCCATCTCGATAAGGCCTTTTGTGTAGGGCCGCGGGTTTGGCGTGGTGCCGTTTATGATGCGCTGCACCGTTATCGGCGCCAGCCCGCAGAGCTCCGCGAGCTTTTCGTAGGTGATGCCGAGCTCCCTCTTTTTCTGCTGCATTTCCTGGATCGTCATGATATCTCCTTTCGCCGTCCGTCACAACATGATTATATCAAATGATATTAAAAATATCAAATGATATTTTGTCTTCTGTTTGCGCAGGAAATAAAAAAGGCTGGCTTTACGCCAGCACTATAGCAAGCAGCAGGGCTGCCTGACCTATCAGATTGATGATCTGGGCTGTCCAGTTCTTCTTCGCGTCGTCATTTATAAAGCGCTTCTTGCGGTACCAGACCATGAAGAGCATCAGTATCACCCACAGCGCAAGGAGCAGTACGCTGGGCATTGCGATAAGGCCTTTTGCCCAGCTTGTATCGGCGCCGCCTGACTTAAGAAATATCAGGGACAGCAGGATCAGCAGCCAGCCTGCGCCCATCAGAGGAAGGAAGCCCTTGTTGAGCCAGCGGACATCCTTCTTTTTCAGTCCGAGTATCAGTTTCCATGCCACCTTGCAGCAGCCAGCCAGGGTACTGAGAATGGCGCCTACCGTAAACAGCAGGCTCTGAAGCCGCGAGCCCAGAAGTATCATGCTTGCCCCGAAGAGGAGTACGGGTATGGCGTCCACGAGCGCCAGAGCAACAGTAAAACCTTCCATATAAGCCTCCGTTCAATTTATTATATCACATTTCCGGTGCTCTTGACACCGCCGGCAGACAATGTTAAAATTTTAATGAACCTGTTCATAATAACAGCGCAAAGAGGCGCACAGTGGGAGGTGTGAGATGAACAGCAAGGAAATGAAGGCTGCCAGAGTGAAGCTTTTCAGGGACGCGGCGAATTTTAGAAAGACGGACCGCATCCCGCATTTCGCTAACGTCGTGACCTGGAAGGTCTTCGACGCGGGGCACACCCTGGACGAGGCTATGACGAACTTCGATGTCATGGAAAAATGCGTGCTGCACTTCCTGGACAAATACCCGGTGGACGCGATACTTGACGTAGGTATACGCAACCAGTTCAATGTCACCGAGGCGTTCGGGGAGGGCGGCTATTATTATTACGACAAAGAGGTGGTGGGTATACACGACCACGCGCACTGCACGGTGGAGACGCTGCAGCAGTATATGGACGACCCGACGCGCTACGCCTGGGAAGTGATACTGCCCAAAAAGTACGGTGAAAGCTGGGCTCAGAAGAGCAAAGAGACATGGAAAAAGACCTTCAGCGAGTACACCAGATACACCAAATTCGTGCTGCACATGGCAAAGGTCATGGACAGATACAGCCTGCCCGGGCTGTCGCCCAATAACCCCATGAAAGGCGCTGTGGTGCCAGCCGCAGAAGAGCTCATGAGCAACCTTTTGGGCATACAGCAGCTTTCGGTCGCCATGCGCAGAAGCCCGGATCTTCTGGACGCTTTCATTGAACGCTGGGAAAAGGAGCGCATGGAGCCCATCTACGAAAAGATCAGAAAGGCCAAAGGTCCGGACGATGTGCACTGCTTCGATTCGTCCATTCTGATGCTTGCGCACACGGTCATGAACAAGAAGCAGTTCGAGCGCTTCTACTGGCCGTACCTGAAAAAACTCCTGGATGTGTACGCCGAAAAAGGCATGAATATAAGGATATTCACGGAGGGCAGCATACTGCGTTTTGCGGAATATTTCAGGGACTTCCCGAAGGGTCTGCTTACCTTCCACCTGGAGCAGGATGACCCGTTCGAGTTCCGCGCAGCTCTGCCGAATGTCGCTATCATGGGCGGCATGACTACGGACCTTCTTTCCAACGGCACGCCCGAAGAATGCGTCGCCTACGCGAAGCGTCTGTGCGACGAACTGGGCAGGGACGGCGGCTTTATCTTCAGCGAGAACAAGATGCTTTCGTACCGCAACGACGCCAAGGCGGAAAACATGCTTGCGGTATGTGAGTTCGTGAACAACTATAAACTGTAGAACTGCGGAAGAAACGGAGTTTCGGAGGTCGATCATGAATAAATACACCAGCTACCCGGAAGGGTACAACAGACTTGTAAAAGACATTATCCCCTGGTATATGCGGCCTGTAAAGAACATGCTCATGAGGCTGCTTCTGACGATACTTGTGGACGGCTGATCGGATGGCGCGCAGCGGCGCGGAGGACGGACAAATGATCATTATAGGAGAAAAAATAAACGGAGCCATTCCTGCTGTAAAGGAAGCTATCGCATCGCGCGACGCGGAGCTGATAACGGCGCGCACACTGGCTCAGGCTGCGGCCGGCGCTGATTTTCTGGACTGCGCGCCAAGCACCGCCACGGAGCTTGAGTACGACGCTATGTGCTGGCTCATCGAAGTCATGCAGGGCGCAGGAGATGTGAGACTTTGCATAGACAGCCCCGATGCCAGGCTCCTTGCGAGGATCATCAGGGAGGGGCAGGTCGCAAAGCCCGGCATGGTCAATTCTGTCAACGAGGAAGGCACTAAGTGCGAGACCATCTTCCCGCTGATAGCAGGTACGGACTGGGAGGTCGTGGGACTTACCTGCGACCGGGACGGCATACCTGCGGATCCTGAAAAAAAACTTGAGATCGCAAAGCGCATCATAGACAAAGCGGACCGCTTCGGAGTGGCGCTTTCAAAGCTGCATATAGACCCCTGCGTCATGGCGCTTGCCACCATGCCGGGGGCGTTCGAAGACTTTGCCTGGTGCATAAGGAGCATACACGAGTACGCGCCGGAGGTCAAAGTCACCGGAGCTATCTCAAACATCAGCTTCGACATGCCGGCAAGAAAGCATGTAAACACCGCATGCCTTGCCTACGCGCTTAAGGCAGGTCTGGACTCGGCCATCATGGACCCCACGAATCAGGACATGATGGGTATGCTCTACGCCTGCGAAGCCCTGCGAATGAACGACAAAGGCGGCAGAAAGTACAACAGGGCCTACCGCAAGGGCCTGTTCGGACAGAATAAATAATAGTATATTGGAGGAGTGGAAATGGTAGATTTTGATGCGCTTGCCGAAGCAATGGGCGAGCTGGACGAAGACACGGTAAAGGACCTGCTGGACCAGGTCATGACGGAAGGCGGATCAGACGCCCCAAAGGCTATGGAGGCGTGCCAGAAAGGCATGGACACCGTAGGAAAGCTTTTCGAGGAAGGAGAGTATTTCGTAGGAGATCTCATCTACGCCGGGGAGCTTATGACAGAAGCGGTAAATACGCTTAAAAGCGCTCTTGTCGAAGGTGGCGGCAGTGGCCTTAAGACCCGCATGATACTTTGTACCGTAAAAGGCGACCTTCATGACATAGGCAAGAACATAGTGCGCTCCATGCTCGAGGCCAACGGTTTTGAGGTGCTGGATCTTGGCATAGATTGTCCGCCGGAAAAGATCGTCGATACCGCGAAGGCCGAGAATATTAAGATCGTGGCGCTTTCAGGTGTTCTGACGCTGGCCCTGGATTCCATGAAGAAGACCGTGGAAGAGTTGAAGGCTGCCGGTCTGGACGTGAAGGTCATCATCGGCGGTGCCCCGGTGAGCGCCGACGCGTGCCTTAACATAGGCGCTGATGAGTGGGCTCACAGCCCGCAGAAGACCGTAGATACCTGCAAGAAGTGGGCAGAGAGCTTTTAGCCCATAGCCGGAAGGAGCAGATCAATGCCTAAGATCATAGAAAACCTGAGGGAAAAACTGCTTTTTGAGGCCAGGCGCCAGATAGAAGAGCACGGCTACGCCGAGACCACGATCCGCTCCATAGCCAAAGCCTGCGGGGTGGGCACCGGTACGGTGTACAACTACTTCAGCTCCAAAGACATGCTGATAGCGTCGTTCATGGTGGAAGACTGGCAGAACTGCCTGGGGCAGATGAAAGCCTTTCCGGCAACAGACCGCAAGGCTTTCCTTGAGAATATAAGCATTTGCCTTAAGCGCTTCATCGAAGAGCACGGTGCGCTATTCTACGATAAGAGCGCGTTCGGGCCGTTTACTACGGGCTTTGCGCAGCGTCACAGGATGCTCAGGGCCCAGGTATCGGAGGCCATACTTCCGGTATGCAAAGGGCAGGCAGAGGACGAGAACTTCCTGGCGGAATTTACTGCAGAATCCATACTTACCTGGACCATAGCAGGACGCAGCTTCGAGGATCAGTACAAGCTGCTGGAAAGACTATTCGTCCGGCTTTGAAACAGCCGGCAGAAATTTTAAGGAGATATGATCATGAGCAGTTTCGAGAACTTACGCATCGTAGACAACTTTTATCAGACATCGCTGTTTTTCCCCATGCCAACAGTCGTGATCAGCACGCTGTGCGAGGACGGGATGACCAACTTGGGGCCGTATTCCCTGGTGCAGCCCTACTATGTGGCCGGCAAGGACTACTACGCCATGCTGCTGCAGTGCCGCAACTCTTCCAACACCGCACAGAACATACTTCGCACCGGAAAGTGCGCCATCAACTTCATAGACGACAAGCCGGCCACCTTCAAGGAAGCCGTAAAGCTGTCATGGCCCGGCGACACTCCGCAGGAGAAGATGCCTAAGTGCAGTTTCCGCCTGGAAAAGAGCCAGATCGAAGAAGAGACCGGGGAGCCCAGACCGCAGGTCGTAAGCGATGCCATACAGGTAATAGAATGCACCTGGATGAGAGAGCTTGACGGCGCCGCGTCCGACAGGGCCGGCGAGCTCAACGGCTACGAGCCGCCGTACCACGATTTCAACGGGATCACGAGCAAGTTCGGGGCGCACTTCATACTGCGCATAGACCGCATCCTTATGAAAAAGCAGTACAGCGACGCCATAATCCGCGGGGTGCAGGCCGCAGACTTCCCGCCGCTTCCGGTGGACTACGGCTACCGCGACAGCAAGAACTTCTGGTTCCACAGAAAGCGCCGCATGCGGGCCGAGCTGCTGCCCATAAGGGAGGCCAGCCTGGATTCCGTGCGCTACGCCGCGGACAGGGCGGACGACAAGGTGAAGTTCACGGACGACGCTCTTAAGACCATACTCAACGTGCCCCGCGTGTTCCTGCCGCTGGTGCTTAAGGGCTGCGTAGACTGGGCTAAGGAAAACGGCGTGGAGCTTGTCACCGCGGAACACATGCAGATAATCAACGACAAGAGGGCCAAAGAGAAAAATAAGAAGTAAGGCTCTTGGCGCGAGGCTTGAGATCAAACTTTCTATTGACAATACAACAGAATAATCTATAATAAGTGCATAGTTATGATAGAGGCTGCGGCTGACAAGAGTACGCAGGCGCAATATAGGCGCCGCGGAAAGGGGATGCCGCCGAAGGGTCTTAAGTAGTCGGAATGGCTGCAAAGGGCACCTGGGACGCAGGGAAATACTCTGCGGACTGTCGCGCTACAGGCGCGGAGAGCTGTCATGAATAGCGCTGGAACCTCAGGCTGGTCATGATGGATATCATGACCGGTCTTTTTATTATTTCGCGGGGCGCTAAGGCGCCGAAAGGAGTTATTATGGACGTTATCAACACTGCGTGGTCGCTGTTTCCGGCACTTGTTGCTATTGTGCTGGCGCTGATCACCAAGGAGGTCTATTCCTCCCTGTTTATCGGTATCCTGGTGGGAGGCGTGCTGTTTGCGGGCTTCTCGCTTTCAGGCGTGCTGAACCACGTGTTCGTGGACGGCATGGTGGCGCAGCTTTCTGACGGCTGGAACGTTGGAATTCTGGTGTTCCTGGTAGTTCTGGGCGGCATGGTGATGCTTATGAACCGCGCCGGAGGCTCGGCCGCGTTCGGGCGCTGGTCTGTGGCTCATGTCAAGACCAAGCTGGGCGCTCAGATAGCCACCATGATCCTAGGAATACTCATCTTCATCGACGACTATTTCAACTGCCTCACCGTAGGTTCTGTAATGAGGCCTCTTACCGATAAGCACGGCATCTCCAGGCAAAAGCTTGCGTATCTGATCGACGCTACGGCGGCTCCTGTCTGCATAATAGCGCCTATCTCTTCGTGGGCGGCCGCTGTTACGGGTTCCGTGGACGGCGTCAACGGCCTGGAGCTCTTCATCAAAGCCATACCCTTTAATTTCTACGCTCTGCTGACCATAGTGATGATGCTGGTGCTCTCCATCGGCAAGTTCGACTACGGCCCCATGAAGCTGGCTGAGATGAGCGGAAAGCTCAGCAAGGCCGACGATCCCATGCCGCAGTCCTCCATGACCGGTGCGGAAGACCAGCCGAATCCCCCGGTAAGCCAGAAGGGCAGAGTCATTCACCTCATACTGCCGATAATCATCCTTATCGTGGCGTGCGTCATCGGCATGATCTACACAGGCAGATTCTTCGAGGGCGAGAGCTTCTCCGCGGCGTTCGCTAATTCCGACGCTTCCGTGGGCCTGATGTTCGGTTCCGTGGTGGCGCTGGTGATAACCGTCATCTTCTACCTCTGCACAAGGGTCCTGAACTTCAAGGAGTGCATGAACGCTATCCCCGAGGGCTTTAAGTCCATGGTGCCCGCGATACTGATCCTTACCTTCGCCTGGACCCTTAAGTCCATGACCAGCTCGCTGGGTTCCGACGTCTTCGTGGAGAACTTCGTAAAGAGCTTCGCCGACAAGGACGCCATAATGAGCCTGCTGCCGGCTATAGTGTTCGTGATAGCGACAGTTATCGCGTTCGCTACCGGTACTTCCTGGGGAACTTTCGGCATACTGATCCCGATCGCAGCCAATGTGTTCAAGAACGATATCACCAACCCGATGATGGTGATGGCTGTTGCAGCCTGCATGGCAGGAGCCGTCTGCGGCGACCACTGCAGCCCCATCTCCGATACAACGATCATGGCCTCGGCCGGAGCGCAGTGCGAGCACATAAGCCACGTCAACACCCAGCTGCCTTACGCTCTTACGGTGGCGGCGGTGTCCTTCGTCAGCTATGTGATAGCAGGATTCGTAAAGAACGCCGCGATATCCCTTATCATAGGCATAGTGCTGATGGCCGGCACTCTCCTCGTGATAAGAAGCGCCGGAGCGAAGAAGACCGCATGAAACCAGGGACGATCCCGGATCTCATAAATCAGGTGCAAGCCGGCTGAAAATATGGTATTCTGTAGTAGAAGGTATTTTTGCTGCAGAGGACGGGCTATGATCTGTAAGAAAACGGTCTGCGCGCTGCTGGTCCTGGCGCTTGTTTTGGGGCTTACTGCCTGCGGCGGCCAGACATCTAAGACCAGACCGGTAAAAACTCAGAATACCGTGGAAGACGTTCTGCAGGCGGGCATGCAGGCCTACGACGGCCAGGGCAATGCCGCCCAGCCTTCGGATGCCCCGGACCAGGGCGACGCGTCTTCGGGTGACGGCTTTATCGATACCGGCTACATGGAGCACGTCAAAAACCTGGACGAGGTGTTCGACATCACCGGACTTACCGGAAACATGCTGTTCGCGGAGGTGTTCAACATGGTGGCCGCGCCCGCGGAGTATGTGGGCGAGACAATAAGGATGAAGGGCACCATGTACGTCTTCACGGATCCGGATACTGACAAGGTGTACAACAGCTGTTTCATGCGCGACGCCATGGGCTGCTGCTCGCAGGGCTTTGAGTTCGAGCTCGCTGAAGGGAAGTACCCGGCGGAGGATACTCCAATAACAGTGGAGGGCGTCTTCGACATCTACGAGGAGGACGAATCCACCTACTGCATACTGAGGAACGCCAGGATACTATAAAAAGATCCGGCCGGAGCCGGATCTTACATGCCTCTTAGCTGCGCGTTCGGGACGAACTCCCGGGCGGCTGCCAGCATCTCGTGCATCGTTTCCTTGCTGCAGGCAGCGTACTCGCCGCCGAGAATGTCGCCGGAATCCTCGAAACACTGCAGGAAATACTTCGGAACGCCGGCCAGAGCCCTGGCTATGGCGCGTATATCGTCCACGGTGTGGAACTGCTTTACAACAGTGGTGCGGAATTCATATTCCACGCCACTTTTTTTGATGAAATCAGCCGACAGCAGGGTGCTTTCGTAGAGTATGGCCGCGGAGCTTTCGGAGATCCCGGTGGTAAGAGCGTACTTTTCGCGGCAGTTTTTAAAGTCCATGGCGACGTAATCCACTATGCCCGCAGACAGCAGAGCGCGCAGCCTTTCGGGGTTGGTGCCGTTGGTGTCGAGCTTTACGGCGTAGCCAAGCTCCTTTACTTTTTGCAGGAACTCCATGATACCGGGCTGCATCAGGGGCTCTCCTCCTGTTACGGCAAGGCCTGTGAGCCTTCCGAATCGTTCCTTTAAGAACTCCAGGACCTCTTCAGGCTCTATGAGCTCGTTGTGCTCTATGGTCTGCTGAACGTAGCTGGGGTCTACCAGCGAAGCGTTGTGGCAGAACGGACAGCGCAGATTGCATCCTGGTGTGAATATAGTCGCGGCGCAGCGCCCCGGGAAGTCTAAAAGCGTTAATTTCTGTATTCCTGCAATTTTCATGTGTATATTATTTCTCTTTCTTCTTTTTGGTTATGATGATCACCAGCGCGATGGCTATCGCTATGCACGCGATGACAGCCAGGTAGGTGGTGGAGTAAGCGTAGATCTTGTCTTCCGCGGTGGGGCTGCCCTTGGTGACGCTGTGCGCCAGGATCAGGGCGTCTATAAGCATGCCCGCAAGCCACGGGCCGACCGACTGGCCGATGTCCTGGAAGAAGTACATGGTGTTGCTCGCCACGCCTCTTCTGTCAGCAGGCACGGACGACATACAAAGCGCCTGGATGTTCGGAAGCGTTATGCCGTAGCCAAGGGCTGAGAACAGCGCCGCTATAATGAATCCGACCAGGCTCCT
The DNA here is from genome assembly GCA_017443515.1 of Bacillota bacterium. Taxonomy (GTDB): domain Bacteria; phylum Bacillota; class Clostridia; order Peptostreptococcales; family Anaerovoracaceae; genus RUG13409. The sequence goes on along the minus strand of JAFRXM010000024.1, from coordinate 33,739 downwards.
GGAAATGGAGAACATCAGGAAGGTGATGCCGAAGCACACCAGTGAAGCCACCAGCACCAGCCTGTAGCCGAAACGGTCCGCAAGGCCTCCTGTAGCGAAGCGCAGCACCAGTATGGCTATGGCGTATACGGTGAAGTACAGGCCGATCTGGTCTATCCCCAGAAGCTCGCCGTATATCGCCAGGAAGCTGGGGATGCACGCGTAGGCCATGGTTATGAAGGTCATGGTGACGGCTGTGGGAAGCGCGCGCTTGTCTATGATAGTATCCAGGCGGATGCGGTATTTCGCTCCTTCGGCAGGCGGTTTGCCGCTTACGAAGAAGCACAGCACCAGGCAGATGGCCATGGCTATGAAGCATATTATAAATGTGTTCTTGTAGCCTATGCTGCGGCTTAAGGAAAGACCAACGCTCGGTCCTACAGCCTGTCCGAAGGCCTGTCCCAGCGAGAACATGCTCACGCCTTTGGAGAAGCTCCCTTCGGGTATGTTGTCGCAGGCAAGGCTTAAAGATACCGGAGCCGCTATGCCTGTTCCTATGCCCTGCAGCAGACGGCCCGCTATGAGCCAGCCCGGGGAGGGCGCGATGTAGAACACCACGTAAGCCACGAGGTATATTATTGCCGACAGTATCAGCAGGTTCCTTTTGTTGACGCAGCTGAATGCAGGGCTCGTGAACGGTTTCGACAGGAGCGCAGAGATGGCGAACGCGCTGCTGGCGACGCCTACTATCGTAGCCGCGGCTCCCATGGCCGAAGCGTATTTTGGTACCAGGGTGGTTATCGTCTGCTGCCCCATGTGCATGAACAGGTTTGCTATAAAGAGCAGTATAAAGCCCTTGTTCCACAGTTTTTCGGGGACTTTGTATTCCGCTGCCATAAGCGTTCTCCTTTCCGCCGGACTGATAAGCTAACAATTAATTATATAGCTTTTGCGGCATCTTAGCAATCACAGTTTTTATCTCGCGCCCCCGTTATATGCCTTTTCAAAACAGCCCATAAGTGATACAATAATAGTGCTTTTTTACGGCGGAACGGAGGAACTAATGACAATCAGAGAACTTCAGGAAAAAGCCCGTCAGCTGAGGATAGACGAGGTCAAAATGATAACTCTGGCCGGTTCCGGACACCCGGGCGGATCGCTCTCGGTGACGGACATACTGGTCGCACTATATTATTCTAAAATGAATACCAGCGTGGACGCGGCGCCCGGCGAACACGACGTCTGCGTGCTCTCAAAAGGCCACGCGGCGCCGGCTCTTTACGCGGTGCTGGCCGACAAGGGATACTTCCCCAAAGAGGATCTCTGGACGCTCAGAAAGTTCGGAAGCCACCTTCAGGGCCACCCGGACAGCGCCAAGCTTCCCGGCGTGGATTGCACCACAGGGTCTCTTGGCCAGGGCGCGTCGGTAGCGGTGGGCATGGCAAGGGGCTTCAAGATACAGGGCAAGCCCTGGCAGGTCTACTGCGTGGACGGCGACGGCGAGCTTCAGGAAGGCCTTTGCTGGGAGGCTTTCATGGCGGCTGCCCATTATAAGCTGGACAATCTCACCGTCATCCTGGACCACAACGGACTTCAGATAGACGGCAAGGTTGACGACGTCATGAGCCTTAAGGACGTTGCCGCCAAGTTCGAGGCCTTCGGATTTGCTGTGGACGTAGTGGACGGCCACGACTTTGAGCAGCTCCTTGCGGCGCTGGACAAAAAATACGAAGGAAAGCCGCATGCCATCGTTGCCGAAACGGTAAAGGGCAAGGGCGTATCGTTCATGGAGAATCAGGCAGGCTGGCACGGCAACGCACCCAAGCCGGAGCAGTGCGAGCAGGCAGTAGCGGAACTGGAGGGCAGGTAAATGGCAGATATGAAAGCTACCCGTCAGGGTTACGGAGCAGGTCTTGCGGAGCTTGCCGGAAAATACAGCAACGTGGTGGCGCTGGACGCAGATCTTTGCGGCAGCGTAGGCACCAAGGAATTCGCTAAGAAGTTCCCCGAAAGGCATACCAACGCAGGTATAGCCGAGGCCAACATGCTGGGCATGGCGGCCGGTATGGCGCGCGTGGGGCTGGTGCCTTTTGCGGCGTCGTTCGCGGTATTCTGCCCGGGCAGAGCCTTCGAGATAGTGCGCAACAGCATATGCTATTCGAATATAAACGTCAAGCTGGTAGGAAGCCACAGCGGCCTCACATCGGCGGCGGACGGCGGCTCGCACCAGGCAATAGAAGACATCGCCATCATGCGCGTGCTTCCCAACATGACCATTTTCAGCCCCTGCGACTACAACCAGGCAAAGAAGATGGTGGAGGCCATGTACAATATCAACGGCCCCGTATACATGCGCACGGCAAGGATAGCAACGCCCATACTCACATCCGAGGACGAGCCGTTCGTCCCCTATAAGGTGCAGACCCTGCGCAAGGGCAAAGATGTAGCGGTGATCGCTACCGGCGTCATGAACTCCTACGTCATGGAGGCAGCGGAAAAGCTCGCGGCCGAAGGCATAGAAGCCGAAGTCGTAAATGTGCACACCATAAAGCCGCTTGATACAGAAGGCATCATCGCCGCGGCTGAAAAGTGCGGCGGCAGAGTGGTGGTAGTAGAGGATGCTAACGTTATGGGCGGTCTTGGCGAAGCTGTCGCCTATACTCTGCTGGGCCGGAACATAAAGTTTGCGCACGCTGCCATCATGGACCGGTTCGGCCAGTCCGGCGATCTTCCGGACCTCATGAAAGCCTACGGCCTGGACACGGACAGCATAATCGCAAAAATAAAAAGCGTACTGTGACAAGGGGACGGTTCTCTGTCACGATCTATCGATCAGGAAAAACATAAATGCTAGAAATCAAAAACATCACATTCGATCCGGAGGGGACCCGCAAGATACTGGATGACATCAGCCTCACCATCCCCGACGGCAAACTCATAGTCCTCACCGGCCCCAACGGCGGCGGAAAGACTTCGCTGGCCAAGGTCATAGCCGGCATCAACGTTCCCACCGAAGGGCAGCTCATACTGGACGGCCGGGATATAACAGACCTGGACCCCACAGAAAGGGCAAAGGCCGGCATTGCTTTCGCATTCCAGCAGCCAGTGCGTTTTAAAGGTATCTCGGTGCGCAAGCTGCTTAACCTCTCGGCAGGCAGAAATCTTACGGACGCGGAGCTCGACGAAGTCCTGCGCAACGTCGGCGTGCAGCCGGAGCAGTACATAGACCGCCAGGTCGACACCAAGCTCTCCGGCGGCGAGATCAAGAGGATAGAGATAGCCTCCGTCCTTCTGCGCAAGGCGCGCGTGGCAGTGTTCGACGAGCCGGAGGCAGGCATAGACCTCTGGAGCTTCAACAACCTCATCAGGGTCTTCGAGGAGATCCGCGACAGGCGCGACTGCTCCCTCATAGTCATTTCCCACCAGGAGCGCATCCTTTCCATAGCGGACGAGATCGTCATGATACAGGGCGGCAAGGTAGGGCTTTCCGGCAACAGGAGCACCATCTTCCCCAGGCTCATCTGCAAGAACGACTGTGACGACCGCGGAAGCTGCATAAGGGGGTAAGGATATGAGCGACATAGCAGAAAAGACCATAGACAAGAACACCGCGGAGCTCCTTAAGACGGTCGCGGATTTTGAGGGCAAGTTCGCCGGAGCGTTCAACATCCGCAGCAACGGCGGATGCCTGGGCAGAAAGTCCTCGGACAACATAAAAATAGAAAGCAAGACGGACAATCCCGGCCTGGATATATTCATAGCCCCCGGCACCAAAGGGGAGACCGTCTTCATCCCGGCCTGCGTAACTGCGCCGGGTTTTGACGACCTCGTATACAACGATTTCCACGTCGGAGAAGGCGCGGACGTAGTGATAGTCGCTGGCTGCGGCATCCACACGGAGACCGGGGAACCGGCGCGCCACAACGGCATACACCGCTTCCTTCTTGCGAAGGGCAGCCGCGTGCTCTACGAGGAAAAGCACGTCGGCACCGGCTCGGACGATACCCAGAAGATCATAGACCCGGTCACCGAATGCTTCCTGGACGAGGATTCCTACCTGGAGATGGATACCTCCCAGCTCGGCGGCGTCACGAAGTCAGTGCGCAACACAAAGGCGGAGCTTAAGGCCCGCGCCACGCTTGTCATAAAGGAAAGGCTCCTTACTGACAAAGAGGAGACTGCCGAGACCCACTTCTCCGTGGAGCTCAACGGCGAGGACTCCGGCGTCAACCTGATGAGCCGTTCCGTGGCCAGGGGCAATTCGCACCAGGCATACCAGTCCGTTATCATAGGCAATAACAAGTGCCACGGCCATTCCGAGTGCGACGCGATAATAGCCGACAACGGCAAGGTCGACGCAACTCCGGAGCTCTACGCCAACAGCGGCGACGCGGAGCTTATCCACGAGGCCGCCATAGGCAAGATCGCAGGCGAGCAGATCATGAAGCTGCGCACCCTGGGGCTCACCCAGGAAGAAGCCGAGGCTGCCATAGTAGAGGGCTTCCTGGCCTGATCCGAAGACTTCTAGTTACAGTTTTCAGTTGCTATATCTAGTAATCTGTCGCAAAAATATACACAATATCTTGTGCTTTCTATATTGACAAGCACAAGATATTATTTTATTATAGAAATAACCGATTTTGGTCTATTTTTATGTCTAATCATAAAATTTTACATATAAGGAGCAAAGCAATGTATCAGGTACAGAAGAGAGACGGTAAGGTCGTAGATTTCGATCTCACAAAGATCTCAAACGCTATTAAAATGGCGTTCGAAGCGCAGGAGAAGCAGTATCACCCGCAGGTGATAGACCTCCTCGCGCTGAAAGTAACTTCGGAATTCGAGCCGAAGATCAAGGACAACCTCATCACAGTCGAGGACATCCAGGACTGCGTGGAATCCACGCTCATCAAGGCCGGTTACGACGACGTGGCCAAGGCCTACATCCTCTACAGGCGCCAGAGAGAAAAGCTGAGAAACATCAACACCACCACTCTGGACTACAAGTCCCTGGTGGACAGCTACCTCAAGGTGTCCGACTGGCGCGTCAAGGAGAACTCCACCGTAACTTACTCCGTCGGCGGACTCATCCTCTCCAACTCCGGCGCCATCACCGCCAACTACTGGCTCTCCGAGATCTACGATGACGAGATCGCCAGGGCTCACAAGAATGCGGACATCCACCTCCACGACCTTTCCATGCTTACAGGCTACTGCGCAGGCTGGAGCCTCAGGCAGCTCATCCAGGAAGGCCTTGGCGGAGTTCCCGGCAAGATCAGCTCTTCCCCGGCAAGCCACCTTTCCACCCTCTGCAACCAGATGGTGAACTTCCTCGGTATCATGCAGAACGAGTGGGCAGGCGCGCAGGCTTTCAGCTCCTTTGATACATATCTGGCCCCCTTCGTAAAGGCCGACAACTTAACATATAAAGAAGTCAAGCAGTGCGTCCAGAGCTTCGTGTACGGCGTCAACACTCCGTCGCGCTGGGGCACCCAGGCTCCCTTCACCAATATAACCCTGGACTGGACAGTTCCTGCCGATCTTAAGGATCAGAAGGCGATAGTCGGCGGCAAGGAGATGGATTTCACCTACGGCGACTGCAAGAAGGAAATGGACATGGTCAACAAGGCCTTCATCGAGCTCATGATCGAGGGCGACTGCAACGGCCGCGGCTTCCAGTATCCTATCCCCACTTACTCCATTACCAAGGACTTCGACTGGTCCGAGACGGAGAACAACAAGCTTCTCTTCGAGATGACCGCCAAGTACGGCACTCCGTACTTCTCCAACTACATCAACTCCGACATGGAGCCCTCCGACGTGCGTTCCATGTGCTGCAGGCTCCGTCTGGACCTCAGAGAGCTCAGAAAGAAGAGCGGCGGCTTCTTTGGAAGCGGCGAGTCCACCGGATCCATCGGCGTTGTCACCATCAACATGCCGCGCATAGCTTACCTCTCCGAAACTCCGGCAGAGTTCTACAAGCGCCTGGACCACATGATGGACATCGCAGCAAGATCTCTTGACATCAAGCGCAGGGTAATAAGCCAGCTGCTCGCGGAAGGCCTCTATCCCTACACCAAGAGGTACCTGGGCACCTTCGCGAACCACTTCTCCACCATAGGCCTCGTCGGCATGAACGAAGTAGGCCTCAACGCCAAGTGGCTCAAGAAGGACATGACCCACAAGGAGACTCAGCAGTTCGCCATCGAAGTGCTCAACCACATGAGAGAGCGCCTCTCCGACTATCAGGAGCAGTACGGCGACCTGTTCAACCTGGAGGCTACCCCGGCTGAATCTACCGCTTTCCGCCTCGCAAAGCACGATGTGAAGCGCTTCGGCAACATCATCACCGCGGCGGACTGCGGCGGCACACCGTACTACACCAACAGCAGCCACCTGCCGGTAGGCTACACCGAGGACGTTTTCGCGGCTCTGGACGTTCAGGACGAGCTGCAGACCCTCTACACCAGCGGCACCGTATTCCACGCCTTCCTGGGTGAGAAACTGCCCGACTGGAAGGCCGCGGCCACACTGGTGCGCACCATAGCTGAAAACTACAGGCTGCCGTATTACACCATATCGCCCACGTATTCCGTCTGCAAGAACCACGGGTATATCGCTGGCGAAGTAGGCGTCTGCCCGGAGTGCGGTGAGAAGACCGAGATCTACAGCCGCATCACAGGCTACTATCGCCCGGTGCAGAACTGGAACGACGGAAAAGCCCAGGAATTCAAGCAGAGGAAGACCTACGACATAGGCACCTCCTTCAGAAGACACAGCAACCTTCACATAGAAGAGCCCCTCACCAAGGTCGAGGCAGAAGCTCCTGCGGCGGAAGCGCCGGCAGCAAAGATCAATATCTGTGAGCCGGACGGCGCTCTTGGCCCCAAGGCGAGCTTCGAGGCAAAAGTTGCTCCCGAGATCGTAGCAGCAGCTGCGGCGGCAGTCGAGGAAGCTTACGAAGCGGTCCAGGAAGCAGAAGCTCCTGTCGCAGCAGTAGCAGCAACACCCACTCCCAAGGCGGTAGAGAAGATCTACGCAAACGCCGAGGACCTCGCAAAGGCATACGAAGTTAAGACTGAAGAGCTCGCTAAGGCTTACGAAGAGCCCGCAGAAGAAGCGCCGGTACAGGAAGTGCCCGCACAAACACACAGGTTTGAGAAGGTCGACGCCGAAGCGCTGGCTAAGCAGTACGAAGAAGCGGATCAGGCCAAGGCTGTAGAAGAAGAGCTTCAGGCAGCCAGGGAAGAGCTCGCAGAAGAGCCAGTAACCGAGGAGCCGGTAGCAGAAGAACCTGTTGCCGAGGAACCCGTTGCAGAAGTTCCTGCAAAGCGTTTCCTGCTCTTCACCACGCGCACCTGCCCCAACTGCGCCATCATCAAGGAATTCCTGGCCCAGCAGGGCACCGAGTACGAGCTCGTCCTCGCAGAGGAGAACCGCGCTCTGGCAAGAAGCTTCGGAATAATGCAGGCGCCCACAGCCGTCATCATCGAAGGCGAGAACGTCAGCAAGTACATAGGCGTAAGCAAGATCAAGGAATACGTCCTTAACAACAGATAACGATCCCTGAAGGAGATCCCTGATACAAAGCAGCAAAAACAGTCCCGGCTTCAGAAGCTGGGGCTTTTTTGTGGTATATATCACAAAAAAGCTGCGCATATTTTATAAAACGTACCAAAAAAGGTACAGTTGATGCACAATAATTCACTGTTAATTTATTATCTGACAAAGTATAATGTGCATATAAATGAACTGAGGTGGACATCATGACAGAAAAGCAAGGATTATACTACAAGTACTGCTACGAGGCAGGAAACATTGCTGCTGCCGCAGAAAAACTGTATGTCTCAAGATCGGTAGTGTCCAGGATGCTCAGCGATCTTGAGGAAGAATTCGATACCGTGTTCTTCACCCGTGGAAAACGCGGCATAGTCCCGACCGAAGCAGGCAAGATCATGTACAAAGGCATCTGTGATGCTATCGAGATGCAGAACGAACTTGCCAAAAGACTCGCCGCTCTTAAGGAGTAAGCAAGACAGGGATCTCCTGGTCCTGTCCCCTGAGGAACTGCTATGAAAATACGCAGATGCTTTTCTGTGTATTTTTATTTTGCGTCCAAACCGTATTTATCACACGCCGGATTTGTGTTAAAATTATTTCTACGGTAAATACGCGGCAGGGTGCCGCATGCATCAGACATTCATAAAGGAGAATAAAATGAGATACGAGATCACCGGAGAAAACGCGCCTGTAGTCATCTGCCATCTTGAGGACGGAGAGTCCATGATCACCCAGGGCGGCGGCATGGCGTGGATGAGCCCCAACATGGATATGCGTACCGACGGAGGCGGAAGCCTCGGTAAGGCTCTTGGCCGCATGTTCTCGGGCGAGAGGATCTTCCAGAACATCTATACAGCCAAAGGAGAGGGCATGATAGCTTTCGCGCCAAGCTTTCCCGGCCAGATAATAGCTCTGGATGTCACGCCGGAGCAGCCCATAGTGCTTCAGAAGAGGGCGTTCCTTGCTTCCGAGAGCGGAGTGCAGCTTTCCACGTATCTTCAGAAGAAAGGCATGGTCGGATTCTTCGGCGGCGAAGGTTTCATAATGCAGAAGGTCACCGGACAGGGCAAGGTGTTCATAGAGGTGGATGGTTCCGCCGTTACGTATGAGCTCGGTGAAGGCGAGCAGCTCGTGGTCGACACCGGTACGCTTGCCGCAATGGACGGTACCTGCAGCATGGACGTTGTTGCGGTAAAGGGCGCCAAGAACATACTGTTCGGCGGCGAAGGCCTGTTCAACACCGTTATCACAGGGCCGGGCAAGGTGGTCCTCCAGACAATTTCGTTCACGAATCTGGTCAACGCCATAGCGGCTTCAATACCTTCTTCAAACTGATAAGATCATAACAAATACCGCTGGTGCCGCAAGACATCGGCGGCCTTTTGTTTTGGGGTGGAATCGATTGAATGTTTTCAGCGAATATTAAAAAAATCGTTCGATACAACAAGAACATTAAACGATAAGGCCCTTAAAACGGTCCGATTTTGACGAACGATCCTTTGGAATAACACAGCTGTTGCAGTATAATAAAGTGTCAGAAAAACAAGGAGGATCCCCTATGAAAAAGGTCGGAATAATAATGGGAAGCGACAGCGATCTTCCCGTAGCGCAGAAGGCTGTAGATATGCTCAAAAGCCTCGGCGTTCCCTACGAAGTGCACGTCTATTCGGCGCACAGAACGCCTGTGGAGGCAAGGGACTTTTCCCTCAATGCCAGAAAGAACGGCTTCGGCGCCATCATAGCCATGGCGGGCATGGCAGCGCACCTTGCCGGAGCTATCGCGGCAAACACCACGATACCTGTCATAGGCATCCCCTGCAAGTCCGGAGCTCTCGCAGGCATAGACGCGCTTCTTGCGACAGTGCAGATGCCAACAGGCATACCCGTAGCTACAGTCGCTATAGACGGCGGCGGAAACGCGGCGCTTCTTGCGGCTCAGATCATAGCCGTAGAAGACGCGGAGCTTGCCGAAAAGCTGGACGCAAAGCGCAGGGCGGACTCCGAAAAGGTCCTCGGAAAAGACGCGGCTCTTCAGCTGTAGCCTTTCCCGCAGTCCTCTCACAAAACAGTCAATAATTTACGGCCCCAAAGGCCAAACGCAATAAAGGAGAAAAACAATGGAAAACAAGCTCGTTTACACAGGAAAGACCAAGAACGTTTATGAAATGCCCAACGGCCACTACCTTCTGAAGTTCAAGGATGACTGCACCGGAGCAGACGGTGTGTTCGACCCCGGCATGAACACCGTAGGCCTCACCATCGAAGGCGTCGGCGACGTCAACCTCCGCATGACTGACTACTTCTTCAAGATCATTAACGAGGCAGGCATCAGGACTCATTTCGTAAAGGCTAACTTCGAAGACACCACCATGGAAGTTCTTCCTGCAAAGGTGTTCGGACACGGTCTTGAAGTCATCTGCCGTCACAAGGCAGTAGGCAGCTTCTTCCGCCGCTACGGCGAATACTGCGAGCTTGGCCAGGACCTCCCCGCATACGTTGAGATGACCTTTAAAAACGACGAGAAGGGCGATCCCCTCGTAACAAAGGACTGCCTCGAGATCCTCGGCATCATGACCCCGAAGCAGTACGACGACATCAAGGAAATGACCCAGAAGATCACAAAGATCGTCGCTGACGAGATGGAAAAGCGCGGCATGGTGCTCTACGACATCAAGTTCGAGTACGGCTACGACGCTGACGGCGAAGTAATGCTGATCGACGAGATCGCCTCTGGAAATATGCGCGTCTACAAGAACGGCGAGTATATCGACCCGATGACTCTCTCCAAGCTCTTCTTCGCGTAATGGGCGGCTTCTTCGGCGCGGTCTCAAAAGACCGCAGCGTGATCCTCGACGTGTTCTTCGGGACCGATTACCACAGCCATCTGGGCACCAACAGCGCGGGCCTTACTTTCTGGGACCGCGAAAAAGGTTTTTCCAGAGAGCTGCACAACATCTCGAACACCCCGTTCAGGACCAAATTCGAAAACGATCTGTATAAATTCCACGGGACCTGCGGAATCGGCTGCATCAGCGATTCCGACCCGCAGCCCATACTGGTAAGATCCCAGCTCGGCGTCTACGCCATCATGACGATAGGCGTTATCAACAACGCCGAAGAGCTGATAAAGGAGATCTTCACCGAGGATCACAACCAGTTCACCATAATGAGCTCCGGCAGAGTAAATGTCACGGAGCTTGTTGCCTCGCTCATAAACCGCGAGCCCGATTTCGCATCCGGTATAAAGCACGCCCAGGCCTGCATCGAAGGCTCCATGAGCATCATAATCATGACGGATAAGGGCGAACTGATAGCAGCCCGCGACGCGCTGGGGCGCACCCCGGTGCACATCGGAAGAAGCGACGACGCGCAGTGCGTATCTTTTGAGTCCTTCGCCTACGAAAAGCTCGGCTACCACGAGAGCCGCGAGCTGGGGCCCGGCGAGATAGTAAAGCTCACCGCGGATACTCAGGAAGTTCTGGCGGCACCCGGCAAGGACATGAAGATCTGCGCCTTCCTGTGGAGCTACTACGGCTACCCGAACTCCGACTACGAGGGCGTTAACGTGGAGCTGATGCGCTACCACAACGGTGAGAGCATGGCTCAGGCCGAGATGGACCGCGGAACGCTTCCCGACGTTGACTATGTGGCGGGCGTTCCGGATTCCGGCGTTCCTCACGCTATAGGCTATTCCACGCGCAGCCACAAGACCTTTGCAAGGCCTTTCGTTAAGTACACGCCTACCTGGCCGAGATCCTTCATGCCAAACGACCAGTCCGTAAGGAACATGGTCGCCAAGATGAAGCAGCTGCCGGTCGACAGGCTCATACGCGGCAAGAAGCTGCTGTTCGTGGACGACTCCATAGTGCGCGGCACCCAGCTGAGGGAAACTGTAGAGTTCCTCTACGAGTCCGGAGCAAAAGAAGTGCACATGCGCTCCGCCTGCCCGCCGATAATGTATTCCTGCAAGTATCTGAATTTCAGCCGCGGCAACTCCGACATGGATCTTCTGGCAAGGCGCATGATACAGGAGATAGAAGGCGACGAAGGACAGAAGCACATAGAAGAGTATGCGGACGCGAACACAGAGCGCGGCAAGTGCCTGCTGTCCGCGATATGCAAGAAGATGGGGTTCGATTCTCTCGGCTACCAGAGCCTCGACGGGCTGCTGGAAGCCATAGGACTGGACCGTGAAAAAGTCTGCACTTACTGCTGGACGGGAAAGGAGTAGAGATGCAAAAATCACATTCCGGATCTTACGCGGCTGCCGGCGTTGATATCGAAGCCGGCTACAAGGGCGTAAAACTCATGAAGCCCTACGTGGAGCGCACCAATATCCCCGGCGTGGTCTCCGGCATAGGAGGCTTCGGCGGCCTGTTCGCCCCCGATATCAAGGGCATGGAAGAGCCCATACTGGTGTCCGGCACCGACGGCGTTGGCACCAAGCAGCGCATAGCGCAGATCCTGGATAAACACGATACTGTGGGCATAGACTGCGTAGCGATGTGCGTGAACGATATCATCTGCTGCGGCGCAAAGCCCATATTCTTCCTGGACTACATAGCCATAGGAAAGAACGAGCCTGAAAAGGTAGCGGAACTTGTAAAAGGCGTGGCCGAGGGCTGCGTTCAGGCGGGCTGCGCTCTTATAGGCGGCGAGACCGCAGAGCACCCGGGCGTCATGCGTCCCGACGATTACGACCTGGCGGGCTTTTCCGTGGGCATAGTCGATAAGAAAAAGCTGGTGGACAACACCCGCATGGAGGAGGGCGACGTTATCATAGCGCTTCCTTCCAGCGGCATACACTCCAACGGTTATTCGCTGGTCCGCAAGGTGTTCGACATCGAGACCGCAGATCTTGACGCAAAGCCCGAAGAGCTCGGCGGAAAGACCATAGGAGAAGCGCTTCTCACTCCCACCAGAATATATGTAAAACCGGTCCTGGCTCTTCTTGAAGCCGCGGACGTAAAAGGCATCAGCCATATCACGGGCGGCGGATTCTACGAGAACATCCCAAGGGCTATCCCCGATGGCCTGTGCGCAAAAGTGGACAGGGCTTCCGTAAAGATCCCGGCCATCTTCAGCCTGCTGCAGGAGCGTGGCAGCATCCCCGAGCGCGACATGTTCAACACCTACAACATGGGCGTTGGCATGAGCGTTGTCGTGGCAAAAGCTGATGCTGAGAAAGCCCTCGAAGTGCTCCATAAAAACGGCGAAGACGCCTACATCATCGGCAGCATAATCAACGGCGAAGACAAGATCGTAATAGAGTGACATGGGGACGGTTCTCTGTCACCATAAGACAGGACGGTGTGATCATGAATGAAAAAAAAGCCCGCATAGCGGTGCTCGTATCGGGTGGCGGCACCAACCTCCAGGCGCTGATAGACGCGCAGGATTCGGGCATCATCCATAGCGGCGAGATAGTGCTTGTGGTCTCGAACAAGGCCGGAGCCTACGCTCTTGAAAGGGCGGCTAAGGCCGGCATCAAAGCTGTAACGCTCACACGCAGAGAATGCGGCGGGAAAGAGGGCTTCGAAAAGGCCTTAGAAGAGCTGCTTACGGCTGAAAAGATAGACCTTATAGTCCTGGCCGGATTCCTTGCGATACTCAGCGGTGACTTCACATCGAAGTGGCCGGAGCGCATCATAAACGTGCATCCGTCGCTGATCCCGAGCTTTTGCGGCGAGGGCTTCTACGGCCTTACAGTGCACGAAAGAGCGCTTGAGTACGGCGTAAAGGTCACCGGCGCTACGGTGCATTTCGTAAACGAGATCCCCGACGGCGGACGCATAATACTTCAAAAGGCGGTCAATATAGAAGACGGGGACACCCCCGAAGTGCTGCAGAGGCGCGTCATGGAGCAGGCCGAGTGGATAATACTTCCGCAGGCCGCAGAGCTCGTCAGCAGCAGCATAATAAAGTCTTAAAACCAATGATATACAGTGTTAAAGGAGAGTAACATGGATCTGATCAAATTCCTTAAAAAGACAAGCTACCCCGGCAGGGGCATAGTCATCGGAAAGAATGTCGCCTATTACTGGATAATGGGCCGCTCCGAGAACAGCCGCAACCGCATCTTCGCGCTCACCGAAGACGGCATTGAGACCCGCGCGTTCGACGAGAGCAAGGTCGCTGACCCCAGCCTCATCATCTACCATCCGGTAAGAAAGACCGACAAAGGCCTCATCGTAACAAACGGCAACCAGACAGATACCATAGCTGAGATGGGATGCTTCAAGAAGGCGCTCATGACCCGCGAGTACGAGCCGGACGAACCGAACTTCACCCCGCGCATCTCCGCCATGATCTACAACGACGGAAGCTTCGACATTTCCATACTCAAGCACTTAAACGGCACCTGCCTGCGCGAGTTCTTCTGCTACGAAGGCGCGGAAAAAGGCAAGGGCTACTTCATCAGCACCTACCAGGGCGACGGCAGCCCGCTGCCAAGCTTCGCGGGCGAGCCTATAGAAGTCGACCTTCCCACCCCGGACGAGGTCTGGGAGGCTCTCAACGCCGACAACAAAGTGTCCTTCTACGCCTACGTGGCCGGCGAAGTGACCCTCTACAACAAACACCTCGGAGATTAGTGGAGATTAGTGGAGAGGGACGGTTCTTCTCCACGGAAACGGAGATAAATTATGAAACTTTTCGAACTCAAATACGGATGCAATCCCAATCAGAAGCCGGCTACCGTCTACATGAAGGACGGCTCCGAGCTTCCATTCACCATACTCAACGGCCGCCCTGGCTACATCAACTTCATGGATGCGCTCAATTCCTGGCAGCTCGTAAAGGAGCTTAAGGAGGCCACCGGGCTTCCCTGCGCAGCCAGCTTCAAGCACGTATCCCCGGCAGGCGCTGCAGTAGCAAGGCCGCTTACCGACATCGACAGGAAGATCTACTTCGTAGAGCAGAAGGAAGTCTCTCCCATAGCAAGCGCCTACATCAGGGCGCGTGGCGCCGACAGGCTCTGCAGCTACGGCGACTGGGCGGCACTTTCCGACGTCTGCGACGCTTCCGCAGCAACCTATCTTAAGGACGAGGTCTCCGACGGCGTCATAGCCCCGGGCTACACCGACGAAGCGCTGGAGATCCTAAAGACCAAGAAGAAGGGCAAGTACAACGTCATCCAGATCGACGAGAACTACGTCTGCGCTCCGCAGGAGACCAAGGATGTGTTCGGCATCACCTTCGAGCAGGGACACAATAACTTCAAGATAGGCGAGGAGCTCTTAAAGAACATCGTCACCGAGAACAAGGAACTGCCCAAGGACGCGGTCATAGACCTCATCGTATCCCTCATCACGCTGAAATACACCCAGAGCAACTCCGTCTGCTACGTAAAAGACGGCATGGCAATAGGCGTTGGCGCAGGCCAGCAGAGCCGCATCCACTGCACAAGGCTCGCGGGCAGCAAGGCCGACAACTGGTACCTCAGGCAGAGCCCGCAGGTCCTGAGCCTGCCCTGGAAGGACGATGTGCGCCGCCCCGAGCGCGACAACGCAATAGACGTCTACACCTCCGACGAGTATGAAGACGTACTCCGCGACGGCGAGTGGCAGAAGGTATTTAAAGAAAAACCGCCGGTATTCACGGCGGAAGAAAAGAAGGCGTGGATAGCCACACAGAAGGGCGTCACCGTCGGTTCCGACGCGTTCTTCCCCTTCGGCGACAACATCGAAAGGGCTCGCAAGTCAGGCGCTCAGTACATAGCCGAGCCCGGCGGATCCATCCGCGACGATAACGTCATCGAGACAGCCAACAAGTACAACATGGTCATGGCGTTCACCGGCATGCGCCTGTTCCACCACTGATACTACTCGGACAGCAGTCTTGCGTTCCTGAGGGTGCAGTAGGTGTAATTGCCTTCGATATAGGTGTCGAACTCGCCGGCAACACATATAGTATCACCTAATTCGGGATAATCATCCGGATACTTGTAGTTGCCGGCAAGAACGAATTCTATCCCCTGGGAGCAGCAGGCTGTGGCGTCCTGGATGATGCAGGCAAAGTAGTCTTTGCTTGTTGCATCGTCGTGATAGGTGGCAAACGGGCCGCTCATTTTCACGGTCTTCCCCTTGTAATTACCGGGGTTGGTTATCATGTTATATACTTCAGAATAGACCATAGTGCTGGAGAGCACAGTCAGATCCACATCGACGCTGCTCTCCGGCTCTTTGTTTTTTCCGCTTTTCCCGCACCCGGCGAAGGTCAGTACCATCGCCAGGCAGAGGATGAGACTCAGCAACCTTTTCATTTTTTGGCCCTCCCCGCAATTATCCCTGTTGCATAGCACAGCGCAAACGCCACCACGTCTACGGCGACGATGGTGGAGCCTACAGGTGTTCCGGCCAGTATGGAGATGATGATCCCAAGAAGCGCGCAGATGACAGAAAGCACTGCGGAGCATATGGTAACGCTCTTAAAGCTTTTAAAGATCCTCATCGCGGACAGTGCCGGGAAGATGACCAGGGCAGAGATCAGCAGCGATCCTACCAGGTTCATGGCCAGAACAATTATGACAGCGATGACCACTGCTATCATCAGGTTATAAGCATTCGTTTTTATGCCGCTGGCTCTTGCGAAATCCTCGTCGAAAGTCACGGCGAATATCTTGTTGTAAAACAGCACGAAGATCATGACCGCCAGCACCGAAAGCGCAGCGCTCAGCCAGACTTCCGTCTTGCTGAGGGTCAGTATGGAAGTGGAGCCGAACAGGGTGCTGCACACGTCTCCGGATATATTCGACGAGGTCGAAAAGATGTTCATGATCAGGTAGCCGAAGGCCAGCGCCCCTACGGATATCATGGCTATAGAGGCGTCGCCCTTGATCCTGGTGTGCTGCCCTGTGCGCAGCAGAAGCACTGCGCTGATGACAGTTATCGGAAGGATCAGCAGCATGTCGTTCGAAAGGTTGAGGACTGCCGCTATCGCCATGGCGCCGAACGCCACGTGCGAGAGCCCGTCGCCGATAAAAGAGAACCTTTTCAGCACCAGAGTCACGCCGAGCAGGGAAGAGCAGAGTGCAATAAGCACCCCGACTATCAGAGCGTAGCGGACGAAGGGATACTGAAGATACAGAGCTAGTTTCTCAAACATCTGCGCCGCCTCCTTTCTGCTGCGTAAGGAAGTTCGTTCCGGCTTCGCTTCCAAGGTACTCGTCGCGGGTGCCGAAGAATACCTTTGCCCCTATGTGCAGGATGTGGCTTGCGTACTTTACGGCAGCCGCTATGTCGTGGCTTATCATGATGACCGTAAGCCCTTCGCGGTTGAGCTGCGCGATGAGGCTGTACATCTCCGCGGTGACTTTGGGATCCAGCCCTGATACGGGCTCGTCCAAAAGCAGGACCTTTCCAGTAGCGCAAAGAGCCCTTGCCAAAAGGACGCGCTGCTGCTGTCCGCCGGAAAGCTCGCGGTAGCAGCGGTCCGCAAGCGCTGTCACGCCCATGCGCTCCATGTTTTTTTCCGCAAGTAGCTTTTCTTCCTTGCTGTAGAACGGCCTGAACCCGCAGCGCCCCTGGCACCCCGAGAGCACTATCTCGCGCACGGACGCGGGGAAATCCTTCTGGATGGCGGTCTGCTGCGGCAGGTAGCCTATCTCGCTTCTTTTAAGGCCGTCGCCTGTTGTTATGCTGCCGCTTATCGGATCCTGCAGGCGGAGCAGGGTCTTCATCAGGGTCGTCTTGCCGGAACCGTTTTCACCCACTATGCAGAGGTAATCGCCGGCGTTCACCGTAAAGCTGATGCCTTCTGCTATGGCGTGCGATTCGTAGCCGAGCGACAGGTCTGAAACTGTCAGTAGAGCCATAAAAGCCTCCTAGTTAAGAGCGTCCTTAAGGACGGACAGATTGTTTTCCATGATGGAAAGGTATGTGGCGCCGCCCGCGGCGTCCTTTGCGGTAACTGACTGCATCGAGTCGAGCGTGAGTATCTTCTGGTCCTTAGCCGTAGTGCTGCGCACGATAGTCTCGGCTATCCTGTGGTCCGTCTTTTCTATGGTCATGACAGCGGGAAGAGAAAGCTCGTCCATCTTCTGCGCAAGGAAGCTTATGGTCTCAAAACTGGCCTCGGTCTCGGCCGAACAGCCGGAGAACGCGGCGTAGTACTTAAGACCGTAGTCGTCCGTAAGATAGCGGAAGGGAAAGCGGTCGCCGAAGAGCAGCGTTTTGAACCTGGCGCTGTCTGCCGCGGACTTGTACTGCGCGTCCAGCGCATCTAGCTTTTCTATGTAGGCGGCGGTGTTTTTCCTGTAGATTTCCGCATTTGCCGGGTCGAGCTTTTGTATGGCCTGCGAGATGCTTTCCGTAAGAACTGCGGCGTTTTTAAGCGACAGCCATACGTGCTCGTCGTATTCCGGGCCTTCGTCTTCGTGCTCGTGCTCGTGTTCTTCTTCCTGCATGCCTTCGGTCATCTCTTCTTCCTTTGCGGCGTCGCCGAGAACTTCAAGCAGGTCTATTATGACCATGTCCTTGTTCGTCGACTTTTTCAGCGCGTCCTCCACCCACTTATCGGACTCGCCCCCGACGTATATGAACATGTCGCAGGTAGCTATGCTGAGTATGTCCGCTGCAGTGGGCTGGAAGCTGTGAAGGTCCACGCCGTTGTCGAGCAGCATCGTGACATCGGCGCCAGCCGGATCATCTCCGAGTATATTTATGACCCAGTCGTATTCAGGGAAGATAGTCGTTACTATGTGGGGCTTGCCGCTGCCGGAAGGCGTTTTGCCGCCGGTACCGCACGAGGCGAGGCTCCCTATAAGCAGCGCTGCGGCTTCAATGACAGCAATTATCTTTTTCATATTCTGCACTCCTCGCACAGGCCGTAGAAGACCGTACGCATCGGGTCTAACTTGAAATGATGCTCCGCGCTTAAGTGAGCCTGGATCTCCTCCAGCTCTTCGCAGTGCATGTGTATGAGTTTTCCGCACTTTTCGCACTTGCAGTGGAAGCAGACCTCTCCGCCGCTGTGGGAATCTGCGCTCACATACTCAAAGCAGGCGGGACTGCCGGCGTCGATGATGTACTTGTTGAGCACGCCTTCACCAACGAGCTTTTCCAGCTGCCTGTAGACGGTAGCCTGGCTGATGGGAGCGCCGTGCGTTCTGAAGTACTCGCAGACGTCGCTGGCTGTGATGTGGACTCCGGGTACAGTCTTAAGGTAGCCTATAAGCATCTCCCTCTGTTTTGTCCTGTAATTCGCGCGTGGATCCATCGTGTTTCCTCCTGCTTTTTGAAATTGAGAATCGTTCTCAATTATAGTCCGCGCCCGGGTTTTTGTCAAGGCGCCGCAGCAGTTTTGTTTTGCAGTTGCTCTATGTATTTGATATAATATATCTTACAATATTGCGTCGTTAAGGGTTTATTATGTCTGATCAAGTATCTGAAATGAATCAAAGCAAAAAGGGGCTCCGCCCGTGGGCAAAAGGGCTCATCGCGGTGGTCGCGCTGCTGATAGTAGCGTTCCTTTCCCTCGTACTTAGCAACAGCCTGCTGATCTTTAAAAATGGCATCTATTTTTCCAACGCGGAAAGCATAGCGCTTCCGGTTACGGAAAGCGAAGTGCAAAAGCTGGAGAAGTTCAAGGCTCTTAAGGAGGCTGATCTTACCGGCAGCGAATGCTACAAACAGATATACGAGTGGGCTTCGGCTCATCCGGAGATAGCGGTGCACTACGGTGTAGGGCTTCCGGAAGGGGCTTCCTACGACGAGGCCGCAAAGGTGGCGGATCTTTCGGCTTTCGGCCGCGAGGAAGCGCTTGCAATAGCCGGCGAGCACGCGAAATACATAAGGGACCTCGATACCGTCAAGCTGGATCTTTCGAAGTGGACGGCGGACGAATTGGAGGCCTTCCACAAGGACTATCCGGGCTGGGATGTCGTAGGCGTCCTCACGCTGGATAACGAGAAGGCTGCAGAGTTCAGCCGCCTTATTCAGGAGTACCCGGACGTCGAGTTCAAAGGCACCGTGGACATAGCCGGATCGCCCGTTACCATAGGCGCGGAAAAGGCCGAGATCAGCGAGCCCTCGCAGGAGGCATTCAGCCAGCTGAACATGGTGATGACGCACCTTCCGGGGCTTAAGACCGTGGATTTCGGCACCGACCTTGAGGGCTACAGCAAGCTGCCCGAAGTCTACGCGTTCCAGAAAGACCACCCGGACTTTACAGTGGACTACCGCTTCAGCTTCTTCGACAAGATCGTAAGCATGAACGCCGAAAAGCTGGATCTCCACCAGAGAAAGATGACCGACCAGGGCGCGGCGGTGCGCGAGGTCATCGCGTGCATGCCTAAACTCACCTGGCTCGACATGGACACCTGCAACGTAGACAACGAGCACATGGCTGCCATCCGCGACGATTTCCCGGATATCAAGGTGGTCTGGCGCGTGTGGCTTGGCAAGGTCTATTCGGTGCGCACGGACGTGGAAAAGATACTCGCAAGCGCCCCGGAGACTGCAGGATCGCTCACACCGGCCACAGCAGAACCGCTCAAGTACTGCACAGACGTCAAGTACCTGGACATCGGCCACAACGAAAAACTCAAATACATCGATTTTGTACAATATATGCCCAAGCTTGAGGTGTTCATAGTCATGTGGGGCGACGTCCACGACATTTCGCCCATCAAGAACTGCACGCACCTGGAGTTCTTCGAGATCTTCACCAGCTGGATAACCGATCTTTCGCCGCTGTCGGAGATGCACGAACTGAAGCACCTCAACATCTGCCACAATCCAAGGCTGAAGGACCTGAGCCCCATCTTCGGGCTTACGCAGCTGGAAAGGCTGTGGATAGGAAACCACACAGGCATACCCAAGAGCCAGATCGAGGAGTTCAGAAAGCTCGCTCCTAACTGCAGGGTCAACGATACCGTAGGCGACGCCCACTCCGGCTGGAGAGGGGACGAGCCGCGCTACCAGCTGCTGCGCAAGCAGATGGGCTACAACTACCCTGACGGTCCGACGGACTACCAGTTCTACTGGAGGGATCCGCTTTACAAGGCCCACGACGATCTGGACCTGGAATGGAACATGCTTAGAACAACATATTTAGAAAAGACAGGAAATAACTGAAGGGAGAAGCGCTGAGATGAAAGTCCTTGTAGTTGGAAGCGGCGGCAGAGAGCACGCCATCATCAAGAAGATAAGGGAAAACAAGACCGTAAAGGAGCTCTACGCTCTGCCCGGAAACGCCGGCATGGCGGAAGACGCAACGCTGGTGGATATCAAGGCTTCCGAGCTGGATAAGATAGTGGAGTTTGCCGTAGGACACGGCGTTGATTACGCAGTTGTTGCTCCAGACAACCCGCTCGTGGACGGCTGCGTGGACAGGCTCGAGGCCGCCGGAATACCGTGCTTTGGCCCCAGGGCGAACGCCGCCATCATAGAGGGCAGCAAGGTCTTCTCCAAGGACCTCATGAAGAAATACGGCATACCCACCGCCGCCTACGAAGTGTTCGACGACGCCAAGAAGGCTTTGGAATACGTAAAGACCTGCCCCATACCCACAGTCGTAAAGGCCGACGGCCTGGCTTTAGGCAAGGGCGTAGTCATAGCCGAGACCCGCGAGATGGCAGAAGAAGCCATAGTCTCCATCATGGAGGACAAGAAGTTCGGCGCCAGCGGCAACCAGATAGTAATAGAGGAGTTCCTGGAAGGCCCCGAAGTTTCGGTGCTTAGCTTTACCGACGGTAAGGCGATGGTACCCATGGTATCCTCCATGGACCATAAGCGCGCCCTGGACGGTGACAAGGGCCTCAATACCGGCGGCATGGGCACCATAGCTCCAAATCCGTACTACACAAAGGAGATCGCGGACCGCTGCATGAAGGAGATCTTCCTTCCCACCATGGAAGCCATGAACAAGGAAGGACGCACATTCAAAGGCTGCCTGTACTTCGGGCTCATGCTCTGCAAGGACGGCCCCAAAGTTATAGAATACAACTGCCGCTTCGGCGACCCGGAGACACAGGTGGTGCTGCCGCTTCTTAAGAGCGACCTTTTGAACATAATGATGGCGGTCACAGAAGAAAGGCTGGGCAATATAACCGTAAGGTTCTCCGACGGCGCCGCGTGCTGCGTGGTGGTGGCTTCCGACGGCTACCCCGGAAGCTACGAGAAGGGCAAGGAGCTCGTTATAGAAGACGAGGTGAAGGACAAGGTCTACGTGGCAGGAGCAGCCTTCAAGGACGGCAAGCTGGTGACCAACGGCGGCCGCGTGCTGGGCTGCACAGCAGTCGCAGAGGACCTGCCCGAAGCTATAAAAGAAGCCTATAAGATAGTGGAAAAGGTCCACTTCAGCAATGCGTACTGCAGAAAAGACATCGGAGCAAAAGCGCTCAAAGCGTTGAAATAAGGAGCCTGTTATGGTCTACAGAGTATATGCGGAAAAAAAGAAGGAATTCGCGCACGAGGCAAGGACGCTTCTGATCGAAGCAAACAAGCTTCTTGGCGTAAAAGGCATCACGGACGTGCGCATACTGAACCGCTACGACGCGGAGAATATCCGCCCCGAGCTGTTCGAGTACGCCAAGACCACGGTATTTTCGGAGCCGCAGGTGGACATCTGCACCGAAAAGCCCGATCTTGAAGGGGCGAAGGTCTTTGCCGTGGAGTTTCTGCCCGGCCAGTTCGATCAGCGTGCGGATTCCGCGGCCCAGTGCATACAGCTGATATCGCAGGAGGACAGGCCGCTGGTGCGCTCTGCCAAGGTGTACGCGCTGTACGGCGACGTTTCCGACGAAGAGCTTGCCGAGATCAAAAAGTACGTCATCAACCCGGTGGAGGCCCGCGAGGCTTCGCTGGACGTGCCGGAAACTCTGGTCATGGCCTACAGCATCCCGGAAAGCGTGGCGGTACTGGACGGTTTCAACGATCTTGATGAAGCCGGCCTTGCGCAGTTCATAAAGGACAACGGCCTTGCCATGGACCTTGCGGACATCAAGTTCTGCCAGGCGTACTTTAAGACCGAGGGCCGCTGCCCAACCATCACAGAAATCAAAGTAATAGATACATATTGGTCCGACCACTGCAGGCACACCACCTTCGGCACCATAATAGACAGCGTGCATTTCGAAGATCCGCTGCTTCAGCAGACCTGGGAGGATTACCTTGCGGTGCGAAAGGACCTTGGCCGCACCAAACCGATATGCCTCATGGATCTTGGCACCATCGGCGCCAAGTACCTAAAGGCAAAAGGCATGCTGGACAAGCTCGACGAATCCGAGGAGATCAACGCCTGCACGGTAAAGCTGGATGTGGACGTCGACGGAAAGACGGAGCCCTGGCTGCTGCTCTTTAAGAACGAGACTCACAACCACCCGACGGAGATAGAGCCCTTCGGCGGCGCCGCCACATGTATAGGCGGAGCCATAAGAGATCCGCTCTCCGGAAGGTCCTACGTATACGGAGCCATGCGCATCACAGGCGCGGCGGACCCGACACTTCCAATAAGCGAGACCATACCCGGCAAGCTTCCGCAGAGGAAGCTGGTAACAACCGCCGCTGCGGGCTATTCGTCCTACGGCAACCAGATAGGCCTGGCTACCGGTATAGTGGATGAGCTCTACCACCCGGGATATGCGGCAAAGCACATGGAGATAGGCGCTGTCATAGCGGCTGCTCCGGCGGCAAACGTGCGCAGGGAAAGGCCGGCTCCAACGGACGCGGTCATATTCCTGGGCGGAAGCACAGGGCGCGACGGCATAGGCGGAGCTACGGGCTCTTCCAAGGCTCACGACGTGCACTCCGTGGAAAACTGCGGAGCGGAGGTCCAGAAAGGTAACGCGCCTGAGGAAAGAAAGCTTCAGAGGCTCTTCAGGAATCCCGAGGCGGCCCGCATGATAAAACGCTGCAACGACTTCGGCGCGGGCGGCGTGTCCGTAGCCATAGGCGAACTTGCGGACGGCCTTTGCGTGGACCTCAACGCGGTGCCAAGAAAGTACGAGGGTCTGGACGGAACGGAGCTTGCCATCAGCGAGAGCCAGGAGAGAATGGCTGTAGTCGTGGCGGCGGAAGACGTTCCGGCCTTCATAGAGCTTGCCGGAAAGGAGAACCTTCAGGCCGTGCAGGTGGCGGTCGTCACCGAAGAGCCCAGGCTGGTGCTCAACTGGAACGGCAAAGCGATAGTAGATATAAGCCGCGAGTTCTTAAACTCCAACGGTGCGGAAAAACATATAGACGTAGAAGTGCCTAAGTACTGGATGCAGAGGCGCAAGATAGAGGCCGAGACCTTCGTGGACAAGTACTTCGAAGTGGCAAAGCAGCTCAACTGCTGCAGCAAGCGCGGCCTTTCGGAGCGCTTCGACTCCACGATCGGTGCGGGCACGGTGCTGATGCCCTTCGGCGGCAAGTACCAGATGACGCCGGTGCAGGCCATGGCGCACAAGATCTCCGTGGAGAGGGGCCACACCGACACCGTATCGCTGATGTCCTGGGGCTACAACCCCTTCCTGACGGAGTCCTCGCCCTACCACGGCGCGTACCTTGCGGTCGTGGAATCGGTCTGCAAGCTTGTGGCAAGCGGCGCGGAATACAAGGACGTCTACCTTACCTTCCAGGAGTACTTCCAGAAACTCGGGCAGGACAGCGTGAAGTGGGGCCAGCCGATGGCGGCGCTGCTCGGTGCGTTCAGGGCCCAGAAGGAACTGGGAGTTGCGGCAATAGGCGGCAAGGACTCCATGTCCGGCTCGTTCGAGGATATCCACGTGCCGCCGACGCTGGTGTCGTTTGCGGTAACGGCGGACAAGGCGGAAAACATCATAAGCCCGGAATTCAAGCAGGCCGGAAGCTCGGTGCTGCGCATAGCTCCGAAGCTCGGAAAGGACGGGCTGCCGCAGGCTGAGGCGCTGTTGAAGGTCTTCAGATATGTCAACATGCTGCAAAGGCGCGGCGCGGTGCTGGCGTGCTACACACCCGGCATGGGCGGCGACGCGGAGGCGGTATTCAAGATGTGCCTCGGAAACGGGATAGGCTTCAAGTTCGACGACAGCCTCGTGGCGGTGGACAACAGGCTCTTCGCCTACGACTACGGCAGCTTCATAGTGGAGCTCGGCGAGGCTCCGGACGGGATCTTCAAGCCCGAAAACAAGCCCGACGGCGTAAGCATAGGCTTCCTGGGCCGCACCACGGAGGAGCCCATCCTCAAGCTCGGCGAGGAGAGCGTTGGCCTTGAGACCATCACTGCAGAGTACGAAAACAGGCTCGAAAACATATACAGCTGCAACATCAGCCAGGATATAGGCGAGGTTTGCAACGCAGAATACAAGGCCGAAAGCTGGCCAGTACCCGCGGTAAAGGTGGCAAAGCCCAGGATACTTATCCCGGTGTTCCCCGGCACCAACTGCGAGTACGACAGCGCAAAGGCTGCGGCTGACGCGGGCCTGGATCCGCAGATCATGGTGCTGCGCAACCTCACGGCGGACGCGGTATCCGCAAGCGTGGACGCGTTTGCAAAGGCTGCGGCTGAGGCGCAGATCATATTCATCCCGGGCGGTTTTTCCGGCGGCGACGAGCCCGAAGGCAGCGCCAAGTTCATCACCGCGTTCTTCCGCAACGCAGCGGTAAAAGAGCAGGTGACAGAACTCCTCGAAAAGCGCGATGGCCTGATGCTGGGCATCTGCAACGGTTTCCAGGCTCTCGTAAAGCTGGGGCTCGTGCCTTACGGAAAGATAGTTGATGCGGACGCAGACAGCCCGACGCTGACGTTCAACACCATAGCAAGGCACCAGTCCAGGATAGTGCGCACCCGCGTGGCGAGCAACAAGAGCCCGTGGCTGGCGCTGACGCAGCCCGGCGAGATCTACAACGTTCCTATCTCGCACGGCGAAGGTCGCTTTATTGCAAGCCCGCAGCAGATAGAGCAGCTGATAGCCGGCGGCCAGGTGGCTACGCAGTACGTGGACCTGGACGGCCAGGCGACTGCGGACATACACTTCAACCCGAACGGCTCAGCAATGGCTATCGAAGGCATAACCTCGCCCGACGGCAGGGTGTTCGGCAAGATGGGCCACTCCGAGCGTATAGGTGCAGGCCTGTATCGCAACGTGCCCGGCGAGTACGACATAAAACTCTTCGCCGCAGCTGCAAAATACTTCAAGTGAAAATCGGGGACGGTTCTGGTTTTCATTTTGGAAATAACTGGTAACAAACTATTTCGGCGGTCCTGGGAAGAACCAGGGCCGCTCTTTTTAATTTGGGTTCGGAGTTTTGTAAATGCCAATAATTGCCAAAATGAAAACCAGAACCGTCCCCATTTTTCATCAGGTAAATTATGTAAAAATTGTATTGAAATGCAAGCGGAGATGTGGTATAACTGTGTTGTTCGCAGCAGACAAAATATGTAAACGATAGAAATAACAGGAGGAGCATCACGTGGAAAGAATGGATTTCGAGGGTTTTAAAAAGTGGGCATCGGAGGGCATAAAAGCTCACCTTCCGGAGGAATACAAGGACGCAAACGTCTACATGCGCAGCGCCGTAAAGCTGGGCTCAAAGCACACCGGGCTTTCCGTAAGAAAAGAGGGGCAGGCTATCGCGGCGGAGATCAACCTCAACGAGCTGTATGATCTTTACCTGAACGGCGCAGAGCTCGATGAGATCATGGCAGGCATGGCGAAGATGGCTGTGATGCGGCCTCCCGGAAGCGACGATGATCTGTTCATGGAGGACTACGAAAAGGTCAGAAGGCGGCTCTTCATGCGCCTCAGTTACCGGGCCACCAACCGCGAGCTTTTGAAAATGCTGCCGCACCGCGACATAGAGGACATGGCGCTGACGTACCACGTGCTGTCGGCAACGAACGGCCGGGACCTGTGGAGCGCCATGGTCAGCCGCGGCCTTATGGAAAGCTGGGGGATAACCGAGGAACGGCTCCACGAGGACGCCGTGCAGAACAGCGGCATCATTCTGCCGCCTCGGCTGGATCCGGCCGGAGATTCCGGAATGGCGATCCTGACAAACTGCTTTGGTGTAGGGGGCGCAGCGGTGCTGCTTTACCCCGGGGTCCTTGAGATGGCGGCGGAAAAGCTCGGAGGAGATATCTACATCATCCCGTCTTCAGTCCACGAGGTCTTTTTGGTGCCGGCGGACCAGGTCAGCGACACCGGCCGCCTCACGGACGCCATACGGCAGGTCAACAACAAAGAGGTGGAGATCCGCGACCTGCTGTCCTACAACCTCTACCACTACGACACGCAGCGCCGCAAGCTGGAAAAGGCGGAAGCCGCAAATCCTTGCATCGGAATATCGAGGTCGTAAGTGTCTGCGATGTATGATAATGTCAGCGGCTACGCGGCAGAAAGTTTTTTAGCGCAGCACACCGGACTTGAGGAGACCGATGCGGCGCAGACCCTAGATCCGGCGTTCATCCCATATTGTTCGGATATCTACATTCCCAAAGATCAGATCATTTCGGAATGGATGCAGAGCAAAGGTCCGGAAGTTCCGCGATACGGGGGTGAACCTATGGTCATGACAGCTCGTGGAGACTGTGTCAGGTCAAAATCTGAGGCGATAATTGCAAACTTGCTGCATGCAAACGGTCTGGCGTATCTCTACGAAAAGCCGCTTTACCTGAACAATAAGTACTATGCAGTCTTTCCGGATTTCACGATCCTGCGCCTGCGGGACATGAAAGAGATCTACTGGGAGCACTTCGGCATGATGGACAACCCGGATTATCTGAATACTGCTCTGAAAAAGATCTCGGATTATATTTCTAATGGAATGATTCCAGGAAGGGACCTGATATGCACGTTTGAAAGCTCGCAAAATCCGCTTTCGTCCGAGGATGTGAGAAAAATTATAGAGACTATACTGCTGTAGCGTGTCCCGGGGTGTAAAGACACAGGTTCAGATCTGTTTGGCGAAGCAGAAGTCGACTGAGAGTAAACAGTTCCCTGGAAAAATGGGTGTCTTGTAGCACTGAACACAAGGATGAATTGAGGTTGTCTGCCAGAATACACACTAATAGTGTGGATTTTCAAAAACACGAGCGCTGCAAAAATCCAGAAATTACCATTTTGGCCCTTTTAAACCGCACTTTTCATGTTTTTCAGCGTCCGGAACTTGTGTTCATTGCTACAGTTATGGGGAAAAAAGAGCAAACTGTGTACTAACTTGTTTGATCTGTTTTTTCCGGCCCCGCCGGCCGTTTAGGCTTGCGGGGCTTTTGGTATATGTGGTATTATTTTATAGGCACATCAGCGATGCTGCGTTTTGTTGTATCCTGATAGAGGCTGGACATTCCTGAAAAGGCGCCGGAATCGGCGAAGGGTAATGAAATTATGAAAAAATGCATACTTAGCGTAGTCGGCAAAGACAAGGTCGGGATCACCGCAGGGGTCTGCGGCGTGCTGGCGGAGGCCGGGGTAAACATACTGGACATCAACCAGACGATCCTGCAGGAGTACTTTACCATGGTTGTGCTGGTGGACATCGATACCAGCAGCCTGGATTTCGGGCAGATAGCTGAAAGGCTCGAGGAATACGGCAAAAAGAGCGGCATGGAGATCCACATGCAGCGCGAGGAGATCTTCGATGCGATGCACCGGATATAAACGCCCCAGGCATGCACGGTTTTTGAAATACAGATAAAAGGCAAAAAAAAAATGCTTACTACGAATGAGATCCTCTCTACGATAGAGATGATAAGCCAGCAGCACCTGGATATAAGGACGGTCACGATGGGTATATCCCTGCGCGACTGTGCCGATCCGGACCCGAATGTCTGCTGCAGCAATATATACGAAAAGATCTGCCGCAAGGCAGAAAAACTGGTGCCGACAGCACAGGCTATAGAGCGCGAGTTCGGCATTCCGATAATAAACAAGCGCGTCTCGGTGACACCCGTGGCGATCGCCTGCGAGAGCTGCAAAACAGAGGACTACGTGCCTTTTGCAAAGGTCATGGACCGCGCCGCCGACACCCTCGGGATAGACTTCATCGGGGGCTTTTCGGCGCTTGTTCAGAAAGGCTTTACCGGCGGCGATAGGGCGCTTATCGCAGCGATACCCGAGGCGCTGGCCACTACCAACAAGGTGTGCTCTTCCGTGAACATCGGCTCCACCAAGGCAGGTATCAATATGAACGCCGTTGCGCTGATGGGGCGCACGATAAAAAAAGCAGCGGAGCTGACAGCTGACCGCGGTGGCTTTGCCTGCGCCAAGCTGGTGGTGTTCTGCAACGCGGTGGAGGACAATCCGTTCATGGCAGGCGCTTTTCATGGAGTAGGGGAGCCGGGCTGCGTGATAAACGTCGGCGTGTCCGGGCCGGGCGTGGTGCATCACGCTCTGCAGTCCTGCAAGGGGCAGCCATTCGACGTGGTAGCAGAGACCATAAAGCGAACCGCATTCCGTGTAACGCGCATGGGCCAGCTGGTAGCCCAGGAGGCTTCGGCAAGGCTGGGCGTGCCGTTCGGCATAGTGGATCTTTCGCTTGCGCCTACGCCAGCCGTGGGCGACAGCGTTGCGGATATATTAGAAGAAATGGGCCTTGAGAGCGTCGGCGCGCCGGGCACTACGGCGGCGCTGGCACTGCTCAACGACGCGGTCAAGAAGGGCGGAGTAATGGCTTCGTCCAACGTTGGAGGGCTTTCCGGAGCGTTCATCCCGGTGTCCGAGGACGCGGGCATGATACGCGCCGCAAAGAGCGGAGCTCTTACGATAGAAAAGCTCGAAGCCATGACCTGTGTTTGCTCTGTAGGGCTCGACATGATAGCGATCCCAGGCGACACTACGGCCGAGACTATCTCCGGCATCATAGCCGACGAGGCAGCTATAGGCATGATAAACAACAAGACCACAGCCGTGAGGGTGATACCCGCGCCGGGCTGCAAGGTCGGTGACGTGGTGGAGTTCGGAGGGCTTTTAGGCTCCGGCCCGGTGATGCCTGTAAGCACCAGGTCCTGCAAGACATTCGTGGACCGCGGCGGCAGGATCCCTGCACCTATACACAGCCTCAGGAACTAGCGGAGGGTTTTCATGGAACGACCGTATCCGAAGGTCATTTGCAACAAGAAGGCCGAAAGGCTGCTTAAGTCAGGGCACCCCTGGGTCTACGGCGAGGAAACGTCGGGGCCGGACTGTGCTTACGAAAACGGAGATATCGTCGACGTTTTCACCGAAAAAGGCAGCTGGATGGGCGCCGGGTTTATAAACGACAATTCCAAGATCAGGGTCAGGATAATCTCGAGGAATACCAATGACAGGTTCGACGAGGCCTTCTGGAGGAGGCGCGTGGAGTACGCGGTGGACTACCGCAGGACTGTCATGGGGGAGGACTTCGGGTGCTGCAGGCTGGTATTCGGCGAGGCCGACAGCTTTCCGGGGCTTACCGTGGACAAGTTCGAAGACGTGCTTGTTACCGAGGTCTTAAGCCTTGGAATAGAGCGAAGAAAAGACCTGATATACAGGCTTCTTGCGCAGACACTGGCGGAGCGCGGTGTTTCAGTGCGCTGTATCTACGAGAGGAACGAAGCTGCGCTGAGACTTAAGGAAGGCCTGGAGCAGGGAAAAGGGTATTACGAAGCGGAGTGGCTGGGGCCTGCGGGTAAAGAGCGGGACAGCGGACACGTTACGATAAACGAGAACGGAGTTTTTTACGACATCGATTTTGTGAACGGGCAGAAGACAGGGTTCTTCCTGGATCAGAAGTACAACCGCGCCGCCGCGAGCAAGCTCGCGGCCGGTATGCGTGTGCTCGACTGCTTCACGCATACCGGCGCCTTTGCGCTGAACTGCGCAAAGGCCGGCGCGGCCCGCGTGACCGCGGTCGACATCTCTGCCGACGCCATCGCCCAGACCCGCAGAAACATAGAACTCAATGGGCTTTCTGACAAAACAGAAACGGTGCAGGCGGACGTGTTCGACTATCTTACGGAGCTCGCCGCCTCAAAAAAGCACCCCTTCGACTACATAATACTGGATCCGCCCGCTTTCACCAAAAGCGGTGCCACAGTAAAGAACGCATACAAGGGCTACAAGGAGATAAACCTCAAAGCCATGAAGATACTGCCGCGCGGTGGGTATCTCGCTACCTGCTCGTGCAGCCATTTCATGACCGCGGAGCTCTTCAGGAAGATGCTCGCGGACGCCGCTAAGGACGCGGGCGTGCAGCTGCGCCAGATCGAGGAGCGCCGCCAGTCGCCGGACCACCCCATCCTCTGGGGCGTCCCCGAGACCGAGTACCTGAAGTTCCTGATCTTCCAGGTCGTCTGATAAAGGAGCATTATGACACCGTACATTCACACCGTCAGATATTACGAGACCGACCGCATGGGCATCACGCACCACTCCAACTACGTGCGCTGGATGGAGGAAGCCCGCATCGACTTTCTGGAGCAGATTGGCTGGGGTCTGGACAGGATCGAGGCCATGGGCATAGTCTCGCCGGTCGCGGCTATCTCCTGCAAATTCAGGCAGACCACCACTTTCCCGGAGAAGATCTCCATAGACGTATCCCTGGAGGAGGTCCGCGGCGCGAGGCTCAAGCTGCGCTACGTCATGAAGAACGAAGCCGGCCGCACCGTGCTTACCGCAAGTTCGGAGAACTGCTTCACCGACGCCTCCGGCAAGGTCCTCCGGTTAGACCGCCAGTTCCCGGAATTCTACGCAGCGCTGTGCGCCATCGCGGAATCGGCACCGGACGCGGCAGCCGCAAAATAGCAGAGCAACAGACATGCTGTACAACGCCAGAGAATTCACAATAGATACCGGCGGAGCCCGCACCGACTGCATAAGTTTCGGCAGCGGCAGCAGGGACCTTATAATGATACAGGGGCTCAATCTGCGCCCCGTAAAAGGCGCAGGCCTGCCTCTTGCGATATCGTACAAGATCTTCGCCAAAGATTACAGGGTCTGGGTCTTCGACAGGCGCGACCCCATTCCCGAAGGATTTTCCGTAAAGGACTTCGCGGACGATATCGCGCAGAACATGCAAAGCCTTGGCATACAAAAATCTGACGTATTCGGCGTTTCGCAGGGCGGCATGATAGCCCAGTACCTGGCTTTGGACCACCCGGAGCTGGTGCAAAGCATGGTGCTTGCCGTCACGCTAAGCCGCAGCAACCCGACGGTGGAGGCGGTGATAGCGCGCTGGGTGGAGCTTGCGGAGCAGAACGATTACCGGACGCTCGTCGACGACCAGATGCAAAAGCTCTATTCCGACGAGTACATAAAGCGCTATTCGAGGCTGTTTTCGATAGTTATGAAGACGCAGAAGTTCATCCCGCCGGAGCGCTTTATAAAACTGGCAGAGTCCTGCATAAGCTGCGATACCTACGATCGGCTCCCGGAGATAAAATGCCCCGTCCTGGTTCTGGGCGGCGCGAAGGATAAGATCGTAACTGCCCGGGGTACGGAGGAGATAGCCGAAAAACTAGGCTGCCCCGTATACATGTACCCGGAATTCGGTCACTCCGCCTACGAAGAAGCTAAGGATTTCAACACGCGCGTACTGGATTTCTTCAGGGCGCAGCGTTAAAATATAGATGCGAAAAGACTAATGGAGGTCATCATGGATAATAAGGAAAACAAGCAGATAATACTCACCGGGGACCGCCCCACAGGGCGCCTTCACCTGGGCCACTACGTGGGCTCCTTAAAGCGCCGCGTGGAGCTTCAGAACTCCCGCAAGTTTGACGAGATAAACATACTCATAGCCGATGATCAGGCTCTTACTGACAACGCAGACAACCCAGGAAAGATCAGGGACAATATAATAAACGTGGTCCTGGACTACCTCTCCGTAGGTCTGGACCCGGAAAAGACCACCATTTGCGTGCAGTCTCAGCTTCCGGCCCTGCACGCGCTCACGTTCTACTACATGAACCTGGTCAGCACAGCGCGCCTTTCCAGGAACCCGACCGTAAAAGCCGAGATAGCGATGCGCGGCTTTGCCGACGAGGGGCTTCCTGCAGGCTTCTTCGCCTACCCGGTGTCTCAGGCGGCTGACATAACCGCGTTCGACGCCACGGTGGTACCCGTCGGCGAGGACCAGCTTCCCATGATAGAGCAGACCCGCGAGATAGTAGAAAAATTCAACCGCACCTACGGCGAGACTCTGGTGCTGCCGCAGGCCATGATACCCGAAAACGAGACGCAGCGCCGCCTTCCCGGTGTGGACGGCAAGGCCAAGATGAGCAAGTCCCTTGGCAACTGTATCTATCTTTCCGACGACGCCAAGACCATCAAAAAGCAGGTCAACGGCAAGATGTTCACCGATCCTACGCACCTTCGCATAGAAGACCCGGGCCACACCGAAGGCAACGTAGTGTTCACTTATCTGGACGCCTTCGCAACAGACGAAGACTTTTCGCTCTTCCTCCCGGAGTACGCCAACCTTGAGGAGCTCAAGGCCCATTACCGCCGCGGCGGTCTGGGGGACGGCACCTGCAAGAAGTTCCTTATAAGCGTGCTGGATAAGAACCTCAGCCCCATACGCGAAGAAAGAGCAAAGTGGGCTGCCGACATCGACAGTGTCTACGATATCATCAAGGCCGGCACCGAAAAGGCCAGGGAAAAGACCAACGCCACACTTGCTCGCGTGCAGAAGGCCATGCGCATAGACTACTTTAAGGACCGCAGCATTATCGGAGAGTGGAAAGATCTCCTGAAATAAAGTGAAAGAGGTTTTCTCCGGTCTTCTGGCGCAGAGCCGCCGGAGCACGGAATACATCGTAAAACAGATAGAACACGTCTGCCGCAGCATGAAGAAACGCGCCCCCGGAAGCGAGGGCGAGTTTGAGGCTGCTCAGTACATGGCGGGCATCCTGAAAAGCGAGGGCGGATGCGAGGACGTCCGGGTGGAATCCTTCGACGAGCATCCCGGCGCGTTCTACGGCTATCTCTATTTTTCCGCTCCGCTGGACTGCCTCTGCTGCCTTGCGTCTTTCATCAGCCCGTGGCTTAGCATCGCTTTCGGCCTTGCGACACTGATCCTTTTTATTCTTCAGTTCGTCCTGTACATCCCTGTGGTGGATCCTTTCTTCCCGAAAGCAAAGGGAACTAATGTTACTGCGGTAAGGCACAGCAGCTTTGCGCCCAGGCGCAGAGTCATATTGTGCGGCCATACGGACGCGGCCTGGGAATGGCCTGTAAACTACAGGTTCGGCGGCGTGGCTTTCGAAGCCCACGGAGCGCTGGCTGTGGTCGGCGTTCTTTACTACATAGCGCTTGGGATCTGCGCTCTGTGCGGAGCTT
>JAFRXM010000023.1 GCA_017443515.1 Bacillota bacterium | reverse complement strand
CCTTCTTCCTTTATCATCGTATATGTGCGCCTGCTGCCCTATCTGTTCTTCATCTTAAGGTCCGTGAGGATCTCGTCGAGTTCGGTAAGATAAGCCTGCCTGCTTGCGTGGCCGCTCATGTGCAGCTTCATCTCCTCCAGGTTCTTAAGCATGGTGCCTATGCAGTTGAAGGGCACGCCTATAAGCATGGTGTTGAAGGGATAAAGCTCCCTTCCGTGCATGCCGTGCACAAGTGCGGGAAGCACGAAATTGATGCGGTTCTCCAGGTACGGGTATATCATGGTCCAGGCGCAGCCCACAACAGCTGTGCACTTGGACTGATATGGCTCACCGCTGTCGTAGGAGAATGACCTCATGACCATCTCCCCGACTTCAGGAGGAGCGCTGAATACCATAACGTCCGGGTCGAAATTCATCTTATCGAGAGGCGCGAACACCACGTAGTTCACGGCTCCCGGCTGAATGGTAGGGACCATGCGCCCGGTGCGAAGATTCGCCCTTGTGGAGCCGAATACCCCCAGCCGCGGACCCATCTCGCCGTTGAAAGCCCCGGAACCCGGAGGAAGCATGCCTAAAAGCCCTTTGCCTACGCAGGTCTCCTTGTTTTCCGCGGAAAAGTAGAAGGCCTCTTTTTCGGTCTGGGCGCGGCGCAGAAGTTCGCAGAAAGAACACTCCACGTCCAAAGGCAGCTGCTTTACGTAGTCCGGCCTGAAGTATTCGTACTTTATCCCGACAGGAGGATCGGTAAGCGGCAGTTTGTTGAATATGCTGTAATCGTATCTCATGAATGAACCTCCCTGAATGCTACAGTATCGCGGTCCCCTCTTCGACCATGCGGTCGAAGTTCTTTCTGGAAGCAATGTACAGCTCGCGGTCGAACCTGCGGTCGCGGCCCCAGTTCAGGCACCTGTTGTCGTATCCGAACTCATCCATGAACTGCTGTACGGCGGCTTTTATATCATCGTCGGAGGCGTCCGGAGATACAGCGACCTCGTGAGTGAGGGCTATCTTATCGCCGTACTTGCGCTTAAGCATAGGCTTGTCGTTTATTGGCTGGCCGCCCCAGGAATCTATCCCTTCCTCTATGAAGTGCGGTACCAACGGCTCTACCTTGCCGCAGCAGTGCAGATCCACGTAGCAGCCCAGCTCGTGAGCCTTGGCCACTGATTCCTTCACGTAGGGCACCAACATCTCCTCTGCTGTGTCATAGGAGAAGAACGGGCTCCTCTGGGTGCCCCAGTCGTCGTTGAAGTTCAGTATGTCGGCGTCGTACCATTTCTTGCTGAGCTCGTAGTAGCGCTTGCGGTACTCAGTAACAGCCCTGAAGAAGCGGTGCACGCCCTCCTGCTGATCCTCGTCGACCAGAGCTATCAGCGCCTCGGAGCAGTCCAGTATGGCGATGAGTCTTTCAAAAAGGCAGCTCCCGAAGGCGACCTGGGTCATGCGTTCGGGATCGAACTTTTCCTTAACCGCGTCCACGCAGCCCTTCCAGTCCCACTTGTCGGGATCCGGGATAGTTACGTATTTTTCCCACTCGTTGATATCCGGGCAGAGCGGCTTTCCCGGCCTTACGGTGGCGCCGCCTACTATCTCTACCCATTCCCACTCTACTCCGTAGCCGTCTTTGCCGCCCTTGGGGCTTCTGGCTATGTTTTCAGGGTCGCACTCGACCTTGAAGGTGTTCCACTCGCCGGGCGAAGGTATCCACAAAGGGGTCTTGCCCTGGTAGAGCCTGAGCATGTTCTCTTTTGAAGTGATCGGAGAATTGAAGAAGTCCATTGTGACTCCTCTGAGCCATCTGTCGCTCTTTTTTATCTCCATCTCATCCATCGAAAACTTCGGAAATTCCATATGATTCACTCCCTTCCGAACATTTCGAGTCTGCAGACCGTTACAGATCGTGCGCAGTCCTTGCTATTATCTCATCCTGTACCTGAGGCGTAAGCGAAATGAAGTACGCGCTGTAGCCCGCAACTCTTACCACAAGATCCTTGTAGGTGACCTTGTCCTTTTTGGCTGCGACCATGGTCTCGGCGTCGATGACATTCATCTGGATGTGCTTTCCGCCGTGGGTGAGGTACACCTTAAGCATGTCGCCGAGCTTATCCAGATCCTCGTCGCTCTTAAGAGCGGACGGGTGGAACTTCATATTCTGCAGAGTGGCCTGATAGCGGTGTGCCGGAAGTTTCATGATGCTCTGCAGCACAGCTGTGCAGCCGCTGACGTCGGTACCCTGTACCGGAGATGTGGAGCCGTCCGCAAAGGTCTCTCCTGCGGCTCTGCCGTCGGGAGTTGCGCCTGTGTACGCGCCTCCCGGGGCGTGGGCAGTGATGGATATACCGGAAGGAACCACCGGATAACCGTCGAGATCCGTGAAGGTAGCCGTAAGGTCGGCAAGATCGTTGAACATCTTTACCGCGATGTCGTCCACGTAGTCGTCGTTGTTTCCGAACTTCGGAGCATCAAGGCAGAGCTTTCTTACGTCCTCGTAACCTACCCAGTTGGCCCTGATTGCAGCCTCCATCTTTTCGGGACTTACCAGCTTTTCGTCGAAGACCAGTTTTTTGATCGCAGCCAGCGAATTGACGGTGTTAGCCATTCCGACGAAGTTGAACTGCGAGGTATTCTGTATCGTCATCTTCTTTCTGGCAAGAATATCTTTTCCGACCTTCACGCCGTCGGGAGTGAAGATGCTGTAGGATATCTCGGGCCAGTTGGTGCGCATCAGGTAAGCGATGGTATTGTGCTCCTCGCAGACATAGCTCATGCAGAGCTTCATCTGCTCCAGGAAGGCGTTATAGAAGTCGTCGTAGTTTTTGAAGGACGACAGCTCGCCGGTGTTCGGGCCGTACTGTATGCCTGTCGCCGGGTTCTTTCCGTCGAACATCGCCAGCTCGAACACGCACGGTACCTCGAACATGCCTATGGCCATGCCGTGGGACTTTCCGGGCAGGGTCATGTCGAGGCAGCCGCAGATCGTAAAGTCGTTGGCATCCTCCCAGGAAGCGCCCAGATCCAGCGCGAACTGCCTGTAGGCCTTCTCTGAGATGAGAGCAGGCATTCCAAGGCCGGACCTTACGACTTCCAGAGCCCTGTGCATGAGCTCTTTGGGAGTGCCCTCGTGTACTCTGAGAGTTATGGTGTGCTGCGGGGTCTGGGTCTCCAGAGCAGCGTCGAGCAGCATATAGGATACCGGGTTGGTTATATCCTTTCCTTCGTGGTCAGTTCCGCCTATGATGAAGTTGTGCCAGCGAGCCATGCCGGCCCATTTTTCGCGCTGTTTTGCGCCTCCGGCGATCTGGTTGTACTCCATGATCTTCATGCGAAGGCACTCGACCAGCTCCAAAGCCTCGTCGTAGGTTATGCGGCCGGCAGCGGCATCGGCCTCGTAGTACGGGCCCATGTATTCGTCGAAGCGTCCGCCGGGAGCGGTTCCTATCGCCCAGAGGCTGAAGAAGAAGAAGAAGGACTGTATGGCTTCCCTGAAGGTGCGCGGGGGATTTTCGGGCACCCAGCGGCAGGTCTCGGCCATCTGCAGAAGCTCCGCCTTGCGCTTGGGGTCTTCGGTCTTTGCAGCAGCCTCTTCGCAGGCGTCGCCGTATCTCTTGCAAAGGCGCACGAACGCGGGGAGCACAAGAAGCGCGGACTGCAAGTAGATATATTTTTCTACGCCGTCCTGGTCGTACATTTTTAGATTTTTGAGCTCTTCCTCGCACTGGCGTATGACTTCCGCTACACCTGTGCCTATGCTGTATCCGAAGTCCGGGGTGAACAGCATTCCGTAGCCAAGGCCTATGCCCCAGCCGCCCTGTCCTGCGGCTCCGCGGCCCCAGCCGATCTTCTTGTCTCTCCAGGGCGGGCAGAGGAAACCTCTTTGCATGAAGCTCCAAAACTTCTCGTTGTCGAAGAAAAATCCCTGCTTCTCGTCCTTGGTCATGCCGCGTCCGAGGCGCCAGTAGTCATCGTACTCGCGAAGGACCTTGCGGTCCTCTTCCGACATCACGAACACCCCTGCTTTTATGAGCTCGTCCAGGTCGTCATCGGGCCAGGTCGGTCCGTTAACGACAGATTCCAGCCCCATCGGTACCTTTGCGAAATTACCCACGATGAGCTCGTCTTCCTGCACGAACACGGTCTTCTTGTCGAAGTACTCCGCCATCGCATGGGCGCGCTGCCATATGAGGGGATAGCCTTCGTGGGCGATCATGTCATCCAGGAAGATCTTCATCTTCTCTGTGCAGATCGGATATGTGCGCACATTGGTTATGCGCTCTTTCATGCGCTTGATTCTGTCAGTCATATAGGACCTCCTGTCGGAATTATCATAGATCGTGCGCTGTCCTTGCGATTATCTCGTCCTGGACCTGCGGTGTGAGCACCACGAAGTACGAGCTGTAGCCGGCCACGCGCACTACAAGATTCTTATATGTTTCTTTATCCTTTTTTGCCGCCTTAAGCACTTCGGCATCGGCGACATTGAACTGGACCTGTTTTCCTCCGTTTGTGAGATAGGTCTTTACCATAGATCCAAGCTTGTCCAGATCCTCGTCGGTCTTAAGCGCAGACTTGTGGAACTTCATGTTCAAAAGCATAGCGCTGAAATCGTCCTGCGAAAGCTTCATAGCGCTCTGGAACACGGCAGTCGGGCCGTTCTCATCAGTGCCCTGCACCGGGGACGTCGAACCGTCCGCAAATGCCTCGCCGGCCTTTCTTCCGTCAGGGGATGCGCCCATGTAGGCGCCCGACGGAGCGTGAGCCGTGATCGAGATCCCAGAAGGCATGATCGGATGGCCGTGGATGTTCGGGATATCCTTCGTGAACTCCGCGTAGTTTTTGAACACGCTGGAAGCTATGGAGTCGACGTAGTCGTCGTTGTTGCCGTACTTCGGAGCATCCTGGCAGGCCTTGCGAAGATCCTCGTAGCCTTCCCAGTTGGCGCGAAGAGCCGCCATCATCGTGGCGCCGTCGCAGACCTTGTCTTCGAACACAAGCTTCTTTATCGAAGCCAGCGAGTTGACGACATTGATTATGCCTACCATGTTAAGAAGCGAGCTGTTGTCGAACTTGAAGCAGCGCTTCTGCACATCCTTGCCAGCCTTGATGCCGTCCTCGGAATACACGCTCTGGAAGACGTCCGGGTAGGCCTGCTGCTGCGCATACTGGATAGGAAGATGCTCCTCTCCCACCATGTTCATGCACCATTTGAGCTGTTTTAGGAACGCTTCATAGAAGCTGTCGTAGTCGGAAAAGCTGCCCAGGCATCCCGTGACCGGCCCCAGCTGCTCGTCGTCGTTGTGGAACTTGCCGCCGAACACCGCAAGCTCCAGCACGCAGGGCGTTATGAACATGCCTATGGTCGTGGTGATCGAGCTTCCCGGGACTTCTATGTCCAGACAGCCCGCGCACACGAACCTGCTGGCTTCTTCCTCTGTCATCCCGTACTTCATCATGAAGTTCTTGTACGATCGTTCTGAAAGGAAAGCCGGCATGCCAAGGCCTGTGCGAACGAGCTTCATGGCTTTGCGCATCAGCTCAGGCGGCGTTCCCTCGTGTACTCTTAAACTCAGTGTGTGCTGGGGGGTCTGGGTCTCGTAGGCAGCGTCCAGCAGCAGGTAGGTAACGTCGTTAGTGATGTCCTTTCCGTCCTTGTCGGTGCCGCCTATGATGAAGTTGTGCCATCTGGCAGCGCCCGCCCACTTTTCGCGCTGCGCCGCCCCGCCGAACAGCGCATGGCTGGAGGCGATCTTAAGGCGCAGGCATTCGAGAAGCTCTAGGCCCTCCTCGTAGGTTATGCGGCCGGCCTTTTTGTCAGCCTCATAGATGGGGCCCATGTACTGGTCGAAACGGCCTCCGGGGGTGGTCCCGACTATGCACATGCACCAGTGGAAGTAGAACGACTGGACAGCTTCGCGGAAGTTGCGGGGCGGATTAGCGGGGACCCATCGGCAGGTCTCAGCTATCTGAAGGAGCTCAGCTTTGCGCTTTTCGTCCTTGCATTCGGCAGCCATCTTTTCGGCAAGATCTCCGTACCTTTCGCAGCAGCGGACGAAGGCCTCCAGCACTATTATGGCAGAGCGCAGGAAGGTAAACTTTTCCAGATCGTCTACGCTCTTGTAGTGCAGGTTTTCAAGCTCTTCCCTGCACTGGCGTATCATCTCGTTGCAGCCGGTAAATACGTGGCGCTCGAAATCCGGGCACCACAGAAGGCCCATTCCAAGGCCGTAGCTCCAGCCGCCCTGACCTGCCGCACCGCGACCCCAGCCTATCTTCGTGCTCTTCCACGGCGGGCAGAGGAAGCCTCTGCTCACGAACTTCCACATGCGGTCGTTCTCGTAGAAAAAGCCTGTCTTCTCATCGCGGGTGCGCCCGGCGCTTTCCCAGTAATAATCGTACTTGCGCAGGGCTTTCCTGGATTCGTCCGACATGGAGATGGCACCTGTTTTGATAAGTATGTCCAGATCCTCATCCGGCCATGTCGGAGAATTCGGAGTCGCTTCCATCCCGAAAGGAACGGCAGCTTCGTTGCCGACGATAAGCTCGTCGTCATCGATAAATATCGTTTTTTTGTCGAGATACTCTGCCTGAGCGATAGCGCGCTGATAGATCACCGGATACCCCGCGTTCTTCTCATACGCGTTCAGCATGATATCGTATTTTTCCGTGCAGATGGGGTACGTGCGCACGTCGCTAATGCGCTCTTTCATGCGCGTGATACGGTCAGTCATTATATCCTCCTTAAGATCACAGATCGTGCGCGGTCCTTGCTATTATCTCGTTCTGCACCTGCGGCGTGAGCACCACGAAGTAGGAACTGTAGCCGGCTACGCGTACGACGAGATCCTTGTATTTCTGCTTGTCCTTTTTAGCTTCCTCAAGGACCTTGGCGTCGACCACGTTGAACTGGACCTGCTTTCCGCCGTTGGTAAGGAAGGTCCTGAGCATGGAGCCGAGCTTGTCGAGGTCGTCGTCGGTCTTAAGCGCCGACTTGTGGAACTTCATATTCATGAGCATGGCGCTGAACTTGTCCTGCGGAAGTTTCATCGCGCTCTGGAACACCGAGGTCGGGCCGTTCATATCTGTGCCCTGTACCGGCGATGTGGAACCGTCTGCGAAGGCTTCTCCAGCCTTGCGTCCGTCCGCGGAAGCGCCCATGTAGGAGCCTGCAGGAGCGTGAGCCGTGATGGATATTCCGGAAGGCATTATCGGGTTGCCGTTGATGTTCGGAACGGTATTGGCTATCGCCGCGTAATCGTTGTAGACTCTTGCCGCGATCTCATCGACATAATCGATATTGTTGCCGTACTTCGGAGCGTCGAGGCAGGCCTTGCGTATATCCTCGTAGCCTTCCCAGTTGGCGCGAAGCGCTGCCATCAGAGTTGCGCCGTCGCAGAGTTTGTCCTCGAACACCACCTTTTTGACCGCAGCCAGCGAGTTGATAGTGTTGATGATGCCTACCATATTCAGAAGCGAGCTGTTGTCGAACTTAAACACCCTCTTCTGCACGTCTTTTCCGACCTTTATGCCGTCTTCGGAGTAAACGCTCTGGAACACGTCGGGGTAGTACTCCCTCTGCGTGTACTGGATGGGCATGTGCTCTTCGCCGACCATGCGCATGGTATACTCGAGCTGCTTTTTGAAGGCTTCGTAGAAGGACTCAAAGTCGCCAAAGCTGTCGAGGCATCCTGTCTTAGGGCCGTGCTGGAAGTCTGAATCGTGGAACTTTCCGCCGAAGATCGCCATCTCAGCTACACAGGGCGTTATGAACATGCCTATGGTCGTGGTTATTGATCTTCCCGGGACCTCTATGTCCAGGCAGCCTGCGCAGACGAAGCGG
Source organism: Bacillota bacterium (assembly GCA_017443515.1). Lineage (GTDB taxonomy): Bacteria > Bacillota > Clostridia > Peptostreptococcales > Anaerovoracaceae > RUG13409. The sequence goes on along the minus strand of JAFRXM010000023.1, from coordinate 30,657 downwards.
TTGGCTTCTTCCTTCGTCATTCCGTAGTTCATCATGAAGTTCATGTAGGACTTTTCGGAAAGGAACGCGGGCATGCCTATACCTGTGCGGACAAGAGCCAGGGCTTTACGCATAAGTTCTTTGGGCGTGCCTTCGTGGACTCGCAGGCTCAGCGTGTGCTGCGGAGTCTGTGTCTCCATTGCAGCGTCCAGCAGCATATAGGTAACATCGTTGGTGATGTCGTTTCCTTCAGCGTCTGTTCCGCCTATTATGAAGTTGTGCCACCTTGCAGCTCCGGCCCACTTGTCTCTTTGCATGCCTCCGCCGAAGATCTCGTTGTGGGCCTGGATCTTGAGCCTCATCTCCTCGAGGAGCTCCACGCCCTCGTCGTAGGTGATGCGTCCGGCTTCCTTGTCAGCCTTAAAGATCGGACCCATGTACTGGTCGAAACGCCCTCCGGGGCAGGTGCCTATTACGCACATGCACCAGTGGAAGTAGAATGACTGAACGGCCTCGCGGAAGGTGCGGGGCGGATTTGCCGGCACCCAGTGGCAGGTCTCTGCGATCTGCATGAGCTCGGCCTTTCTCTTCTCGTCCGTGCACTCGGCCGCCATCTTCTCGGCAAGATCGCCGTAGCGCTCGCAGCAGCGCACGAATGCCTCAAGAACTATTATCGCCGCCTTGAGGAAGTGGTATTTCTCAAGGTTGTCCACGCTTGTGAAGCGGAGGTTCGCAAGTTCTTCTTTGCACTGCCTTATCATCTCGTTGCAGCCGGTAAAGATGTGCTTCTCAAAATCCGGGCACCACAGAAGGCCCATTCCAAGGCCGTAGCTCCAGCCTCCCTGACCGGCGCTTCCCTTGCCCCAGCCCACTTTAGTGCTCTTCCACGGCGGGCAGAGGAAGCCTTTGCTAACGAAGTTCCACATGTGGGGCTCTTCGTAGTAGAAGCCTACCCTTTCATCGCGGGTCCTTCCGGTATCGTCCCAGTAGTAATCGAATTTTCTCAATGCTTCGCGCTCTTCATCTGACATGGAGATAGCTCCGGAGCTGATGAGGACGTCCAGGTCGTCGTCCGGCCAGGTCGGAGCGTTAGGCGATGTTTCCATGCCGAAGGGTATTGCGGCATCGTTTCCGACTATGAGCTCGTCGTCCTGGATGTAGATGGTCTTTTTGTCGAGATATTCGGCCTGCGCAAGAGCGCGCTGATATATAACGGGATACCCTGCGTGCTTTTCGTATGCATCCAGCATGATCCCGTACTTTTCTGAACATATGGGGAATGTCTTGACCGCAGTCACACGGTCTTTCATCTTTCTGATCCTGTCTGTCATGTGTGACCTCCAGTCTTAACAGAACAGCACGGAGCACACTAAAGTGTGTGCTCCGTACGATTGATAACGTCGTTCTGGATCTGAGTGGTGAGCATCGTGAAGTAGGCGCTGTAGCCTGCGATACGCACTATCAGGTCCTTGTGGCGCTCCGGCGCCACTACCGCATCCTCGAGCGTAGCCCTGTCGACCACGTTGAACTGGATGTGTTTTCCTCCGTTGGTGAGGTATACTTTGATAAGATCCGCCAGTTTCTCTCTGTCAGCATCGGTCTTCAGCGAGCTTGGCGAGAACTTCATATTCATCAGTGTTGCCTGATACTTGTCCTGGTTGACCTTCATGGCCGACTGGAACGCTGCCGTAGGTCCGTTCTTGTCGGTGCCCTGTGCCGGCGACATCGAAGCGTCAGCAAGCAGTTCTCCGGAGAAACGTCCGTCCGGGGTAGCCGTGCACTGCGCTCCGCCAGGCTGGTGGGCCGTGATCGAGATCGCGTTCGGAACGGCGAATCCGTCGTTCATGGTCTTCTGGGCCGACAGGTAATCCGCGTAGTGCGAGTACACGTCCGCAGCCAGGAAGTCCACGTAGTCGTCGTTATTTCCGAATTTCGGGGCATCCAGGCAGTCCTGGCGCATCTGCTCGTAGCCTTCCCAGTTGGCGTCCAGAGCAGCTTTCAGCTCAGCCATGGTGTACTTCTTTTCGTCGTATACCAGCTTCTTTACGGCCGCCAGGGAGTTGGCGACGTTTACAACGCCTACGGCGCTGCAGACTGTCAGGGCGTCGAACGGTTTATGCTTTATCTTGACAGGCTGTATGCCTTCTTCAAGACAGCCCTTGGTCATGGTGCCGCGGATGAAGTCCGTGAACATGTCGCAGGTGGTGCTCATCTGGACATTGAAGAACTGGTTGGCCAGAGATATCAGGTATTCCAGCTGCTTATAGAACCCAGCAAGATACTCGTCGAAGGTCTTGAACTCGGTGATCTCACCTGTCTTGATACCTACGTTGTAGCCGCTGGTCGGGCAGTAGCCGTTGTGCATGAAGATATCGTACACGAGGGTGACCACGAACATCGCCGCCATCTCTCCGCGGGTCTCGCCTGCGATAAAGCCGTCCACGCAGCCTGCAAGACTGTAGTTTCTGGCCTTCTCGAGGCTCACGCCGCGGCTTAAGAAGAAGTTGATGTAGCTCTCGTCTCCTACGAACGCGGGCATACCAAGGCCCAGCGCTACCAGATCCACGCCGGCCTTTATGAACTCCTTCGGGGAGTTCTTGTGGACTCTTATGGATATGGTGTGGTGAGGCGTGCGGACTTCCTTGGCTGCCTCTATGATCAGGTAGGACAGCGGATTCGTGGCATCTTCACCGGTGATCGGATCTACACCGCCTATTACGCAGTTGTGCCACTTGGCCATACCTGCGTTGCGCTTGCGGTTCTCCATGCCGGCAACGTTGTTCAGCTGCATGTCCTTAAGGCGCATGATCTCGAGAAGCTCCAGAACTTCCGCGTCGGTGATGCGGCCCTCTTCTATATCCTTCTTGTAGTAAGGATACATGTACTGGTCGAAACGTCCGAACGCGCAGGTCGGAGACGGGTTCATGAGCAGGAAGCAGAACCAGAAGCACTGCAGAGCCTCCCTGAAGGTCTCGGGCGGATTCTCCGGGACCTTGTGGCATATCCTGGCCATTTCAAGCAGTTCCGCTTTTCTCTTCGGATCGTCTGTTTCCGCGGCCTGGCGCTCAGCCTCTTCGCCGTAGCGGTTGGCCCATACTATGGCAGCCTCGAGGCAGGTTATGACGCCTTCCCAGAACAGCTTCTTCTCCATGCTGTTGAAGTCAACGTATTTCAGTTCGGCTATGCGCTGTTTGCACTCGTTGATGATCTTGCGCATGCCGTTGTGGATTATCTTTTCATAATCCGGGACGTACAATCCGATAGGATGCAGGCCGGCGCCCGACATAGCGCGGCCGCCGCCCGCTCCTACCTTTTTGTCTTTATACTTCGGAAGCACCACGCCGGTCTTCATGAAGGGCCAGAATACAGGATCGTTTCCGAGCATCTCGCCCTCCACGTCCGCGCGGGTACGCGCGATCTCGCCGGACGCGAAGCGTTCCATGTAGCGATATAATTCTTCTTCTTCCTCGGGCTCTATGGAGTAGCGCTCCGCTTTGAGAGATTCGATCTCATCGGGAGTCCAGCGTCCGAGCTCGTAGTCCATTTCTATTCCGAAGGGCTTGCTTGAACCGATGCCGCAGATGAGGTCGTCAGGCTCGATAGCAACAGGACACTGGGTAAGGATAGCCTCATGCATCTTTGCGCGGATGCGCAGCATGTGCTGCCCTTTCATAGCCTCCATGACCGGGAATACCGCACGAAGACGGCTTATGCAAAGCGGGAAGACAGCCGTTTCCTGACGGTTCCACATTCTTTTTACGCGGTCGGTCATAGTAGATCCTCCTTACGTTTTATACAACAATACTAATTCTTACAGATCGCGAAAGCGCTATACGCCGAAGATCTTTCCGACGAGGCCGAATCCTCCGACCAGTGCGAACACGAGATAGATGCCCAGATGGATGAACGCAGCCAGGAACTGCTTGCCGAAGATGGCTTCACGCTGTTCCTTGGTAGCGCCGAGGCTGTGGAGAGAACCTCCCATGGATACCGGGGAAAGACCGGTGGCAACGCAGCCGACCAGCAGGCAGGTGCAGAGAACTACCGGGCTCTGTCCGCCGGCGACAGCCATCGTGGCCGCTATCGGCGAGAACATCGGCAAGATAACCATAGCGTTGCTGACGAAGCTCAGCAGGCCTGCTACGAGCACGCATACGAACGGCATGAGCCAGCCGGGAAGGCTGTCGCTTGCCCACTTGGAAATGAGATCGATGATGCCCATGTCCTTAGCGCAGTTGATGAGCACGCAGGCACCGCCTATGTCGAGGAAGATGCCCCAGGGAACCATCTCGCGCATTACCTTCTGGCCATCGCCTATCTTCATGAGGGCGAGGAACAGCGCGCCGATGAAGCAGAGAACCTTGATGTCCATGTAGTTGCCCATCCAGGTGCATACCTTGTTGAGAGTTCCCGTACTGAAGCTCTTAATAATGGCCGGAATGAGAGCTACCAGCATTACCACGAGCAGAGTGATGAGCGCCGTTTTCTGCTCTCTGGTGAAGGGTACAGGCTCCTTGGCAACGAATGTGCCCTTGTCCTGCAGCTTGTTTCCGCCAAGCACGAAGTAGGTAGCGATAAGGTAAAGCAGAGCGCCTACGAACAGAATGATGATAGCCATGATCAGTGCGGTCATCTTCTTATCTCCTGCGCCCGGTTCCATAAGTCCGCTGAAGACTACGCCGCCCGGAGTCCAGGGGGCCATTCCGATACCAGCGCTTGCGAGATATCCGCTCATTACAGCGAGCAGCGGGTGCATTCCCGTGGAAGCTGCGATAGCAAATGCGATCGGGGAAACGATGATCGGAGCCGAGCTGTTTCCACCGATGCAGGCGATCAGAAATACAGAGAAGAAGATCGCGAACGGATAGAACCAGGTCTTACCTTTTGTTGCGTAAAGAACGCGGTCAACTACGCCCTTGAACGCCTCAGTCTGGTTGATGTAGGCGAAGAAGATGGTAGTTGCAAGCAGTGTGGTAAGTACGCTGAGCGGGAAATAGTTTATGATGTTGTTGAGCGGAGCCTTTGCATACCAGCCGCCGAGAATAAACGCGGCGAGGATACAAAGTACGCCGAGGTTCATCTTCGTCTTGTTACTAATAAGAATAACTGCGAGGAAGACGACGACGAATAAGATTACCGATAACATGATATTCCTCCTTTTCTTATCATTAAACCGATAAATGCGTGGGGATCCGGGGCAAGGTGGCGCTTGAATACCTCGGTTAGATATCCCCTATATATATTAAACAATATGGCTCGCATTGTGTAAAATCACAAATATTGCAATTAGTTTTTATGCAAAATAATAATTTATTATCGGTCTGACGCTAATATTTTTTTTTATATAAACGCAGGTTATTAATAAAATAATTATTCCGGCATGTCAGTTTCAAAACATCTAATTTTACAAAACCGAAGTATGCGAAGTACAATTAAGATGATAAAATAGTAACAAAGCTTGACACAAATACAAAGGAGGAGATGCTATGCCTATATCTGAAATGACCGGGCTGCCCAAAAAGCTCATTTCCGGCCCCGGTGCGATAGACCGCATGAGCGGTGAGATCAAAGCGCACGGAGGGAAAAGAGTCATTCTGTTCTCCGGCCCTCACATCTCAAAGACACCCATGGTGCTCGACCAGATAGACAAGATGCGCGCGGAAGGCCTGGAAGTCTGCCTTTTCAACGAGATAGGGGCCAACCCCACCGACGAGATGGTAGCTGCCGGCGTAAAAGCGATGGAAGCCTTCAAACCGGATTTCATGGTGATAATCGGAGGCGGCAGCCCCCTGGACTGCGCAAAGGCCGCAAACGTCGTGTACAACAACGGCGGAGAAGCCGAGGATTACAACGTGAACACCGGTGGTTTCATGCGTATCACCAAGCCGCTGCTCCCGTTCATAGCTGTTCCTACAACGGCAGGTTCCGGAAGCGAAGTAACTCCGGTCGGAGTCATAACATCCACAAAACGGCATGTCAAATTCGGCGTCGCAAGCCCGAAACTCATGCCTGAAGCCGCGATACTCGATCCTAACCTTACCCTTGGCCTTGGCAAGAGGACCACAGCCTATACTGGCATCGACGCCCTCACCCATCTTATCGAAGCTTACGTGGCCATATCCGACAGCCCCATAGGCGACGGAATATGCCTGCAGGGTATAAAGATGATCAGAAATGCCCTGCCCAGAGCATATGAGGACGGCAGCGATCTTGAAGCCAGGAACGACATGCTGATGGCATCCTGCATGGGCGGCCTTGTGATAAAGCTAAAAGGTCTGGGGCTCTGCCACCAGATGGCCCACCAGCTGAGCGCCTACTTCGACGCTGCGCACGGCCTGGCAAACGCCATGCTGCTGCCCCACGTCATGGCCTTCAACATGAAAGCCGCGGCAAAGAGATATGCTGATGTAGCAGAAGCCCTCGGGGCGGATATCAGAGGGCTCAACGACGAAGAGGCCGGGCAGCTCGCAATTGAAAAAGTCAGGGAACTGAACAGCAGGTTCGGTATTCCGGAATATCTTGAGGAGATCGGGGTCGACAAAGCGCAGGTGCCGGCTATGGCTGTGACCGCCCTGCAGGACGGCGTAGGAAAGCCGAACCCCGTCCCCACGACAGTAGAACAGTGCGAAGCGGTATTCTACGGATGCTTCCGCGATCGCTGATCACGCCGCACAAGTCATGAAAGGTAACAGAACAAATGGAAGCTAAACTCTACATCAACGGACAGTGGGTCGAGACCAGAAGCGGAAAAGTGATCGACGATATCAACCCGGCGGATCACAGCATCGTGGCAAAGGTGCACACCGCAGGTCCCGAGGAGATCGAAGCCGCCATCGACGCGGCAGCAAAAGCTGCGCCAGGCTGGGCAGCAACCCTCGCCAATGCAAGGGAGGAATACCTGCTCAAAGCAGCCGACTACATGCACGAAAACGCCGCGAAATACGCAAACTGGCTCATCGAGGAGAGCGGTTCGTGCTTTATGAAGGCCTTCGGAGAGATGCGCGAGAGCGAAAACATACTGCGCTCCGCAGCCGGAGAATGCCGCAGGATCAACGGCGGCATAATACAGCCGGACTCCCCCGAACAGGTATCAACGTACATACGCAAACCTCTTGGAGTTGTCACCGGCATAGCGCCCTTCAACTATCCCCTGCTTCTGGCGCTGGGAAAGGTAGCGCTGGCTATTGCCGCAGGCAACACCTTCGTGCTGAAGCCCAGCAGCAACACGCCGCTTTCCGGTGCGATAATAGCTGAGTGCTTCGACGCGGCAGGCCTTCCCGCAGGCGTGTTCAACCTGACGCCGGGTCCGGGATCCGTAGTCGGAGATGCGTTCACATCAGATCCGCGCGTAAGGATGGTAACATTCACAGGCTCCACCGCTGTAGGAAAAGGCCTGGCCGTCAAGTGCGCGCAGAGCCTCAAGCGCTACACGCTCGAAATGGGCGGTAAAAACCCGCTGATAGTGCTCAAAGACTTCGAAGTGGACCAGGCAGTTAACATCGCCGCGTTCGGCGCCTTCTTCCACCAGGGGCAGATATGCATGTGCACCAGCCGCATCATCGTGGAAGAGCCCATATATGACGAATTCTGTAAAAAGTTCACAGCCCTGGCAAAGAGCATAAAGGTCGGAGATCCAAAGGAAAAAGACTCGATCATAGGCCCGCTCATCGACGACAACCAGTATAAGGTCCTCGACAGGCACATCAGCGATGCTGTTGCAAAGGGTGCAAGGCTTCTGTGCGGAGGCGGCCACAGCGGCAACTATTACGAGGCCTCTGTGCTTGCGGATGTGACAGCTGAGATGGATGTCTTCCACGAAGAGAGCTTCGGCCCGCTGACGAGCATCATTAAGGCAAAGGACGCAGAGGATGCTCTGGCAATAGCAAACAACAGCACCTACGGGCTTTCCAGCGGTCTTCTGACCAACGATCTTGGTGCTGCGCTGGAGATGGCGCCCCGCATCGAGGCAGGAATGGTCCACGTGAACGATTCCACGGTGTCCGGTTCAAGGCAGGCCCCGTTCGGCGGAGTGAAGAACTCCGGAGTCGGCCGCGAAGGCGGAAGTTTCTCAATAGAGGAATTCACCGAACTGCAATGGATCACCTACCAGATCAGGCCGCACTTCTATCCCACAAACAAAAAATAAAACGTAGCCAGTCATAGCTACTCTCTTGAAATACCCGGCAGATCGATGCGAGCTGTCGGGTATTTCTTTGACATAAAACACTTTAATACAAAACATTACATTGATTTAATAATCAAAATATGTTTTAATAATATTAATAAAGTTTTGTAAATTATATTTTTTTATTAATATTTTTTTATGCTTTTAACTAATTGGTGAACAAGATGGAATGGCAGCAGCTTATCTATTTCAAATGCGTAGCAGATACAGGCAGCATGGGAAAAGCTTCCGAGATACTCCATGTCACGCAGCCTGCGATCAGCATGTCCATAAAGAAGATGGAGGAAGAGCTCGGAACGCCTCTTTTCACCAGGCATAAGAAGACTATCATCCTCAACAAATACGGCCGGGCTTACCTTAAAAGGGTGCAGACCGTTATCAGAGAACTCGACGAAGGCGCAAAAGAGATACACCAGATGCTTGAGCGCGAAAAAAACCACATCACCGTGATGTTCCCGGAATTTTTCGTAACTCCGCATTTCATGGAAGAGCTCTACAAGATAGCGCCGGAGATAATAATCGACAACCAGCAGATCAACTACTCGGTGGTGCAGAGCAATCTCATAGACGGCACTCTCGACATGTGCCTGTTCTCCCCCCCTATAACCGCTCCTGACCTCATCTCCATCCCCATAGAGATCCAGGAGATCGTTGCCGTGACCTCTACAAACCACAGGCTCGCCGGAACGCCGGAGATCAGCCTCTACGATCTTAGAGACGAGCGTTTTGCGACCTACCCCGACGGCAGCGTGCCGAGCATGATGTTCCACGACATGTGCGAAGGTTCCGGATTCACTCCCAACGTGCGATTCCAGTCCAACACCGTTCGCGACATACTGACCCCTGTCAGGGCCGGCCAGGCCATTGCGGCGCTGTCCTGGAACTCGATAGTGTGCTACAACACCGAAGGCCTCAGCATTATACGCCTCAAAGAGCGCCCGCAGACGGTCTTCGCCCTCACCTACAACAAACACAACGAAAAGCAGAATCTGATCAGCGCCGTAAGGACCGCCGTCATCAACTGCCACCAGTCATCACCCGAATGATCAAAAAGCGGCTGCCGCTTAAAGCAACCGCTTTTTCTTTTTTTCGGCGTGACAGAGAACCGTCCCCTTGTCACCTTACAGTGTTTCGTAGGTGGTGCGGTCCAGTACCTCGCGCTGCATCACGTCGGAGAGCGATACGTAGTACGCGGAGTAGCCTGCTACGCGGACGATGAGGTCTTTGTGCTTTTGCGGCTCTTTGCGTGCTGCTTCCAGAGCTTCCCTGGTAACTACGTTGAACTGGATGTGCTTTCCTCCGTTGGTGAGGTAGATCTTTATCATGTTCGCCAGCTTGACGAGGTCGTCGTCGGTCTTCATGGCTGTCGGGCTGAACTTCATGTTCATCAGCATGGCCTGGTAGGCATCCTGGTTGACAGTCATAGCGGACTGGAAGACCGCCAGAGGCCCTACGTGGTCCCTGCCCTGCGCCGGAGATGTTGCTGCGTCAGCGAGTATCTCGCCTGCGAAACGTCCGTCCGGGGTGGCTCCGACGGACTTGCCGCCGGGCTGGTGTGCGGTGATGGATATGGCGTTCGGCACGCACTTGTCGCCGCAGGCGCTGTCGTTGGCGGAGAAGTACTCAGCGTACTTGGCGTAGACTTCAGCAACCATCTCATCCGGTTCTTTTTCGTTGTTGCCGTACTTGGGAGCTTTCAGGAAGTCCTGGCGCATATCTTCGTAGCCCTGCCAGTTGGCCTCGAGCGCTGTCATGAGCTGCTCCATCGTGTACTTCTTCTGATCGTAGACCAGGGTCTTTACAGCGGTTAGGGAGTCAGCAACGTTTACAACACCTACTGCGGAGCAGACTGTCAGCGCATCGTAGGGCTTCATGTGTATGGACATTACTTCCTTGCCTTCCTCCAGGCACCCCGGGGTGAGTATGGAGCGCAGGAAGTCCGGAGTCTGGTCTCTGGTGGTGACTATCATGGACCAGAAGTATTTGGCCGCCATGTCCACACAGTATTTGAGCTGCTTGTAGAACGCCGCCTTGTATTCTTCGAATGTCTTAAAGCTCGTCATTTCACCGGTCTTGATTCCTACGTCGCTCTTGATCCACGGGCAGTAGCCGTTGTGGAGGAAGATGTCGTAGACAAGAGTCACGATGAACATGGCAGCGATCTGTCCGCGTGTAGCGTTGGCGATGTAGCCGTCAACGCAGCCTGCCATGGAGTAGTTGCGAGCCTTTTCGATGGGCACACCGCGGCTTAAGAAGAAGTTTATGTAGCTCTTGTCGCCTACGAAGCAGGGCATGCCTATACCGGTCTTTACGACCTTGAGGCCTTCTACTATCGTTTCGATCGGAGTATTTTCAGCGACTCTTAATGTTATGGTGTGGTGCGGGGTCTGAACTTCCATGGCTGCCTGGAATTCCAGATAGGTCAGCTCGTTTACGGCGCAGTTGCCGTTCTCGTCCACGCCGCCCAGGGTCCAGTTGTGCCACTTTGCCATGCCGGAATTCTTCTGGCGCAGCACGAAGCCGGATACTCGGTTGAGCTGGAAGTCCTTAAGGCGCAGGATCTCCAGGTATTCCAGGACCTCTTCGTTGGTGATGGCGCCGGATTCGATATCCTTCTTATAGTACGGATACATGTACTGGTCGAAACGGCCGGCCGCAGCTGTAGACGACGGGTTCATCATAAGGAACATGAACCAGAAGCACTGGATGGCCTCGCGGAAGTTCTCCGCCGGATATTCAGGAACGCGCCTGCAGACAGCAGCCATGCGGCGGAGCTCTGCTTTGCGGACAGGATCGGCTTCTTCGTCCGCAGTCTTGTCAGCCAGTTTCGCGTAGCGGTTTGCGTACTTGATCAGTGCTTCAAGGTCCGTGATGCAGGCCTGCCAGAAGTACTTTTTGCGCACGCAGTCCTCGTCGAAATAGTTGAAGTTCTTAAGGTGCTCCTTGCACTCGTTGATAAGATCCCTTGCGCCGCGCTTGAGCATCACCTCAAAATCCGCAACGTAAAGGCCCATCGGGTTGAGTCCCATGCCGGACTGCGCTCTTCCGCCGCCGGAAGCGTTCTTCTTATCCTTCCACGGAGGCAGTATGAGCCCGGACCTCATGAAGGACCACATCGCCGGGTCGTCGCCCAAAAAGTCGCCCATAAGCTTATTGGATGTTACGAACACATCACCCTTTTCGACCTTGGCCATGTAGCCAAGGAGCTCTTCCTCTTCCTCGGGTTCGATCGTGTAGCCCTCGGTCTTGAGGGAGTCTATCTCCTCCTTGTTCCAGGTGCCCATCTCGTAGTCCATCTCTATACCGAAGGCCTTGCTGGCGCCTACGCCGCAGATCAGATCGTCCGGCTCTATAGCGATCGGGCACTTGGTGAGTATTGCCTCATGAACGGCTGCGCGTACCTTGTAGACGTGCTCGCCCTTCATGGCTTCCATAACAGGAAACGATGCCCTGATCCTGTCTATGCAGAGCGGGTAGGTGCTCGTAGCCCAGCGCTCACGCATTCTTTTTATTCTGTCAGTCATAATATCCTCCTTGAATACCTGCTGCAATAAACCTCGTTATTAATTTATTTTAGTACAGCTCCGGATTTTTATCAAGATGCATGTGCAGATGGCAAGTCTTTAATTTGTGCAAGTGACAGGTCTTTGATTTGCAGGCATGCTTCCTGCCTGCAAATAAAAAACCGGCTCTGCAAACGCAGAACCGGTTCAAAACAGTGTTATGTCTTACAGCTCATGGCCTGTGCGGGAGATGACATCCTGCTGCACGCCCGGGGTGAGCATCGTGAAGTAAGCGGAGTAGCCTGCGACGCGGACTATCAGATCCCTGTGCTGCTCTTTGTGGATCTGTGCGTCGAGCAGCGTCTCCTTGTCGACAACATTGAACTGAACGTGCTTTCCGCCATTGAGGAGATAGGTCCTGATCATGGAACCAAGCTTAGCCACATCCTGATCGGTCTTGAGCGTGCTTCTGGTGAACTTCATGTTCAGCAGAGTGGACATGTACTCGTCCTGGTTGATCTTCATGCCGGACTGGAGCACTGCCAGAGGTCCGCTGGTATCTGTGCCCTGCGTCGGGGAGATGGTTCCGTCTGCCAGAATATCGTGATCGTGGCGTCCGTCCGGGGTAGCCTTCATGGCCTTGCCTGCCGGAGAGTAAGCAGTGATGGAGATTCCGGAAGGAACCATGGACTCGTTGAAGATGGTCTTTGTGGTCTTGGCGATCTGGGCGATATCGTGCCAGATACGGGTACCGATCTGGTCGACTTCGTCGATGTTGTTGCCCCACTTAGGAGCCTTCAGGCACATCTGCCTGAGATCTTCCCTGCCTTCCCAGTTGTTGTTTACTGCATCCAGGAGCTCCTGAGCGCTTACTGTCCTGTCCTCGAACACCAGCTTCTTGATGGCCTCAAGAGAGTTGATGACGTTCTGGATAGCGCAGATGTTGATAAGGGAAGCGTTCTCGTAGATCATCCTTCTGGAGAGGATGGGCTTGCCGGAGCTTACGCCTTCATAAGCCCAGATGGACAGCAGAGCGTCCTGCTCGTAGATCCTGAAGTAATCTATCTGGATATTGTGCTCTTCGCAGATGAGGTGGATAGCCCAGTCGAACTGCTTCATCAGAGCCTGATAGAACTCTTCGTAAGTTTTGAACTCAGTGAACTTTCCGGTGTGCGGTCCTACGTCCTCGCCGTTGTTGGGGTTGACGCCGTTGTTCATAGCCAGCTGCAACAGCATCGGGGTTATGAACATACCTACGGAAGTCTGGTGAGACCTTCCTGCTACCTGAAGATCCAGGCAGCCTGCCATAGCGTAGTCCCTTGCGTCTGCAAGAGGAACGTTTCTGCTCTGCAGGAAGTTGATTATGGACTTGTCGGAAACAAATGCCGGCATTCCTATTCCGGAGCGAACGACTTCGACAGCTCTGTTGAGAAGTTCGGGAGGTGTCTTGTCGCTTACGCGAAGCGTGATAGTCGGATGCGGTGTGCGGATCTCTTCAGCAGCATCGAGCCAGATGAAGGAGAATTCGTTGGAGACCTCGTTGCCGTCTCTGTCTACGCCGCCGATCATGAAGTTCTGCCAGCGGGCCATGCCTGCCCACTTTTCTCTCTGTGCCTTGCCGCCGCCTACAGCGTTGTATTCCATGATCTTTATGCGCAGAAGCTCGCAGAGCTCTACGGCTTCTTCTCTGGTGATCTTTCCTTCTTCCAGGTCCTTCTTGTAGTAAGGATACATGTACTGGTCTATGCGGCCGCCGGGAAGGGTCGGATTGCAGATCGCGAAGTAGTAGAACAGGAAGAACTGCATTGCTTCCCTGAAGTTCCTTGCGGGCTTTCTGGGTACTCTTGCGCAGATCTCGGAGATCTGTTCAAGTTCTGCCTTTCTCTTCGGATCTGTTTCCTTCTCAGCCATTTCAGCAGCGAGCTTGCTGAACCTGTCGCCTGTGCGGCACAGAGCCTCCATGTGGATGACTGCAGCTTCGTAGTAGTCGTAGGCTTCCATGTCGTCGGAGGAGAGGAACCTGAGGTTTGCCATAGCTTCCTTTACCTCTGCGATCTTTGCTTCCATACCGGTAGCTATGATCTCTCCGTAAAGAGGAACGTAAAGTCCGAGTCCGCTGTTGTTGCCCCACGGAGCGCCGGCTCCACCGTAGCCTCTGCCCTCTTTCTTGGACTTCCATGCCGGGCAAAGTATTCCCTGTCTGATGAACGGCCAGATGCGCTCGTCTGTATAGTATCTGCTGCGCCTTTCCGCTGCTGTGCGGCCGCGGTCTCTCCAGTAATCGTTTACCTTTCCGAGTGTCTCGGCTGCGTCTTCAGGGATTATCATGTCGTTGTTCTGGAGCATATCCTTAAGATCGTCAGGATCCCAGGACGGTCCGCGGAAGTTTGCTTCCATGCCCATGAACTTGGACGCGAAGTTTCCTACGAGAAGTTCGCCGTCGTTGATGAAGATGGTTCTCTTGTCAAGATATTCTGCAGCGGCGTAAGCCCTTCTGATGATGTGCGGGTCTCCGTCGTGCTTTAAGTAAGATTCGATCTCGATCTCAGCTGCTTCTGTGCAGACGATGAATTTCTTGACCGCTCTCATTGCTTCAAGACGCTTTTTTACTCTGTCAGTCATTTTTCTCCTCCGTTATAGCAATAAGCTTTTATTATTCCGTATACATTATAGCGCAAATAGGCTGAAAATGCTAATTACTGTATCTTATTGTGTTTGCAAAACGATCATCAGACACTGTTTTATGCGGCAGCTTCTTCCGCCGGAGCCTCTCCGTAGAACAGCTTTTTCAGGTGCGGCGAAACTATCGGACGCAGGAAGCCCATTACTTTTCCTACAGCAAGAGCCAGGAAAACGGTTCCGATCCAGATGTTGTCCTGGCTGAAGAGCACATGTGTAAATATAAAGCTCAGAATAAGCGAGATGCCTACATATGTGCTGTCGGTAGCGATCTTAAGGGTACTGAGTTTCCACTTGGGATTCCACATCTGAAGAGCCATCATCATAGCCTCAGGCGGGTTCGGGAAGAGGTCTGTATCGATGTATATTGCAAGTCCGAAGCCCTGGAACAGTGCGGAAAGAACAATAAACATTATCTGCAGCGCAATGCTGTTTTCCGGATGCATACCGTTTGCTATGGGAGCTATCCAGAGCATGTTGAGATCTGTAAACCAGCCTGTGATGAGCGCGCCGGCAAACTCGAACAGATAAAGCCACGACCACTTCTGCTTCTTGATGAGTATGGTCAGATAGTGGCATGCGATGAAGAAATAGAAGAAGTAGGTCATGCCCTGTCCGAGCGTGATCTTTCCGTTTGTGATGATATTTACGATATTCGGAAGGCTTGCTCCCGCTGAAACACCGAATTTGGACACCTTTCCAAGGCATATGCCGGCTGTGAGAAAGAGCTGGCCTATCGCGAAGAACAGGACTCTCCATACATAGCTTACCGGCCCTTTGTAATTCTTGTACTTACCCATTTGAAATATAATACCTCCAATTTACTTTATATCGTAATGATTATACTTTAGTACAAAAGAAAAATGAAATAGAAAAAGTACCGTAAATTATATATTAAAGGCTATGAAATATATAATCATAGCCATTTGAAATAGATCTATCTATCAGCCCGGCTTATTGAATTTGGCAATTAATAAGACACGCATAAGATTTGCCGAAATAGCTTTGATTTTACCGGATAGCACTCTTCTATTATAATTAAAGTGTATAAAAGCGGGGCTCATCAGCCCCATAAAGAAGAGCAGTATTTAGTAAGGAGGAATATCGTGAAAGACGTTCAAAAGCTGCTGACCGAGCTTCTGGGAGAGGAAAATGTTTCCGTCTGCCCGAAGTGCCTCCAGCAGTACAACGATTCGCGCAGCTTCGTCGAGGGCATAACGCCGTTCTACGAAGTATTTCCTGCAAGCGCAGAGCAGGTCGAAGCGCTGGTGAAGCTCGCCAACCGCGAGTCCATCCCGCTCGTTCCGGTAAGTTCAACAGGCAAGCACCGCCGCGGCGGCACAGTGCCTGTAGTGCCGGAAGCTGTGATGGTAAACCTCAGCAGGATGAAAAACATCGAAAGCATCAACAAGATGTTCCGCATCGCGGTGATAGAGCCGGGCATCACCTATTCGGAGCTAAAAGAAGCTCTTAAGCCCTACGGCCTCACCATCGCAATGCCCCTTGCGCCAAGAGCCGGAAAGTCGGTCATCGCAAGCCTTCTTGAGACCGAGCCAAGGCTCGATCCCAACACCCAGTGGGCAAGCACCGACCCGCTCCGCTGCCTCGAGGTGGTCTGGGGCGACGGCAACCGCATGATGACAGGCGAAGCCGCGGGCGGTCCGCCGGACATGCAGGCGCAAAGAGACAACGACAACTGGCAGATCATCTCCACAGGTCCGGACATGGTAGACTACATCAGGTTCGTATCCGGCGCCCAGGGCTCGCTCGGCACCATCACCAAGGCGTCCGTGCGCTGCGCTGAGATACCCGCGGTGCAGCGCTCCTACCTGGTCGGTGCCGATAAGATGGAAGACGCCATAGAGTTCATGTACGCCGTGGAGCATCTGCGCTTTAGCGACGGGCTCTTCGTGCTCAACGCCATGGCCCTTGCCTGCCTCATGGGAAAGGATGCCGAAGAGATCGAAGCCATCCGCGCCAAGCTTCCCGCATGGATAGCAGTAGCCGTAGCCCAAAGCCGCAGGTTTGCGCCAGAGATGCGCGTAGTCGCCCACGAAAAGGGCTTTAAGGACTGCGCGGAAAAGCTCGGACTTAAGCTTGTCACAGAGCTCGGCGGACTTACCGCAGAAGCCGTAGTCGAAAAGGCGTTCTCGGTATGGACGGAAGAGACCTACTGGAAGGACACCTACAAAGGCGCCTCCTGCGACCTCTTCTTCAACACCACCATGGAGCTCACGCCCAAGTACACAGAAATGATGAAGGCACAGGCCGCAGCAGCTGGCATAGACTTCGCAGATATCGGAGTCTACGTGCAGCCTCTGCACCAGGGCATCAACTGCCACTGCGAGTACATCATCCCATACACCGAGGGCTGCCCCAAGTGCACCGCCAAGGCCGAAAAGCTCATGAAGGCTGCCGCTCCGGCGCTCTGCCACGAGGACGCGTTCTTCTACCGTCCCTACGGCGACTGGGCAAAGATGCAGATCTCCAAAAACGCCATGACCGCGGACACCCTCGGAAAGATCAAGAAGATCTTCGACGGCAACAACGTCATGAACCCCGACAAACTCAACGCATACTAGGAAAGGAGCAGAAAAATGGCATTAGATGATATGAGACCCATCCAGGAAAGATGCTCAAACTGCTCTTTCTGCAAATGGATACCCTTCGATAAGCAGCAGAGCCTGCGCTTCGCAGTAGCCTGCCCCTCTATCGGATACTACAGCTGGAACACCAACTCCGCAAGAGGCCGCATGCAGATGGGCCGCGCCCTGTCCGCCGGTGACATCGGATACACCGAAAAGGCCGTGGAGATAATCCACAGCTGCCTGTCCTGCGGAGCCTGCGACGTTTCCTGCAAGATCTGCCGCTACAACATGGAGCCGCTGGAAAACAACATGGAGCTGAAGGCTGACGCCGTAAGCAAGGGCCACATCCTGCCGGTACAGGCCGAGATGATGGAGAGCCTCAAGGCCGAAAAGACCCTCATCCGCGGCGCAAAGAAGGCGGACCGCACAGCCTGGGCCAAAGGCCTTGGAATTAAGGACCTCACCAAAGAGCACGCCGACGTGATGTTCTTCGCCGGCTGCAAGTACAGCTACGACGAAAAGCTTCAGCCCTTAGCCCGCGAAGCCGCAAAGCTCCTTCTGGACGCCGGAACGGACCTTGGCTTCCTTGCCGAAGCAGAGATGTGCTGCAGCGGACGCGCATGGCAGATGGGATTCTTCGGTGAATTCAAAGCCCACGCGGAAAACAACATCGCTCTCATCAAAAAGGCCGGAGTAAAGACCATAGTAACACCCTGCTCCGACTGCTACCACGCCTTCAAGCGCCTCTACGCTCAGCTCGGCCTTGACGTGGAAGTCCTCCACATCGTCGAGTTCGTGGAAAGGCTCATAAACGAAGGCAAGATCAAGTTCACAAAGAGCCTTGATATCAAGGTCACCTACCACGATCCCTGCCACCTGGGGCGCCAGGGCGAACCCTACGTTCCCTGGAGCGGCAAGGAAAAGAAGATACGCAACCAGATCCACACCTGGGATCCGCCGCGTCCGAGGTACAACGGAGCCTACGGTATATACGATGCTCCGCGCAACATCCTCAAGGCGATCCCCGGTGTAGAGCTCGTCGAGATGGAGCGCATCAAAGAGTACGCATGGTGCTGCGGCGCCGGCGGCGGATGCTCCGAGACCGATAAGAAACTCTCCGAGTGGACCGCTTCCGAGCGTATCACAGAAGCCAACACCACAGGCGCGGACGTTCTCGTAACAGCCTGCCCGTGGTGCAAGTCCAACCTTTCCGGGGCCTGCGGCGAAGACGGCAAGTCCATCGAAGTCGCCGACCTTCTGGAACTGGTCAGGAAAGCAATGTAAAGGAGGAACGAAGAATGGCTCTTGACAAAGAAATCCTTCGCGCGTTCGCAGCAGTCGTAGGCGAAGCAAACGTCAGCGACGACCCCGCGATCTGTGAGAACTACAGGACAGCAGCGCATCAGAGTTCCGCACATTACGGACCGTACTACCACTGGACCCCCACCCCCCTGGCAGTTATAATGCCAGGCTCCACCAAGGAAGTCCAGGGAGTCATAAAGCTCTGCAACAAGTACGAACTTCAGTTCAAAGCATCCACCAGCTTTTGGTCGGTGCACGGCTACATCACCTCGGACCGCGCCGTACAGATAGACATGAGGCGCATGTGCTTCCTGGAGATAGATGAAAAGAACATGATAGCCACCGTCGGCCCCGTGGTCACACACGCGCAGCTGCACGCCGAAGCTATAAAGCACGGCCTTTGCTGCAATATCCCCGGCGTAGGATGCTCCTGCTCTGTCGTAGCGAACACTTCCGGCTGGGGCGGCCCCGGACCGAGCTCCCCCTACACAGGAAACGGCAACGAGAACCTGCTGTGCATGGAGTGGGTGCTTCCTGACGGACGCATCATTACCACAGGCTCCGCAGCCATGGGCGCGGGCTGGTTCTCGGCGGAAGGCCCCGGCCCCGAGCAGCGCGGACTTCTTCGCGGCGGACGCGGCCTTTGCGGCGAGCTTGGCATCTGCACCAAGATGTCCGTAAAGCTCTCCCCCTGGGCAGGTCCCAAGACCCTCACCACTGTCGGAAAACCGCCCGCCTACCGCGTGCAGCTTCCCGATAACTTCCGCTACCATACCATATGCTTCCCCGACTGGGACAACTGGGCTGGCGCGATGATGGCTCTGGGCGATGCCGACATAGTATTCACCGGACACAGGCAGTTTTCGATGTTCGGCCGCGACATAAAGGCAGCCATGCTGCGCATCATAACAGACCCCGACAAGCAGCTCGCGGACATCACGGCTCTCAACGAGCTTCCCGAGGTCCAGGAGCACAGCAAGTCCATCAAGATAGAGCTCAACATCACCCTCATGGGCCAGACCCCCGAAGACCTGGCATGGAAGGAAGCAGCTCTTGATGAGATCCTCACGCAGTTCCACGGCTGGAAGGACGCATGGAGCGAAGAGAAGGAAAACAACGAGTGGCTCATGACCTACTTCGTACGCATGGGACACAAGAACCTCAACTACGTGCTCTGCGGTTCCTACGAAGGCTGCTTCGGACTCAACGGCGCAAACCTCGTCAAGTCTGCTCAGTACGCCGAGAAGGCCTACGCCCTTAAGCGCGAGTGGGAAGAAAAGGACACCTTCTTTGCAAAGGTCGGCGGCGACTGCTCCATGGGCGGACTCTCCTCCCTTGGCGGAGCCGGAGGTCCCATGCTCTGGGAGTTCTTCGCTCACTTCGACGGCATGGATCCAAAGTCCGTGGAAGGCACGCGCAAGTTCATCGCTGAGCAGTCCTCAAGGTTCCAGGCGGAAAACAAGCTAGGTCCGGAATTCTGCTACAACTGCGCGGCTCAAAGAAAGCCCGATGCCCACGGTTTCAGCCAGGAAGAGCACAACGAGATGTTCGTCAACGCTCCGCAGCCCTACCCGATGGTATACCAGTGGAAGATCAGGGAACTCTTCAACCCCAACCACGAAAAAGTCTCAGGCAGCTACTACCAGACACTCGATCCCGAGTACCTTAAAAAAGTTCGCGGAATGTAAATAAAAAAGGAGAGAACTTGTTATGACAGACAGAATCAAGCGCATGAAAGAACGCATCACCAATGTGCGCACCTACCCCATCTGCATAGAAAAAATGCAGATCATTCTCGATGACATGATGGCTCACGAAGGCTATCCTCTCATGTGGCAGCGCGCTCACGGCCTGGCAAAGTATCTGGATGAAAAGACCATATTCATTCAGGACGACGAGCTTATCGTCGGCAACTTCGCGAAGGTTCCTATGGGCGTTGAAACTACCATGAACTGCCCCACCTGGCCGGATGAAGACCTCGACACTCTTATTGAGGCAGGAACATTCATCCTGTCCGATGAGGACCACAAGACACTGCGCAGCTATGACAAGTACTGGCTGAACCGCGGAATGACGAAGGAAGAAAAACAGGGCTTCTTCTACGACAACGAAGACCTGTGGAACTTCATTCAGCGCGGCTTCCTCTGCCCTCCCTGGAAGGACAAGAAAAAGGGCCGCGGCCTTGGTGCCGCAGGTCAGGGCGGCTGGGGCATAGGCCTCGGCTACGGTGTTCTTTACACACCTGACTTCGGATACTGCATCAGAACCGGTGTAGCAGAAGTTATCCGCCAGTGCGAGGAAGAGCTCAAAAACCTCAAGATGTACGACCAGGACGGCGTGGAAAAGTATATCTACCTTCAGTCCGCCCTCCTCATCCTGCCAGCCTTCATAAGGCTTTGCAACAGGTATGGAAACGCGTGCACCGAAGCTGCGTCCAAAACTGACGACCCGAAGAGAAAGGCCGAACTTCTTCAGATGGCCGAGACTCTCCACTGGGTACCGGAGCACCCGGCTCGCACCTTCAGGGAAGCCATCCAGTCCTTCTTCTGCTTCTGGAGCCTCTGGGGCATCGGAACCGGTCCGGGAGGACGTTTCGACCAGTACATGGGCCCATACTACGAGGCAGATCTTGCCGCAGGCCGCATAACCTACGACGAGGCGCTGGAACTTGTAGAGTGCCTGCGCATGAAGATCATGGAGTACAACGAGCTCTACGGCGGCGCTCAGCAGAGAGACAAGTGGGCCGGCATGGCTAGATGGCACAACTTCATCATCGGCGGGACCGATCACGAAGGCAAGGACATCACCAACCCGGTATCCTACATGGTACTGCAGGCTGCTCTTGAGACCCAGACTCCGCAGCACACCATCACGGTAAGAGTTCACGATGGAACACCTAAGGAGTTCATGCACAAGGCTCTGGAAGTAGTCCGCAGCGGCCTCGGTATGCCGGCGTTCATCTCCGAAAAGGCTTACATGCAGTTCGCTATGGATCTGGGCGCTTCCTACGAGGACGCCAACGACTTTACGATCTGCGGCTGCCTGGACATGACACTTCCCGGAAAGTCCCGCGGTATGGCAATAGGAATGTTCGAGACCCCGTGCGTTCTTGAGCTTGCGATGTTCGATGGCAAGAACCCCGCCACCGGCATCCAGCACGGACCGCAGACCGGCACCCTCGGATCCTTTAAGAACTACGAGGACTTCTACCAGGCATTCTGCGCACAGATGAAGAAGTGCATGGGCTACGTCTGCGAAGAGCACAACGTCCTCACCTACCTGATGCGCACCAACTGGCCTGAACCGTCCTACAGCGTATTCGCCCACGACGGCGTAAAGTGCGGCAAGGACCTCCTCCAGAGGAAGAAGATGACCATCCAGAACACCTCTCAGTTCAACTTCGTAGGACTTGCGAACACCATCAACTCGCTGGCTGCTCTTAGGAAGCTGGTATTCGATGAAAAGCTCGTAAGCCCCGAGAAGATGGAAGCTGCCATCAAGGCCAACTGGGAAGGCTATGAGGATGTAAGAAAGCTCTGCCTCGACGCTCCGAAGTTCGGAAACAACGACGATTTCGTAGACGATATCGCCGTCCGCCTCTTCAATGATCTGGCAGACTTCTCCAAGGAATTCACCGATATCGACGGATATCCCATGGTTCCTTCCGGAATCTCCATCACAGCTCACGCTCCCGGCGGCTCCTACACAGGTGCAACTCCTGACGGACGCGCATCCGGAGAGACCTTCGCAGACGGCTCCACATCCCCGGTACAGGGCACCGATATAAACGGATGCACGGCTGTACTCAACTCGATGATGAAGCTTCCCGCATGGAGATACCAGGCAACACTTCAGAACATGAAGTTCCATCCTTCCGCAATAAAGAGCGACGAGGATCTGGACAAGCTCGGCGAGATGCTTAAGGTCTACCTCACCCACGGCGGAAAGCACATTCAGATGAACGTTGTCGATGCCGAGACCATGATCGCAGCCAAGAAGGACAAGGAAAAGTACAAGGATCTTGTTGTCCGCGTCGCAGGATACAGCTCCTACTTCACAGTACTTACCCCGCGCATCCAGGACGAGATCATCTCCCGTACAGCTCACGATCTTAACTAAACAGCCACCTTTTGGAAAACGCTTAAATAAAGCAGGAAAGCGGAGAGGCTCAATACGGCCTCTCCGTTTTCTTCTTGAAAGGCTGCGGTTCATGCGCTATAATATGGGATATCGATAAGTCAGGTTTATTCAATTATTTTTATTATGGAACTTCAACAACTTATTTACTTCCGCTGCGTCGCCAAGACAGAACACATGGGCGAAGCCGCCGAGATACTCCACATCAGCCAGCCGGCGCTGAGCATGTCGATAAAATCCCTCGAAGGAGAGCTCGGCGTGCCCCTTTTCGACCGCGTCAGGAAAAACATAGTCCTAAACCGCTACGGAATGGCTTTTCTGGGCTATGTAGAACGCGCCCTCTCGGAGATAGACCAGGGCAAGAAGGAGCTCCTCACAATGAGGGGCATCGAAGGCAACCGCGTGGTCGTCATGTGCCCGCCTTCGTTCATGTCGCAGGACTTCATGGAACTGCTGTTCAGCCGCGAGCCCAATATCTTTATAGAAAACAAGCCCATGAACTACGTCTCGGCGCCCAAGGATATAGTAAACGGGACAATAGATCTCTGTGCCGTGGCGCCTCTTATCGAAGGCCCAAAGATCGCAAGCATAGCTCTAAACCAGCAGAACATGGGCATAGTCATGCACGAAAAACACGCCCTGGCAGGCAGAAAGACTCTGTTTTTCAAGGATCTTTCCAACGAGCTGTTCTCGGCCTACCCTTCTGAGACGACCCCGCGCACCAACCTCGAAAACAGCTGCCGCAAGGCCGGTTTCCTGCCCAGGATCATCTACGAGGCTGCCAGCATCAACGATATACTCAACCCTGTGCGCGCCGGCCACTGCATAGCTTTCGTGGCAGAACCGTCCATAAAACACTACAACACGAACCATCTCGTGTATGTCCCCATGGACCCGGAAGAAAACGCCGTCACTACCTTCGGCATCTCCTACCGCAGCGACGTTCCCATGCGCCCCGTCGTCCGCACCCTTCTGGACCTCATAATAGAACACTCAAAAGAATGAAAACCGGGGACAGTCCTGATTTTTCATAAAATAACTCAATGTATTCATAATCAATAGCAATGTAAACACATTGCTTTTTTATTATAAATTTGAATGTGCGTTTTGGATTATATATAATAAAATCAAGAGAATAGTGATAGTTAAAATAACAGTTTCAGGAGGTTCAATCAGGTGAACAACAGTAAGAAAAAACAACTGCTGCAGATCTGCGAAGGCCGCGTGGAGACATCGCCTTCAAAGCTCGGGAAGTACGCCAGATCAAAATACCACAAAGAAGGCATAGATCCCGCAGGCGCAGTGATGCCGCAAAGCACTGAAGAGATAATAAAGCTCGTCAACTGGGCACGCGAGACAAAGACCCCGCTCGTTCCGGTAAGTTCCGAAGGAGAACACTACAGCGGCGGATCGAACCCGTCGGTTCCGGAAGCGGTCATGGTCGATCTTTCTCAGATGAAGACCATTCACAGCATAAACAGGCAGTTCCGCATAGTGGTCATGGACCCGGGCGTCACCTACGAACAGCTGATACCCGCCCTCGAAAAGGAAGGCATGTACCTCACCTCCACCCTGGCCCCGAAAGCCGGAAAGTCTGTGATCGCAAGCCTTCTTGAGAGCGAGCCCCGCATAGATCCCAGCGCCAGCTTCAACTACCACGAGCCCCTTCGCGCCACCCGCACAGTCTGGGGCGACGGCAAGGAGATGGGCACAGGCATGGGCGGCTCAGGCCCCATCAAAAAGATGCAGGAGGCCCAGAAGTGGCAGAACATGCCCGGCGGCCCCGGCCTCATCGATTACTACCGCATGCTCACCCGCGCCGAAGGCACCATGGGCATAGTCTGCTGGGCATCGGCTCACACCATGCTCATACAGAAATACCACGAGCTGTGGTTCGCGCCTTCTAACGACCTGGACAAGGTCATAGACTTCGTGTACAGGATCACCCGCGTGCGCTACGGAGCGGAGATCTTCATCCTTTCCGGAACGCAGTTCGCAAACCTCATGGGTAAAGACGCCGCGGATGTTGCCGCAATAGAGAGCAAGGCTCCGGCATGGGTAGCTCTCGTCGGCATCGCCTCCGCCGAGGTGCTACCTGAGATGAAGTTCGCCCAGCAGAAAGAAGACATCAGCGACATCGCCATAGAATGCGACCTGGAGCTCGTCCCCGTCCTTGCAGGCATATCCGGCAAGGCAGCGCTCGAGCGCATAACTCACCCCTGCGAACCCGGAAAGTACTGGAAAGAAGCACGCAAAGGCGGATTCAAGGATATAGTATTCGTTTCCACCATGGACAGAGTCCCGAACTTCACAAGGCTTGTAAGATACATCGCCGCGGAAGAAGGCATGAGCTCTTCCGACATAGGCGTATATGTGCAGCCTCAGTACCAGGGCGTCAATGCTTCAGTCACCTACACCCTCACCTACGATCCGAAGAACACGGCGGAGGACGCCAAGGCAGCGAAGGTCTTCGAAAGAGCCAGCCAGGCGCTGTGCGACGCCGGCGCATATTTCAACAGGCCCTATGGAAGCTGGGCAAAGATGCAGCTAAACAAGGACGCGCAGCAGCTCGATCTTCTGCGCTATCTGCGCGGAGTGTTCAACCCGGACAACATACTCAACCCGGGTAAGCTCAGCGATTTCTAAGGAAGAGAAGGAGGAGAAAGCAATGGCATTAAATGATTTCATACCCATGCAGGAAAGATGCTCCAACTGCTCTTTCTGCAAGTGGATACCGTTCGATAAAGTAAAAAGCGTAAGGTTCGCGGAGAACTGCCCGGCAGTAGTGCATGGCGGTTTCAACACCTACGCTGCAAGAGGGCGTTTTCAGATGGGCCTTGCGATAGCAAAGGGCGAACTGGACTACACCGACGAGATGGCACGCATCACCCACGAGTGCCTGGACTGCGGCGCATGCGACGTAGCCTGCAAGGTCTGCCGCTACAATCTCGAGCCGCTGGACCACAACAGGGAGCTGAAGCACGACGCTTTACTCAAAGGGCATATCCTTCCGGCGCAGCTGAAGATGCTCGACAGCTTCAAGGCAGAAAAGACTCTGGTAGTCGGAGCAAAGAAGGCCGACCGCACCAAGTGGGCCGAGGGCATCGAGTGGGCTAAAAAGCCCGAAGTGCTCTTCTTCCCCGGCTGCAAGTACAGCTACGACAAGAAGCTGCAGAAGACCGCAAGGAACGCAGCCCAGCTGCTGCTTAAGGCAGGAGTAAAGCTCGGATATCTTGGCGACGCCGAGATGTGCTGCGCGGGAAGGCTCTACCAGATGGGATTCTTCGAGCAGTTCGACAAGCGCGCTGAAGCAAACATCAAGGCCATAGAAAAGAGCGGAGTAAAGACTATAGTCACCCCGTGCTCAGACTGCTACCACGCCTTCAAGAGGCTTTATGCGGCAAAGGGCCTTAAAGTAGAAGTTCTGCACGTAGTAGAGTACCTCGACAGGATGCTCAGGGAAGGAACCCTTAAGTTCACCAAGACCGTTGATATGACAGTCACCTATCATGATCCGTGCCACCTGGGCCGCCAGGGCGAGCCCTACGAGGCATGGGAAGGCCACGAAAAGAAGATCTTAAACCAGGTACACACCTGGGAGCCGAGGCGTCCCCGATACAACGGTTCCAAGGGAATCTACGAAGAGCCGAGGAATATCCTTAAGGCCATCCCGGGCGTAAAGCTCGTCGAGATGGAGAGGATCAAGGAGTACAGCTGGTGCTGCGGAGCGGGATCAGGCTGCTCAGTAACGGATAAGGAATTCTCTGAATGGACCGCCAAAGAGCGCATCGAAGAAGCAAACAGCACCGGAGCTGAGGCTCTGGTAACGGCCTGCCCGTGGTGCAAGGACAACTTCGAGAAGGCCGGCGGCATCAAGGTAGTCGATATCATCGATCTGGCACTTAAGGCGCTGTAAGGGGAAGGAGGAAAAGACATGGCACTTTCAAAAGAGATATACGCAGCATTTGAAGCTGTGGTAGGAAAGAACAACATCAGCCAGGACCCCGGAGTGCTGCAGACTTACCGCTGCAGAGCCCCGCAGTCCTCGGCACATTACGGTCCCTACGACCACACCACCCCCACCCCGCAGGCAGTCATACTGCCCGGCTCCACAAAGGAAGTACAGGGCGTCGTGAGGCTCTGCAACAAGTATAAGATCAAGTTCAAGTGCTCCACCACATTCTGGTCTGCGCACGGTTACATCGGTTCGGACTACGCGGTCCAGATCGACATGCGCAGGATGAACGGCGTGGAGATAGACGAAAAGAACATGATAGCAATCATCCAGCCCTACGCCATAGCGGCAACAGTTCAGGCAGAGGCCATGAAGCACGGCCTTACATGCAACATTCCAGGTGTAGGATGCTCTTCAGCCATAATAGCGAACACCGCAAGCTGGGGCGGCCCCGGACCGTCCTCCGTATTCACCGGAAACGCCTACGAGAACCTCATGTGCATGGAGTACGTCTGCTCCAGCGGAGAGATCCTCGAGACAGGCTCCGCCGGATACGGCGCGGGATGGACATGCGGCGAAGGCGTCGGGCCCTCGCTTAAGGCCATCATACGCGGCGGCCAGGGAACCAGAGGCGAGCTGGGCATCTGCACAAAGATGTCCATCAAGCTCTCACCGTGGCCGGGCCACGCTACGCTGGAAACAGTCGGTACAATACCGGCTTACCGCGCCAGCAACATGGAGAACTTCAGGGCTTACTGCATAGACTGCCCGAGCTGGGAAGCCTGGGGCAAGGCCGTCATGAAGATCAACGACAATAACCTGCTCTACCTGGGCCACCGCCAGTTCTCGATGTTCGGCAACGAGGTCAAGGCCGCCATGCTGGAGATCATAACCGACCCCGAAAAGCAGATGGCCGACCTGCCTGCTCTCATGGCAGACCCGGTAGTAAAGAAAAACAACGACAACATGGCAATAGAGTTCCACATCATCCTGGCAGGATTTTCCGCAAAGGATCTAGCCTGGAAGGAAGCCGCACTGGACGAGATACTCAAGGAGTTCGGATGCTGGAAGGACGAATGGTTCCTCGAGCCCGAGCACGAGGATTACCTCAAGAGCTACCTGATGCGCCTCGGCCACAAGAACCTCAACTACGTAATGATAGGCGGTTACGAAGGCTGCTTCGGAATGGATGCCGCGAACCAGCCGCACACCTGCCAGCTGATAGAAAAGGCTTTCGCCATCCACAAGGAGGCGCAGGTCACAGGCACCTACGCTGCGGCGGTAGGCGGAGATACAGCAATGGGATCTTTGGGCGGACACGGAGGCGGAGGCGGCCCGATGGGCTGGGAGTTCTTCTCGCACTTCGACCCGCACGATCCGGAATCCATCAAAGGCACCGCTGAATACCACGACCGCGGCCCGCTGAAATTCATGAAGGAATACGGACTGGGCGTGGAGATGGGACATTCGAACGCCAACTGCAGAAAGCCCGACGGCTACGCCTTCAGCCAGGAAGAGCACAACGCCAAGCTCAGCACCCTGCCCGGCACCAACCCGTTCATCTACCAGTGGTACGTGCGTGAGTACATGAACCCGAACCACCTCGGCGACAGCTACTACGAGACCTGCGACCCCGAGGCCGTAAAGAACGCAGTAATAGACGTCAACGCTGAAACAGGCCTGAGGTAAAAAAAAAGAGAACCGGGGATGATCAATGATCTGATCCCCGGTTTTTTTATTCCATTTTTCCGAAGTGTTCTTCGAAGTAGTCTTTTATGACGCGCACCAGAGCGGAGACTATCTTCTTCTCCTTAACGTCCTTGAAGTGGTACAGCGCAATTACCGAGTCGCTGTGCGGATAGGATATCTTAAGTCCTTTGACTCCGTTGAGGCCTATCCCGCTGTCAAACACGGACGGCACTATAGCAATGTACTTGCCGGAAGCTACGCCCAGATGGATGTCCTTGTCGCTTCTGGTCTCGTAGGCGATGTCAGGCTCGAAGTCTATCTTGCTGCAAAGCGCATCCATACTTGCGCGCACAGGGGTTCCCCTCATATCCGCTACGAACTTTTCGTTCCTGAGTTCTTCCAGCGACACGCTCTCGCGAGAAGCGAGAGGATGGCTCTCGGATACCAGAACCATCATCGGTTCCGGACGCAGAGGTATGCGCTCTATGCCGTTGCCGCTTATTGGCGCCATGGTGATGCACATGTCTATCTCGTGGTTCATGAGCATGTAGGATATCTCGTCCACGTGGCTGACATCGTTGGAATTGATGCGGCTTATGTGTATGTTCGGATACATCTCGTAGATCTTTTCCATCATGCCCGGATACACGTAAAGTGAAGGCGCGATGATGGTGACCTTGTTGTCGTTGGAGCTCTGAAGCTCCGCGAGCTTTTTAGTGGCGGCCTCCAGATGGTCTATGGCGGGCTTTACTTCGTCGTAGAAGATCTTCCCGTATTCGTTGAGGCGCACGTTGCGCCCTTTCCTTTCGAACAACGCCACGCCCAGTTCGTTTTCCAGGCGGCGTATGGCAAGGCTGAGCGTAGGCTGCGAGATATACATGGACTCCGCAGCTTTAGTGATGTGCTCCACCTCCGCTACCTTTTTAAAATAGATCAACTGTCTGATTTCCATAGCATACACCTTATCCTTTGCGTAATATATTATAATCCTTTATATAACAAAAATGCAATAGGTTTATTTAGTCTTAATAATAACAGCTGAATGGGGAGCGTGGATCGCGAACCATGAAAATAAAGAAAAAACCGGCAGCTGAATGCTGCCGGCATGTTGATCAAAATGCTTAGATCGATTCGTATGTGGTCCTGTCCATTACCTCGCGCTGCATTACGTCGGAGAGTGTGACGTAGTACGCGGAATAGCCTGCCACGCGGACGATGAGGTCCTTGTGTTTTTGCGGCTCCTTGCGGGCTGCTTCCAGAGCCTCGCGGGTGACTACGTTGAACTGGATGTGCTTTCCGCCGTTGGTGAGGTAGACCTTGATCATCTGGGCGAGCTTTACGAGGTCGTCGTCGGTCTTCATTGCCGTCGGGCTGAACTTCATGTTCATCAGCATGGCCTGATACTCGTCCTGGTTGACTGTCATAGCGGACTGGAATACTGCGAGCGGGCCTACATGATCCCTGCCCTGGGCCGGGGATGTTGCTGCGTCGGCGAGTATCTCACCCTTGAACCTGCCGTCCGGAGTAGCTCCGACGGACTTGCCGCCGGGCTGGTGAGCGGTGATGGAGATGGCGTTCGGTACGCACTTGTCACCGCAGGCGCTGTCGTTTGCAGAGAAGTATTCCGCGTACTTGGCGTAGACTTCAGCTACCATCTCGTCCGGTTCTTTCTCGTTGTTGCCGTACTTGGGAGCCTTAAGGAAGTCCTGACGCATGTCTTCGTAGCCTTCCCAGTTGGCCTCAAGAGCGGTCTGCAGCTGCTCCATGGTGTACTTCTTCTGATCGTAGACCAGAGTCTTTACAGCGGTGAGCGAGTCAGCTACGTTTACAACACCAACTGCGGAGCAGACGGTAAGGGCGTCGAAGGGCTTCATGTGGATGGAGAGCACTTCCTTGCCCTCTTCCAGGCAGCCCGGCGTCATGATGGAGCGCAGGAAGTCCGGTGTGAGATCCCTGCGGACTATGATGCTGGAGTAGAAGTACTTGGCTGCCATGTCCACGCAGTACTTCAGCTGCTTGTAGAACGCTGCCTTGTATTCTTCGAATGTCTTGAAGCTCGTTACCTCGCCGGTCTTGATACCTACGTCGCTCTTGATCCACGGGCAGTAGCCGTTGTGAAGGAAGATGTCGTATACCAGCGTGACTATGAACATTGCAGCTACCTGGCCTCTGGTGGCGTTGGCGATGTAGCCGTCCACGCAGCCTGCCATGGAGTAGTTACGCGCCTTTTCGATTGGAACTCCGCGGCTGAGGAAGAAGTTTATGTAGCTCTTGTCGCCTACGAAGCAGGGCATGCCTATACCGGTCTTTACGACCTTGAGGCCTTCTACTATCGTTTCGATCGGGGTGTTTTCAGCTACACGCAGGGTTATGGTATGATGCGGGGTGTTGACTTCGACCGCAGCCTTGAACTCCAGATAGGTCAGCTCGTTTACGGCGCAGTTGCCGTTCTCGTCCACGCCGCCCAGAGTCCAGTTATGCCACTTTGCCATGCCGGAATTCTTCTGGCGGAGAACGAAACCGGATACACGGTTGAGCTGGAAGTCCTTGAGGCGCAGTATCTCGAGGAGCTCGAGCACCTGTTCGTCGGTGATCCTTCCCTCCGCTATGTCCTTCTTGTAGTACGGATACATGTACTGG
>JAFRXM010000022.1 GCA_017443515.1 Bacillota bacterium | reverse complement strand
GGCGGCATTTACGGCGGTCTGTTCACTCCCACAGAGGCGTCCTGCGTAGCTGTCGTATACGGACTGATAGTCGGTATATTCGTCTACAAGGAGATCAAGTGGACCACGTACAAGAAGATAGTCATCGACGCCGCTATCATGAGCGGAAGCGCGCTGATCATCATGAGTATGTGCGGCATGTTCACCTGGGTTCTGAATATCAACCATGTGCCCAATATGCTTGCCGAATTCATCACGAAGACCTTCAATACACCGTTCATGTTCGTAGTCGCGCTCAGCATTATCCTGCTGATTCTCGGATGCTTCATGAGCGTCAACGCGGCCATCGTGGTTCTGACGCCAATAATCGTCCCGATCATCAAGCTCATGGGCTACAGCCCGATACAGCTCGGTGTCGTAATGATAATCTGCCTGAGCATAGGCATGGTGACTCCGCCATTCGGCGTGAATATGTTTATCTCGGCTAACATCACAAAGATCGCGGTGGACAAACAGTTCAAATGGATATTCCTGCTGGTAGCGGCGTGCCTTGTAGGCCTGCTGGCTATCATCGCGGTTCCCTGGTTCACGCTGGGCCTGCTTAAATAGGCTTTAAGGCAGAACGAGGAGGTTATTATGGAACTTACAAGACAGGCGTATCTCAAGGAAGGGCAGCGCCGCATGGAGCTTTTAGACAAGCTCATGGAGGACAAAGGCCTCGACGCTGTGCTCTTTACTTCTACCGCGCAGCAGGCTTATATGCTGGCCGTCAAGTACTGCAGCGGCTACGCCATACCGACAAGGCGCGACTTCTTCTTCAAGGAACGCGGAAAGACTGCATACCTGTTTGTGCATACGGCAGGGCACGAGTTTCACGCCAAGAGGGAGAGCTTCCTGCCCGCTGACCATGTCATAGGCGGGGACTGCGCAAACAAGGCGGTCGCCATGATCGGCGCCATGGACACGGCTCATCCCAGGCTTGGACTCTACGAGCCGGCGGAGATCCCGCACAGCATATATCTTAAGATAGCTGATACGGGCGCCGAGCTTGTGGATATTACTGCGTACTTTACAGCCGCGCGCCAGCCCAAGAGCGAATTCGAACTTGAATGCATACGTTCCGCTTCCGCGGTCGCGATGGATTCCTTCCGCTGGGTCGTTAAAAACATACGTCCCGGCGTTACGGAGCAGGAACTCGTTGGCGGCGCGGAAGGGTACATACGCGCGCACGGTGGCGAGGAAACTCTGGTACTTGTGCGCTCCACACTGCCGCACACATTCATAGCGCGCCCAAAGCCTATTCCTGTTGAGGAAGACGGCATGTTCCTGTACTCGGTGGAGATGGCTGGACAGTACGGCTACTGGACACAGTGCATAAGGCCCATCTTCATGAAAAAGGATACCTGCCTTGAGGCGCAGCGCATACTGGGCATCATCCACGAGGCCGAGAATGCCGGTGTGGAAAAGATGATCCCGGGCAACCGCGTCTGCGACGTAGCCAAGGCGATAGAAGACGTCGTAGCGAAGTACGGACTTCGCATGGGCGTGTGGAGCGGCCACGGCATGGGCGCGGATCTGGGCGATGGTGTCGACGTAGGCGTAAGCAACACCATGGAGATAGTGCCGAACATGATCCTGACTCTGCACCCCAGCGTCCAGAGCGACAGCGACGGACTGCTCTACGGCAACACCTGGCTGGCAAAAGAGGGCGGACCGGAGAACCTGACCCCGGACTACGCGGAATGCTGCTTCATAGACGAGCTGCGCGCTCTTGTTCGATAGTTAAGAAAGAAGGTCAAATATGACAGAAAACATGGTCAAATCGGAATACCAGCGCAGAGTAAAGCTCATCCAGGATCTTAT
This sequence comes from Bacillota bacterium, assembly GCA_017443515.1. Taxonomy (GTDB): domain Bacteria; phylum Bacillota; class Clostridia; order Peptostreptococcales; family Anaerovoracaceae; genus RUG13409. Next base: position 138,406 of record JAFRXM010000022.1, on the reverse strand, counting down.
GGAAAGCATGGATCTGGACGCAGTGCTGATGACTTCAATAGCGATGCCGACTTTCCAGCTTCCGGTAAAGTTCTTCAGCAATTACATGCTGAGCACCCGCCGCGCGTACATATTCTGCGGCAAGGGTGAGGAGCCTTACCTGATCCTTCCGACCCCGGGTCAGATGTATCACGCCCGGAAAGGCACCTGGCTGCCGCCTGAAAACGTTATGTGCGGCGATATGCTGGGCATAGTGGAGAAGAAGCTGGAAGGGCACAGAAACGTGGGCTGGTATCAGCCGGACGAGATCCCTGTCGGAGTCTACCGCAGGCTTACCGCCGGAAACATCAACTGGGTGGACATCACCGACGCATTCACGAAGGCGCGCGCTACCAAGAGCGAATACGAGATAGAACTCACGAAGCAGACCAGCAGGCTCTGCGCGGATTCGTTCGCGCATGTGCTCAGCATCCTGCGCCCTGGCGTAACGGAGGAAGAGCTTATCGGCGCCGCGGAAGGGTATCTGCGCGCTCACGGTGCTTCGGATTCCCTGGTGCTTACGCGCAGCACCAAGCCCCACACATTCATAACCCGTGCTCAGCCCATTCCCATCAAGGAGGACGGAGTGTTCGTCTACTCCGCGGAGGTCGCGGGGCGCGGCGGATACTGGAGCCAGATGGTGCGCCCCGTGTTCATGAGCGAGGACGCCCAGCCTGAAGCCCGCAAGGTTCTTGAAGCTGGCAAGATCGCTGAGGCCGAAGGCCTTAAGCTGCTGCGCCCCGGCTACAGGATCTGCGACGTCGGCGAACGCATCGAAGCGACTGTAAGAAAGCTCAGCTACGGTACCGGCGTATGGTGCGGCCATGGAATGGGGCCTGATCTTGGCGACGCAGTGGATTTCGGCATAGGCAACAAGATGGATATAGTGCCGGGCATGGTGATCACGCTCCACCCGAGCATCACCAGTGAAAACGACGGCCTGCTCTACGGCAACACCTTCCTTACGACAGAAGGCGACCCGATCAAGCTTACCGACTGGTTCAACGGATCGCCGGTGCTGGCAGACCTTAAGAAGGAAGCCGGACTGCTCTGAGGGGCTTCCTGACGTCAGCTTCGTCTTGATCGAGCTCTGGCGAAGTCTCGTTTGAGAGTATTGTTCGGGCTTTTCATAAAACTAAAATAGGACGGTCAGGCTTTTTGCCTACGGCCGTCCTTTATATATTATTTCATCACTTAAGACCATCCCTGTGCGGGCCACAGTACCGTCCTCCAAGCGATCACGACAGGTAGCGGAATACTCCTTTTACGAGGCCGACTATCTCGCAGTCGTCTACTATTATGGGTTCCATGGAGCTGTTGCGGGGCTGCAGCCTTATGTGGCCGTTTTCCTTGTAGAAGGCTTTGACGGTGGATTCGGATTCGAAATCCCCCTGTATCATGGCGACGACTATATCGCCGTTGTTTGCGGTCTTCTGTTCCTGTACAAGAATGTAATCTCCGTCCATGATGCCTGCTTCAACCATGGAATCCCCGTGGACGGTGAGCATGAAATTGGTGCCGTTTCCGATAAACTGGGCCGGCATGGGGAAGCTTCCTTCTATGTTCTGCTCCGAAAGTATCGGCATTCCGGCTGCGACGCGGCCTACGAGGGGAACATCTATGACATCCGAACGGTCCGCTCCGGATCGGGCAGGGCTGCCTGACGCATCAGAAGCTGCGTCCGCGGCCTGCGCATCCGCACCGCCCTGGACCACTTCGAACGCGCGGCGTTTTCCGGCCTGCTTTCTTATAAAGCCTTCGGATTCGAGTATCTCCATGGATTTCTGAACTGTGGATGTGGACTTTATGCCGAGCGCGGCCCCGATATCCCTTACCGTGGGCGGATACCCGTTCTGCCTTATCTGTTGGCTGATGAACTCCAGCACCTTTTTTTCTCTGTCCTTAAGATCTGCCATGACGACTCCTTTCCGTACGGCTCATAATAGCTCAACACTATTTTACCACACGAACAAAAGTTTGTAAACGTATGTTCGCAATATTTTTGAACTAGTTTTCACTTGTTTTACCGCAGTTTATTTTTGGTTGAAACGCCAAGGTATATAATGTATAATAAACAAAACAATAATGTATATACAGGCTGCAGCCAAATGCTGGAGATAAACAGTGTCAAAACTGACAGCCAGTTTTAAAGCGCTAAAAGCGGATTAATAATGAGTAAAAGAGATATAACGCAACATGGATATTCAATAAGATGGCTGTTGGTATTCTACGATTTTGTAGTATTTGCCGCAGTCAGTTTTCTGCTGTTCTTTGTTTATAAGGGGATCATGGATCTTTCGACAAAGGAACGGCTGATACAGGCAGGAATAGCATTTCTGATAGTTTTTATCTGTCGCCTGATATTTAACGTATATAAACTGGTTTGGCGCTATGGAGGGATACAATCCTATATCAGGATGATACTGTCTGATTTTACGGCATTTGTTGTATATGTTCTTATAAGGCAGTTCATTCCGACACAGAAGATCACCGCGCTCAGCATGATCTCCCTGTTTTGCATGAACCTTTTAGGATCCATGGTCATGAGGATGATATATCGCTATGCCTACAAGTTCGGCAACAAGAACACTGCCGAAGGGAAGTTCCTGCGCGGCCTGCTGTTTCTCTTCAGTGGCAATAAAATAGATGCCGACAACACAGTGGGCAAAAACAAGATCAACATAGCCATAGTCGGCGCGGGCAGAGTAGGCACCAGCCTTGCGACAGACCTTATGAGCAGTGCCAGCTCCGCATATCTTCCCAGATGCTTCATCGATATCAATAACGAGAAGATCGGCAAGGAGATATTCGGGCTTCCTGTAGTCGATGAAAAAGACGCAACGATGGGTCTGCTGGCGCGCCTGTCCATACAGGAGATAGTTTTTGCGCTCCCCAACACTGAGCCGAAAGTCAAAAAGGATCTGTACGAGCACTATAAGGAGCTCGGGTATAAAGTCAAGATCTACGATTATCCCACCATGCGCACTGCGGGCGCAAAGATGCAGCTCAGGGAGTTCGATATCGACGAGCTGCTGTTCAGAAAAGAGATAGATGTCACAGATGAAAAGACTGCCGATTTCTATAAGGGCAAGACAGTTCTGATAACCGGAGGCGGAGGATCCATAGGTTCTGAGCTTTGCAGACAGGTAGCCGTGATGGATCCCAAAAGGCTGGTCATCCTCGACGTAGCCGAAAACGGAGCCTACGATATTCAGCAGGAGCTCAAGATAGGCAACCCGAATCTCTGCGTGAGGGTGGAGATCCTCTCCATATGCGATCGCGATGCCCTGGATAAAGTGTTTGCGCACCACAGGCCGGACATTGTTCTTCACGCTGCAGCCCATAAGCATGTGCCGCTTATGGAACGCAACTGCATAGAGGCCGTCAAGAACAATGTTTTCGGAACGCTAAATGTCGTAGAAGTCAGTGAGCGCTACGGTGTCGAGCGCTTCATGATGGTAAGCACCGACAAAGCTGTAAACCCGACGAATGTCATGGGCGCCACAAAGCGCATGTGCGAGATGATCATCCAGGCTCACAGCACGAAAAACAGCAAGACTACATTCAGTTCCACAAGGTTTGGAAACGTGCTAGGTTCCGCAGGTTCTGTGGTCCCGCTGTTCAAGAAACAGATCGCAAACGGCGGACCCATAACCATTACGGACAAACGTATAATCCGTTACTTTATGACCATCCCTGAGGCTGCAAGCCTGGTGCTTCAGGCCGGAGCCATGGCAAAGAACGGCGAACTTTTCGTTCTGGATATGGGACAGCCGGTGAAGATACTGGATCTGGCAGAAAACCTTATACGCCTGTCCGGTCTGGAACCGTACAAAGACATAGATATTATAGAAACTGGTCTGCGTCCCGGAGAAAAACTTTACGAGGAATTGCTCGTGCGCGACGAGGGCCTCGGCCGCACAGAGAATAAGCTGATCTTTGTGGAGCGGGATGAGCCTCTGTCGCTCTCGGAGATAGAGGAAAAGCTGGCGATGCTCAGAGAGGCTGCAGATACAGGAAGCAACAGCGTTATGCGGGAGGCACTTCATAAAGCGGTGTCCACTTACAAAACGCCCGAGGAAGTAAACAGTGCGGCAATGCAGGCAGAAGAGTTCAAGAACACCAAGGTGTTTGCAGACGGCGAAGCACTGCTACATGAATGATTTATAAATACTATACAGGGGGTCCGGTCTATGAACGAAAACGCTCTTTATAAAAGAAACGAAGTCGAGATCAATCTTGGCAATCTGTTCTGGTCTGTGCTCAGGCACTGGCGCGGAATAATCGTTTTTATGCTTGTCTTTGGAGTCCTGCTTGGAGGCTACAGCTTCATCAAAGAATACAAGGCTTATACTGATCCGGCAGCTCTGGCGCGCAGACAGAACGAATACAACCTTGCGCTGGATCAGTACAACAGGAAAAAGGAAAAGCTCCAGCGCGATATAAAGAGCGGCGAGGAATACCAGCTCCGTCTGGAAGATTATAAGGAACGCTGCATCTATCTCAGGATGGATCCGTACAACCTGTATAAGATAGGTGTTACATTCTTCGTGGATTCGCACTATGAGATCGATCCTTCGCTCTCATATCAGAACGTAGACAATACAGCAGCTCTTATCAAAAGCTACAGGGCTGCCATTCAGCGCATAGATTTTGAGACCGTTATAGATATGAATGGCGAGGACCTTACTCTGCGCCACCCGGTAAGCAAATTCTCCGACAAGAGCGTTTACACCCTCACTGTGGAGGAAAACGTAGGCTTGATGCAGCTGATGGTCACGGCAGATACTAAAGAACGCGCAGAAAAGATCTACGGCCATATAAAGAGCGTGATCGAAGACACAAAGAAACTGCTTACCGAAGCCATAGGCGAGCATGAAGTGTCTATGGTCAACGAGACTGCCCGCTACACAGTGGACTGGGATTACGAGACACTGCAGACATCTTTCACAGATGATTACTATGTAAAAAACCAGACCAAAACAGATGATCTGAAAAAGCAGCTCGATGCGCTTTCCGCCCCGGCAAATACTGTACCGAGCACGCGTTCTGCGATCAAGGCCGGTATAAAGAGAGGTGTTATCGGGCTCATCATAGGGCTTGTTGCAGCAGCCGTGGTATTTATAGCGCGTTACGTGCTTCAGGACAGAGTCTACAATCTGGACGATATCCGCAAACGCTACAAACTGCCCGTGCTCGGAGTGATATCTCTGGGTGCAAGCCGGAAAAAGCTCGTATGGCCCGACAGAAAGATAGCTTCCAGACTCGGAATTCCCGAGGGCCTCAGCCCCGAACAGTCTGCGGAGTTCATAGCTTCGAACATCAAGCTCTACCTCAAGGATGCCGGCAGAGTGCTTCTGACAGGCAGCGCCGGTTCTGATGCGGCAGAACTGCTCAAAGAGAAGCTGCAGCCGCTTCTTCCCGGGATGGAGATCGTTTCCTCGGGTGACCTGAATCATGTTCCGGCAGCAGTTGATGCTCTGTCCTCCGATACAGCTATCGTGTGTGTAGAATCGTGGCAGAAAACACGCCATCTTGACATAGTTCACGAGCTTGACAGGATATCCGCGACCGATAACAAGGGCGTAGGATTTGTAGTGGTATATTGATAAAATGATAGATATTTTAACCGATCCCAGATTTAAAGGTATAAAGCCATTTGACACAAAGCTGTGGCTTGCTTCTCCGACCATGCACGGTGACGAGCAGAAATGGGTGGACGAGGCTATTCGTACCAACTGGGTGAGCACCATTGGTGCAAATATAAACGAGATAGAGCGCATCATCTCCGAAAGGATAGGAGGAAGGCATGCCGTAGCGCTTGCTTCTGGAACTTCTGCGCTTCACCTTGCCGTAAAGCTTGCAGCAGAAAAGCTCTATGGCCAGCCGATGCCAGGCCACGGCGCGCTTGAAGGGCGCAGAGTCTTCTGCAGCGACATGACATTTGACGCCACCGTAAACCCTGTGGCGTATGAGGGCGGCGAGTCGATCTTTATAGATACCGAGCGGGATACCTGGAATATGGATCCTGCTGCGCTTGAAAAAGCGTTCGAAATGTACCCCGATGTGAAGCTTGTTGTTATCGCCCACCTTTACGGTACTCCCGGCAGGATGGATGAGCTTGTTTCAGTCATCCGTAAACACGGTGCGCTTCTCGTCGAGGATGCGGCAGAGTCCATGGGTGCGACATATAAGGGCATCCAGACCGGAGATTTCGGAGATTACAGCATCGTTTCCTTTAACGGCAATAAGATCATTACCGGCAGCAGCGGCGGGATGATACTCTGCAAAAACGCAGAGGATGCCAACAAAGCAAGAAAGTGGTCCACGCAGAGCCGTGAGGATGCCCCGTGGTATCAGCACGAAGAGCTTGGCTACAACTACCGCATGAGCAATATAATTGCGGGTATAATACGCGGCCAGCTTCCGTATTTGGAAGAGCACATTGCTCAGAAACGATCTATTTATGAAAGATATAAGGAAGGCCTAAGAGGGCTCCCGGTATCCATGAATCCTGTGGATCTTGAGTCTTCTGTGCCAAACTACTGGCTGTCGTGCATGCTTATTGATAAAGATGCCATGGCTCATCAGGTCAGGGGCGAATGCGAATACCTGTACAGGACAGAGCCTGGAAAGAGTTCCCCGCACGAGATCCTGGAGGCGCTTGCCGCAATCAACGCAGAAGGCCGTCCGATATGGAAGCCCATGCATATGCAGCCGATATACCGCATGAACGCGTTCGTGACAGCATCTGGCAGCGGACGGGCTCACAGCAACGCGTATATTCATTCGGACAACATAAGCGATGTGGGCGAGGACATCTTTACAAGAGGACTCTGCCTGCCCAGCGACAACAAAATGACTCCGCAGCAGCAGGAAGTCGTGATAGAAACAGTACGCAGGTGCTTCGGTTAGGCATCTGATCGAGGAGATATAATGGCTCACAAAAAGGGCTTTTACGAAAAATACATAAAACGGCCGCAGGACTTCGTCTGCGCGTCTTTGGCGCTTATCGTACTTAGTCCAGTTATACTTGTTACAGCAGTTCTGGTAAAAAAGAAGCTCGGTTCTCCTGTCATTTTTAAACAGGACAGGCCTGGTCTGAACGGAAAGACGTTCAGGCTCTATAAGTTCAGGACCATGATAGACGCCTATGACGAAAACGGCGTTCCTCTGCCGGACGAGGAAAGGCTGCCGCGCTTCGGGCAGAAGCTCCGCAGCACTTCTCTGGACGAACTGCCGGAGCTTCTTAATATCTGGAAGGGCGACATGAGCGTTGTTGGTCCGCGGCCTTTGCTTGCGAGGTATCTCAGCCGCTATAACGAATTCCAGGCAAGGCGCCATGAGGTAAGACCCGGATTTACCGGACTTGCGCAGATACACGGCCGCAACGCTATCTCCTGGGACGAAAAGTTCGCCTGGGATGTCAAGTACGTGGACAATGTTACGTTCCTGGGAGACTGGAAGATCATCTTCGGGACGGTAAAAACAGTGCTTAAAAGAGACGGGATAAGCGCTGAGGGAACGGTCACCATGCCGGAATTCATGGGTAACGAAACGAAAGGGGACTGAAGATGGACTGGTACAGGTTAAGGCATACTATAGGTCTGTGTTTGCGTCCTTCGGCGATGAAGCGGGCTGAATACCTGAAAAAGCATCATGTGTTTCACAATGTAGGCGACAACTGCATGGTCATGTTCAGGAAGGTTCCTCTCTACCCGGAACTGATATCATTCGGCAACAATGTCTGGATCGCTTCGGATGTTCTTTTTGTAACTCATGATGTCATCCATCACATGCTGAATTATAAACTGTCTGCGGCGGAATTCCCGGAAAACGTCGGATGCATAGATATAAAAGATAATGTGTTTATCGGATCCAATACGACGATCCTCCCTGATGTGCAGATCGGTCCCGACACGGTAGTCGCAGCCGGAAGTGTCGTTAACAGGAGTCTTCCCGGAAACGGTGTCTACGGTGGTGTGCCGGCAAAGTATATCTGCTCCCTGGATGATCTGATGAACAAACGCAGGGCAGAACCTAAGATCAGCCTGGATCACAGCGGAAGCGGGTTGTCCGAAGCCGCAGCCAGGGCTGTCTGGAACCGCTTCAACAGCAAGGAAAAATAGAAGGCGCGATACAGATAACAGTTAATGGACGAAAATAAGATCAACACAAAATTACTGCTGAAATCGAGCTTTTGGTATACTATATCGAATTTTTTAACGCGCGCAATGGTATTCATCACGATGCCGTTGTTTACGCGTCTGATGACCAAAAAGCAGTATGGTGATTTTACGGTATTCGCAACCTGGCAGATCATTCTTGTGATAATCTGCGGTGTTGAAGTCTATACAACTGTTAACCGCGCCAGGTTCGACTATAAGGAAGAGGGCGAGCTGGACGGATACATCTCGTCATCAATGGTGCTCAGCACAACAGTGACATTCTGCCTGTTTGTTCTGTATCTGGCCTTCCCCCAGATCTTCGACCGGTTTTTCCTGCTGGACCGCAAGTACATGATGCTGATGTTCGCATATCTGTTCACGATGCCTGCGTTTTCCATGTTTCAGGCAAAGCAGAGAATAGAGTATAAATACAAGCTGAATGCCGTTTTGTCATTCTCTATACTCTTTATGTCATATGTCCTCGCCGTTATTCTTGTCTTTATGATGCCTTCCGACCGCCTCCTGGGGCGGATAATTGGCATCTACGGACTGTATATTATCGCCGGACTGGCGTTTTATATATACTTCCTCCATAAAAGCCACAGAATAACGCTTTCGGCATGGAAGTATGCGCTGAGGCTGGGTCTTCCTCTGGTGTTTACTTTTCTGGGAAGCCAGGTCTTCCTGTCATCGGATACCCTGGTGCTGAAGCATATGTGCTCGGCCGAGGAGGTCGCCTATCTGTCGGTGACGCAGTCCTGCAGCCATATAATGCTGATCCTGGTGCAGACGCTGAACACTGCATGGGCGCCGTGGCTGTTCGATATGCTCAGGATCAATGAAACAGGGCAGATCAAAAAGATATTCAGGATATATATGTGGGTCATCGTAGGAGGCACATTCACGGTACTGCTCTTCGGCCCGGAAATAATAATGATACTTGCAGGATCAGAGTATTCGGAGTCCATGTACATACTGCCCGCGAATATTCTCTGCGGTATACTGACCGTAATTACTTCGCAGTTTGTAAACATAGAGACTTATCACAAAAAAACAGAATACGCAGGTATTTTGACAGCCGTAATGGCCGTGCTGAACATAATCCTCAATATCATAGGGGTAAAGCTCTTCGGATACCGCGCTGTCTGCTATACTACGGTTCTGTGTCAGGTGCTGCTGATAGCGCTTCACTATGTGTTTACGCAGAAAATGCAGATCAGGGAGCTGCTCTCAGTGAAAGATCTCGTATATGTACTGTGCGCTTCATTGCTGCTGATCCCGGTGTGCCTGCTGCTCTACCAGCAGTCGGTAATAAGATATGCGTTCGCTGCGGTGATGGTCATCTGCATCGTCGTGCTGCTCGCACTAAAGTGGAAAGATATCAAACCGATGATCAGGATGTTTATAAAGAAAGACGCAGATGCTGATGCGGTGTGATATAATAATATTTCAGATTACATAGGGAGAATGCTTATATGCCTAAAAAGATAGTGCTTATAGGAGCCGGAGGCTTTGGAAGAGAAGTTGCTTCCATAATCGAAGTCCTCAACTCCATAAAGCCCACATACGAATTGCTGGGGTTCCTCGACGACGGTGAACAGTTTCACGAAGGCGTAATGATCAACGACTATCCCTGGCTCGGGAAACACGACTGGATACTGGATCACAAGGAAGACGTCGTATGCACATGTACGATAGGAAGCCCCAGGATAAAGGGCATGATCCAGCGCGAGTTGACAGAAAAGGGTGTTACGTTCGAGACTATAATCGCTTACGGGGGATTCGGCTACATAGGGCCTCACACGGAGATCGGACCGGGCTGCGTCTTTTACGGGGGCGTAACTATCGCAGTAAACTGCAAGATAGGCGCAGGAGTCCTTATGAACCAGATGGTCAACATAGGCCATGACGTTACAATAGGTGATTTCACCAGCATCATGCCGTTTACAGGTATCAGCGGAAACTGCAAAGTCGGCAAAGAGGTAAACATCGGCGGCCACGCATTCGTCGTCCCCGGACGCAAGATCGGAGATAACGCGACTGTAGCTGCCGGCAGTATAGTGTTCTCTAACGTAAAAGCAGGGACGACTGTTCTGGGAAATCCCGCCAAGCGCATGAGAGAACTGGAATAGCGCTTCAGAAGGTACGGGGCTGAGGAGGATCAAGAAATTGATCTCGATCAAGAGATATGAGTCCGATCTTCTCTTATCCAATATGTACGTGGTCACAGAAGGGCAGCACGCCATAGTGATCGATCCATGCAGGGATACTGCAGCGGGCAGAGGGCTTATAATCGATAAAATAATACTGACACACGAACACTACGATCATGTGTCGGGCGTGAATATGTGGAAGGAGTTTTGCGGTGCACCGGTCCTGTGTTCTCAGATCTGTGCAGAGCATATCCGCAACCCGGCTAAAAGCCTTGCAAAGTACTTTAAAGAGTTTTGCGAGCTGCAGACCTGGATAAAGCTTGACAGCATCCCGGATTTTGATCCTGATTATTCATGTTTGGCAGATGAAACATTTAGTGATACAATGTCCTTTAGCTGGGAAGGACATGTCTGGGATCTGTTTGAGATACCTGGACATTCACTCGGCAGTATTGGTATACTGTTAGATAAACAGTTCTTCTTTTCCGGAGACAGTCTTCTGGAAAAGAGCAAAATAGAATTAAAAGCACCCGGAGGAAGCCGGAAGAAGTGGGAAGAGACCGGATCAAAAAGAATAGAAAGGCTACCGTCAGGTATACGGGTCTTTCCGGGGCACTTTAACGACTTTGTTCACAGAATCATCATTTAGGAGGAGATTATGTACGATTACATCCAGATGGAAGGCAAGCATGTCCTTATTACAGGAGGAGCATCAGGCATCGGCCGCCAGACAGCTATCACATTGAGCGAGCTTGGTGCAAGAGTTGCTATTCTTGATCTTCAGGAAGAAGGTCTTAAGGAGACTTTGACTATGCTCAAAGGCGAGGGCCACACTATTCATCCTGTGGATCTGTCAAAGATCGAAGAGCTCGAGCCGCTTGTTGTGGGAATAGTAAAGGAGACCGGACCGTTCGACGGGTATGTTCAGTGCGCAGGTATTGTCAAGAACCTTCCGATCATAAACTACAAATTTGAACGTCTGAACAAGATCATGCTGGTGAATTTCTACTCGTATTTCGAGATAGTCAGGATCCTGAGCAAGAAGGGCCGCTACAACCCCGGAATGAGTATCGTAGGTATCTCTTCTATAGCAGCTACACACGGAGCTACTGCTCAGGCTGCTTACGGAGCCTCTAAGGCTGCAATGGACGGCGCAATGCGTTGCCTGGCCAAGGAACTCGGAGAAAAGGGCATCAGATTAAATACCGTACAGCCGGCAGCAACTGCAACAGCTATGTATACCGAGTACATGGAGCTTAAGGCCACGATGAAGGATACGGAGATGAAGATCCAGGCAAATCCGCGCCAGTTCCTTGGCATGAATGAGCCCTCCGACGTCGCGAACGCGATCATCTTCCTGCTCTCACCGGCTTCACGCACTATCACCGGCGTGCACCTTCCTGTTGACGGTGGGTTTGCCTGCTGCTGAGTTAAGGGGGCAACGAAATGGTTTTCAGCAAGTATGATGGTATCAGGATCTCAGCGATCGCAGCTTCAGTGCCGCCTGATGTCATAGACGTCATGAGCGAACTTGATAATCCTGATCCCAAGTACATCAAGAATTTCATCAAGAACACCGGTATAAAAGAAAAAAGGAAGAGCGGATTCAGCCAGACGGCTGCGGACTTTTCCTTTACAGCTGCGAAGCAGATCATGGATGCCGGATATTATGTCCCTGAACAGATAGGTGTTCTGATCAATCTTACGCAGACCCCGGATTACAGAACTCCTTCCACTGCGCTTACGCTGCAGAAAAGACTGGGCCTGACGAAGGACTGTCTGGCATTCGATATAAATCTCGGATGCTCAGGATTCGTATACGGAGTTGCTATTGCGGCAGGAATACTCAAGACATCTACTGCGGAAAAAGCGCTGGTCACTGTAGGCGATATTCTCGCCAGAGGCAGAAGAAACAGAAAGAAGGTCATGTCTTCAAATACAGGACTGCTCTTCGGAGACGCAAGTGCTGCCATTCTTCTCGAAAAGGATGAAAATGACGGCTTTTGCGCAGCTCTCATGAGCGACGGGTATGGCCACAAAGCTCTGTCGGTCCCATATGGTGCATGGAGACATCCGGAAGGCCCTGCGAGCATTCCGGGAGATGATATCGCAGTTTTCAACTTCACTATAGACGAGGTCCCAAAGCTGCTCACAGCTTATATGGATAAGGTCGGGAGCAAGATTGAGGACTACGATGATCTGGTGCTCCATCAGGCCAACATGATGATCCTCAAAAACGTCGCCAAGCGCGTCGGAATGCCCATGGAAAAGGTGCCTGTATGTCTCGACAGGTACGGTAATACCAGCGGCTGTTCCGTACCGCTTGCGATCGTTGATAAATACGGCGAATGCGGAGAAGACAAAGTAGTCAATCTGCTGACCAGCTCTTTCGGAGTGGGTCTTTCATGGGGTGTAGCCGGGTTTAAGATCAATACAAAGGACATCCTTCCGATTCAGGACGGATACGACACTTTTGATGACGGTTATTCCGATGATTACAATGATGAGGGTGAACTTAAAACAGAGGAGGAAATACAATGACTGATCGTGAAAAACTTGCATTGCTCGAAGATATGCTGGAACTTGACGAGGGAGATCTTACTCCCGACATGGCTCTTGAGGATATCGACGAGTATGATTCAATGGCAAAGCTGTCTCTTATCGTTCTCATGGAGGATGAGTTCGGCGTTAAGCTGACAGGAGACGTAATTAAAGGATTTGAAACTGTTGGTGACATCACGGCCCTGATGAAATAAAGGCCAAAAAGGAGGAAACACAATGACCGATCGCGAAAAGCTCGCACTGCTCGAGGATATGCTGGAACTGGATGAGGGGGATCTCACTCTTGACAAGGCTCTTGAAGATATCGATGAGTATGATTCAATGGCAAAACTGTCTCTGATCGTTCTCATGGAGGACGAATTCGGCGTAAAGCTGACCGGAGACGTGATCAAAGGATTTGAGACCGTCGGCGATATCGTAAAGCTGATGGAATAGTTTATTACCAGGCGTAGGAAATAAGACGGGAAAGGAGTGATATATAGTGTTATTGCTAACAATTGCAGTGATATGCGTTCTATTTATCATTTCTTTCCTTATTTTTGACAGGGATCTGTTTGCCCCGCCTACTGTAGTATCGCTGGTGTTCCTTTTCGGCGGTGTCTGCTGTTTGTATAATGAGGTCAGGTGGGGGCTTGCCTTTTCACCAAAATCTACAGGGCTGATAGCAGCTGGTATAATCGCAACTATGATGGGTGGCCTGATTGGGGTCTTTCTTTCAAACTATCCCAAGGTCGATACATTTTCTTTTATCCACGAAAAGACCGAGCCGCAGGAAGTGTATATCAGCACTGTAAAGACCTGCATAGTCATCGCTTTTCAGCTCGTCACCCTGTACGTGCTTTTCAGGCATATCAGTCAGCTGACAGGGCATAACAGCTGGATGCTCGCTGTTGAAAGATACAGGGAGCTGACCGGTAATCTGGCCGATGTGGACGATCCTTCTATAAGGATGCCGATAATCACCAGGAACATGGTCGAACTTAGCAGGCTCGTGGGGGTCATCTACGCATATATTGTTGGAAACAATCTCATTGCGACAAGAAAGATACTGTCGCTGAACTGGCTCCCGGTAATTATTTATATCGTTACGACTTTCATGCAGGGCGACAGGTCCAACATGATACGTCTGTGCGTAGTGGCGCTGGTCACGGCATATACTGTTCACAAGCGTAAGGTCGGATGGCAGAAGAGCATGGAGACGAAAAAGATAATAGGTACGATAGTAGTATCTGTTGCGCTTGTATGCGCCGTCTTTGTAGGATTCCGCGAGATAGTCGGCAGAGAGACCGATATGGATCCGTTCTACTATCTCACGTTCTACGCCGGTTCACCTATAGCTGTGCTCAACCAGGTATGGGATGCTCCGATCGTAAAGCCCGAAGTGTTCGGACAGAGGATACTGTTCTACTTCAACGAGTCCACTACGGCGTTCTTCGGAAAGCCCGGACGGTACAATTTCTATTATCCGTTTTTCAGAAGCGCAAACGGGACCTTTATAGGGAATGCGCCTACAGCGTTCAGACCTGCCTTTGTCGAGTTCGGTTTCTGGGGTTTCGTTTTTGCGATGATCTGTTTCGGCGCCTTCTTCACACTGCTCTATTGCAGGTGCAGAAAAAAAAGGGGAAACAGTTCCATAGATATACATCTGGTGATATATGCTTACATATCTTATGTCTTCATTATGTATTTCTACTCGACATTTTTCGATTTCCTCTCTCATGTGTTTATCAAGTATATAATAGAGCTCCTGTTGATACGGTGGGCGCTTGTCGGTTGGCAGTTTGACAAACGCTACCGGCTCATCCTGCGGGAATCTAATTAGAAATGTGAGAAAGTTATGGCTTTTTTTCATTACGATAATATAAAGATTGCCGGTGTTGCTTCTGCAGTTCCTAAACAGGTGGTTACTGTAGATAGTTTTGCTGAAGAGTTTGGCAGGGAAACTGTAGAAAAGTTTTCAAAGATGACAGGCGTTAAGGAGTTCAGGAAAACTCTCGAGCATCAGACGGCTTCGGATCTGGGATATGCTGCCGCAGTACAGCTTCTGGATGAGAAAAAGATCGACCGCAGCCAGATAGGGGCTTTGGTTTTTATCGCGCACAGCGTGGATTACAGAAGGCCTGCCACTGCCTGCGTCCTGCACAAGAGGCTCGGCCTGTCAAAGGACTGTGCGGCATTTGATATAGGGCTCGGCTGCTCTGCGATAGCGTACGGATTGCAGGTCATAGGGTCGATGATGGCAAACTCGGACATAGACAAAGCTCTTCTGATCACTGCGGAGAGCCTGACAAAAATGGTCAATCCCGGTGATAAGTCCGTAGCCATGCTGTTTGGCGACGGGGGGTGCGCCATGCTTCTGGAGAAGAAAGCCGGTTCGCGCCTGGATGTTCTTCTCAGAACTGACGGAAACGGTTATAAAGATATTATCGCCCCGGCCGGAGGCTACAGAAACATGTACGCTCCAAGGCGCGATGAAGTCTGGCCGGACGGGAATATACGCAACCTGTACAACACATACATGAACGGCACCGATGTCTTCAGCTTTACCATTTCAGAGGTCCCCGCTGCTATAAGGGACTTCATTGAAAAGACCGGTATCGGGATAGAAGATTACGACTGCTTTGCCTTCCACCAGGCGAATCAGTATATCTCCAAACAGCTGTCAAAGAAGTTTAAGATCCCTGCGGAAAAGATGCCTCTGTGTATCGACCGCTACGGGAACACATCTGCTCCGGCTGCCGCCATTGCCCTGTGCGATAAGTATGGCAGCACCAGGGGAGAGCATATCAGGACCATGTTCTGCTGTTTCGGGGTAGGGCTGTCCTGGGGCGTTGCATCTGCGGTAATATCTGCGGATGATATATTACCTGTAATAGAATCAGACGAAATATTCGAAGAGGGAATAATAAACGAGCCGTTCTGACGAGGTGAATGAAATGATCAAATACGATTTCTCCGGAAAAAAGATATTGGTAACAGGCGCGTCTTCCGGCATAGGCGCTGCGATCTGCAGGCTTCTTGCGGATTCGAACGCGGAAGTTATCATGGTCGCAAGAGACGCGGAAAAATTGGAGGCCAAGGCAAATGAGCTTGGTATAAAAAAGTTCTATCCTGTCGACCTGTCGGATGTGCCCGGTATCGCTGCAAAAATAGAAGCTATCATAGCTGAATGCGGTCCGCTGGACGGTTTTGTTCACAGCGCTGGCGTAGGCACAGTCAGACCTCTTAAGATGTGCACCTACGAATTCATGAAGTCCATAATGGATATCAATTTCTTCTCTTTCGTAGAGATAGTTAGAATCATAACCAAGAAAAAGAATTTCAATCCTGGTCTGAATATCGTCGGAATCTCATCGGTAGCTTCGCAGGAGGGAAATCAGAGCAAGACAGGCTACTGCGCTTCCAAAGCTGCAATGGATGGAGCAATACGGTGTATGGCAAAAGAGCTGAGCTCAAAAGGCATTCGGGTCAATTCTGTAATGCCCGGTATCACCAAGACTGCAATTTTTGAGCAGATCATGGATAACGGCGGTGATTCGGAAGACCTGAAAGGTATTATGCAAAGGCAGTATCTCGGCATCTGCGAGCCGTCGAATATAGCTGCGACCGTGGCGTTCCTGCTGTCCGAGGAAGCGCATTATATAAGCGGATCCGCAATCGCTGTGGATTCAGGCAGGCTCTCGTCCTGATGCGTTTTACAGGGATAGCAATTATGACTATGTCTACGATGAAAAGATCATATATTATTATATTAGTCCTGGTTTTAGCATTTACCAGCCTATCGTCCTGTGGCGGTGAACAAAAACAATTTGTAGATGATGCATATTATCTAAAATCTACTGGTGACACCTCTGACCGGACTAAAGATATACAAACCATGCTGAACAATTCGGGTGTATGCAAACTCGGAGGCGGCGTATTCTATGTTAGAGGGATCGATATCCCGAACTTAGGCATGCTGAGCGGCTGTGGCGGTGCTACAACACTAGTGCTTGATTCAAGTGTTACGGAGGGGTATGCGGTAAAACTGGGCTCTTTATCAGTTGTTAAGGATCTGCGTATCGTTGGATCGGTATCCGAAATCAAACCTTCACAAAGCATTGGGTCAAGGCATGGAATATTGTTCGAAGGTAATGCAGATGACGTTCATGCTCCTTCCACTTTTTACAAGGCAAGAATCGAAAACTGCTTCATAAGTGATTTTCACGGGGGGGGGGATCACCTGTAACAATACGGGGTTAAGCCCTACGGCAAACTTGCTTGTATCTGATGTCAACATATCCAGGTGCGATGTCGGAATCGATGTTTCCTTTTTTTCCGAATACCACAGATGGACGAATGTTGCAGCTCAGGAATGCTATTACGGATGTATATGTAATGGTGGAAACAACAATTTTTCGAATTGTGATTTTTCATCCAATACGGTTGGCCTTTTGATCGATAACAGCGCCGGACAGTCGAGAAACGATTCTCATGGGACCTTTTCGGCTTGTTCATTCAATCATAGCGATAACAACAATGGAACTGCAATAAGATTATTGGGATTAACTGCAGGGGAGGTATTTGTCGGATGTCAGGTATTTTATGGCGCTATTGAGATAGAAAACTCCGTTGGAATCCGTTTTGTCGGAGCTAATATTGGTCGTAAGGTTCCAATCTATGTCACAGATTCGACAACAGTAGTGTTTAGTGATTGCACTATGTTTGATGCGGAAGCGTCGCCAGTAATACAGTCGGGGAATACAGTTCTAGAGTTTATCAATTGCCGATATGTGGACGGTTCAGAGGTTTTGCATGATTCTGAAATCTGAAACACGGAGAAAGAACTACTGTAATGTCAATAGATTCAAATGGTTGTATACAGATGTAGTTTTTCAGCCTTTGCCGCTGTGTGATTTGTTGGTGAAGAAGCTTGACCAATCGTATAAAAAGTGCTATGATTTTCCAGACCCTCAGAAAAGGGGGTCTGTTTACTTATTGATTACAAAGGGGAAAAGATGAGTAAGGGAAAAAAGCGTATTTCATTAGGCGGCAAAGTTGCAATTATCATTGCGGCTGTCGTTGTTGTCGGCGGAGTGGCTGCCTGGGCAATTGTCAATGATCTGCTCGGCAGGTTTGGAAAGATCGATAACGTGCCTTCAAACACTCCTGTAAATATTGCGCCCGAGATCGATGAGAACAACGGGGGAGAGGTCATCGACGACAAGAGCGCATCTGACAGGATAAACATCGACGACATAGAGCTGATGACAGATGACGATGTTATAAACATCCTCTGTATCGGCAGCGATGCGAGGACTCCCGGCGAGCGGGACAGGTCCGATTCCATGATCATCTGCAGTCTCAACAGGAAGACCGGAGAGATCAAGCTGGTTTCTCTGATGCGCGATATGTACGTCAAGATCAGCGGACACGGCAGCAACAGGCTGAATGCAGCATATGCCTTCGGCGGCATGCCTCTGCTTGATGAAACAATAGAAAAGAACTTCGGAGTAAAGATAAACGGCAATGTGGCTGTCAATTTCGAGAGTTTTGTTGAAGCCATCAGCAACATAGGAAACCTGGATATAGAGCTTACGGCAGCTGAAGCCCGCTATCTTAACACCGACGATATGTTCAAGGACTATCACTGGGATCTTAAGGAAGGGGTCAACTCCATGAATCCGGAGCAGCTTCTTGCTTATTCCAGGATACGCCACGTGGGTCGCTCGGACTGGGAGCGCACAGACCGCCAACGCAGAGTGATCATGACAGCCTTCGCAAAAGTCAAAGACATGAGCATCATGGAGGCGCTGTCTCTTGCGAAGAAGATCTTCCCCTGCATAGCTACGGATATGGACAACGGAATGCTGATCAACCTGATCACCGTAGCGTTCGGAAAGAAACCGCAGATCGTGGCAAACGAGCGCATTCCTCTGGACGGAACTTACGGTTATGCCATGATAGACGGCAAGATGTCTGTAATGCTTCCCGATCTTAAGAAGAACAGCGAAGCTCTGCACGATATACTCTATGGAGCCACAGAGACTGCCGATGCACAGAGCAACACGGTGCAGAACAAGTAAAACAACTCAATTCTCCACGAATTTTTCACAATTCCCCTGTTGACATTGGGCCGGCAGGGGATTATATTATACTTAGTTGTTAGCACTCAGCATGTTGGAGTGCTAACAGAGCCGAAAGAGCAGGCCGTCAAGGAGCATCAGCTATGGATCTTAACGAAAGAAAACTAAAGATACTGCAGGCTATCGTGTCGGACTTCATCAAGACTTCGGAGCCTGTCGGAAGCAGGACGCTTTCCAAAAGGCCTGATATAGACCTCAGCCCTGCTACCATAAGAAACGAGATGTCAGACCTGGAGGAGATGGGATACCTCACCCATCCGCACACGTCGGCGGGCAGGGTGCCTTCGGACAAGGCTTACAGGCTGTACGTGGATCAGCTGATGAAGAGCGCAGATCTTCCGGAAGAAAACAAGCAGGAGATCGCCCAACGCCTCGGTGCCAACACCGCGGAGCTGGATCAGACCGTAGAGCACGCCGCTAAGGTCCTGTCGGACATGACGAACCTCGTAAGCTTCGCCATCACGCCGAACCGCAGCGAGAGCAAGATCAACTACATTAATTTCCTGCCGGTGGACTCCAGCACGGTCGTCCTGATGATAGTCTGCGAGGATGGAAAGGTCACGAACTCGGCCATAAAGATGAGCGCTCCCTACACGGAGGAGAACCTCACCTTCATGAGCAAGGTAATGACCCACAACTTCAAGGGCAAGGCTGTAAGCACGCTGCTTACGGAAAATATAGCGGCGACGTTCGAAAGCGATATGCAGTCGCTGTCGGGGCTTGCGGGAAGCGTGGTTCCAAGCTTCATAAAGACGCTGGAAAAGATGCTGAACGTAGACCTCTACATGGACGGCTACAGCAACATCTTCCGCCTGCCGGAGTATAACGACATCGCAAAGGCCAAGAATTTCCTTGAGACGGTCACCAACAAGGACGAGTTCACGAACGTTCTGGTCAACAGGGAACAGGGTCTGATGATAACAATAGGCGATGAGAACGCTGAAGATCTCAAGGACTGCGCGCTGATAACCGCAGACTACAAGGTCAACGGCAAGCTCGTCGGAAGGCTGGGCGTAATAGGGCCTAAGCGGATGAAATACGGAGAAGTAACGTCTGTTATCAAATACATAACCGATAACCTCAGCAAGACGTTCGAAATAGAAGCACCCAGGGAGGAAGAGGATAGCGATGAGTGAAGAGAAGAAGGCTTCGCAGGCCGAGACCATAGAAATAGAAGATCTGGATGAGGAAAAAGTCCAGTCTGAAGAGGAAGCGCCGGAAAGCCTGGAGGCGGAAACAGAAAAAGCGGAAGGATCCGAAGAAAAAACGGAAGAAAAGCCCGAAGAAAAACCTGCTGAAGCTGATCCTCAGCAGGCGGAATCCGAAAGGTATTCGAGGCTGTTTGCGGAGTTCACGAATTACAAGCGCCGCACAGAGAAGGAAAAGGCGGACCTGTACGCTTACGCAGGAGAAAAATTCGCCAAAGACCTGCTGGAAGTCATCGACAACTTCGAGCGGGCCATGGAGGCAAAGCCGGAAGGCGATAAGTTCGCCGAAGGCATGGACCTGATACTTACGCAGCTGCGCGCTGTGATGCAGAAGAACCACGTCGAGGAGATAGAGGCTCTTGGAAAAGCCTTCGATCCGAACTTCCACAATGCGGTGATGACAGAAGCCGCAGAAGGCACGGAAAGCGGCGTGGTAACAAAGGTGTTCCAGAAAGGTTACACCTTAAACGGTAAGGTAATAAGGCCGTCGATGGTGGCGGTCAGTCAATAAAAGCAGTTAAATATATTCTACTCAGGAGGCATAAAAATGGGTAAAGTAATAGGAATAGATCTCGGAACCACCAACAGCTGCGTAGCAGTTCTCGAAGGCGGCGAACCCGTAGTCATCGCAAACGCAGAAGGCAACAGGACCACACCGTCCGTTGTCGGATTCACAAAAGGCGGCGAGCGCCTTGTCGGTGAGACCGCAAAGCGCCAGGCCATCACCAACCCGGACAGGACCATAGCTTCCATCAAGAGGCACATGGGTTCTTCCTACACCGTATCCATAGACGGAAAGACCTACACACCGCAGGACATTTCCGCTATGATACTCGCTAAGCTCAAGGCTGACGCTGAAAGCTACCTCGGCCAGCCCGTTACCGAAGCTGTCATCACAGTACCTGCGTACTTCTCCGACAGCCAGAAACAGGCGACCAAGGACGCAGGCAAGATAGCCGGTCTGGACGTAAAGAGAATAGTTAACGAGCCTACCGCGGCAGCTCTTGCTTACGGACTTGACAAGGATACCGCTTCCCACAAGGTCCTGGTATACGACCTCGGCGGCGGCACCTTCGATGTATCAATACTGCAGCTGGGCGAAGGCGTATTCGAAGTACTGTCCACCAACGGCGACACCAAGCTGGGCGGCGACGACTTCGATAACGTCCTCATGAACTACATGGCGGACGAGTTCGCAAAGGAAAACGGCGTAGACCTCAGAAACGACAGAATGGCCATGCAGAGGCTCAAGGAAGCTGCTGAAAAGGCTAAGAAGGAGCTCTCTTCCAGCCAGAGCACCAACGTCAATCTGCCGTTCATAACAGTTAACCAGGCAGGCCCGCTGCACTTGAACATGGACCTTACAAGGGCAAAGTTCGACCAGCTGACCGCGCACCTCGTGCAGCGCACGATCGAGCCTATGAGAAAGGCCATGGCAGACGCTCACGTAACCAACGCGGACCTCAACAAGGTCATCCTGGTAGGCGGATCCACGCGTATCCCGGCAGTCCAGGAAGCTGTAAAGCAGGTAACCGGCAAGGAACCGTTCAAGGGCATCAACCCGGATGAGTGCGTCGCTGTAGGCGCGGCCATCCAGGCAGGCGTTCTTACCGGCGAGGTCAACGACATACTGCTGCTGGATGTAACACCGCTGTCCCTGTCTATAGAGACTCTGGGCGGAGTAGCTACAAGGCTCATTGAAAGGAACACCACTATTCCTACCAAGAAGAGCCAGATCTTCTCCACGGCGGCAGACAACCAGACCGCAGTCGATATCCACGTAATGCAGGGCGAACGCCAGATGGCATCCGACAACATCACGCTCGGACGCTTCCAGCTGACCGGCATTCCGCCGGCCCCGCGCGGAATTCCTCAGATCGAGGTAACATTTGATATCGATGCTAACGGTATCGTAAACGTATCTGCAAAGGATCTGGGCACAGGAAAGAGCCAGAACATCACTATCACTTCTTCCAGCAAGCTCTCCGAGGACGAGATCAACCGCAAGGTAAAAGAAGCCGAGCAGTACGCCGCTCAGGATAAGGCAAAGAAGGAAGAGATAGAAGTAAAGAACCAGGCTGAGACCCTCATCTATGAGACCGACAAGAATCTCAAGACGCTTGAGGGCAAGCTCTCCGAAGACGAAAAGAGCAAGATCACCAATGCGAGAAACGAGCTCGAAAAGGCCATGAACGCCGGCACAGTCGAAGAGATCAAGGCCAAGATAGAGGCTCTTACCGAGCAGTTCCACATCATGAGCTCCAAGCTCTACCAGCAGGCGGCAGGCCAGCAGGGCGGAGCACAGGGAGCAGGTCCGCAGGGCTTTGATCCCAACAACATGGGCGGTTTCGGCGGCGGATTCAACCCCGGACAGGGCGGAGCGGGCTTCAACCCCGGCGCAGGCTTCGATCAGAACGCAGGCGCTCAGGGCGGCAAAGCCAAGGACGACACCGTAGTAGACGCGGACTTTGAGGTCGTAGACGACAAGTAATTTGTTTGCAGATGCATTACTCTGGGCGGATTTATTCCGCCCGGAGTTTATCCTGTTAGTGATAGTGCGGGCAAGATCAAAGAGTGGGCCTGAAAAGGGCCTGTATCTTGTGATCACAAGAAAATACAAAAAAGAGAAAACTAATGGCGGATAAGAGAGATTATTACGAGGTCCTGGGCATCCAGAAGGGTGCTTCCGAGGACGAAATAAAATCAGCCTTCCGCAAGATGGCTATGAAATATCACCCGGACCGCAATCCGGACAACAAGGAGGCGGAGGAGAAGTTCAAGGAGGTCAACGAGGCCTACTCTGTTCTTTCCGACCCCGATAAAAAGGAAAAATACGACCGGTTCGGTTTCGCGGGAGTAGACCCCAACGCGGGCTTCGGCGGAGCAGGCGGATCCGGCTTCGGAGGCTTCGGCGGTTTCGGAGGCGGCAGCGGATTCGGCGGTTTTGAAGATATATTCAACATGTTCACAGGCGGAGGCTTCGGAGGAAATTCCTACGGCGGAAACTACAACGGCCCTGTTGAAGGTGCTGACATACAGCAGCGCATGAACATCAGCTTCGAGGAGGCTGTTTTTGGCGCAAAGAAGAAGATCAAGCTCACCAAGAACGTCGAATGCGCAAGCTGCCACGGCACAGGTGCCAAGGACGGCACGTCAAAGCACACATGCCCCAGTTGCGGCGGACGCGGCCAGGTGGAGACTGTTCAGCAGACCATACTTGGAGCCATGCGCTCCGTAAGGACCTGCCCGACCTGCCACGGAACAGGAGAAGTCATAGATATTCCGTGCCCGGAATGCAAGGGAGCGGGCAAGGTCAGAAAGACCGTGGAGCTTACTGTGGATATCCCTGCCGGAGTCGGCGGCGGCCAGAACAGTCCGGTGCTGACCTTAAGAGGCCAGGGAGAACCGGGGCGCAACGGAGGACAGCCTGGAGATCTTTACATAGTTCTCAACATCCAGCCGCACAAGGTCTTCGACCGCAGCGGCGACGATCTTTACACCACTATACCCATCAATTTCACGCAGGCAGCGCTCGGCGACGAGGTCACGATAAAGGGCCTCAGGGAGAATATCACCTGCAAGATCCCGTCCGGAACGCAGCCCGGCACCACGCTCAGGCTGCGCGGCAAGGGCGTGCGAAACGCTCGCACCGGAAGGACAGGGGACATGATGGTGAAGGTAAACCTTGTGGTGCCCACCAACCTTACCGACGGCCAGAAGGAGCTGCTGCGGCAGTTCGGAGAGGCTCCGGTCGTGGAGCAGCCCCCCGCATCCAAAAAGAAGAGCAAGTGGTCCGACAAGGTGAAGGACTTCTTCGATTGATATGAAGGTCGCATTCTACACCCTCGGGTGCAAAGTTAACCAGTACGAGACTCAGGCCGTGGCGCAGGAATTCATGCGCCATGGCTATGTTGTTGTAGAAGAAAGCGAGACAGCGGACGTCTACGTGGTAAACAGCTGCAGCGTCACCCGCATGGCGGACAGAAAATCGCGCCAGTACCTGCGCCGCATGAAAAAACAGAACCCTGAGGCGGTCGCAGTGCTCATGGGCTGCTATCCCCAGACCAATCCGCTCGAAACGGAGCAGCTGGAGGAGGCAGATATAATCCTCGGTACGGAAAACAAACTTTCGGTGCCGCAGCTGGTGGAGCATTACCTTTCGGAAAGGAAGAGGATCAACAGCCTTCTTGACAGCGGTATAGCCCCCGGACCGTCCGGCTGCCCGGTCACAGAGGACTGCTACGAGGAGCTCGGAACGGTAAAAAGCCTCATGGGGAGCCGCAGGGCGCTCATAAAAGTTCAGGACGGCTGCAACAGGTTCTGCTCCTACTGCATCATCCCTCACGCCAGGGGGCCGATAAGGTCGCGCAGCCCGCAGAACATCAAAAACGAGGCATTTGAGCTTGTTTCGTCCGGCTGCCGTGAAATTGTACTGACAGGCATAAATACGGCGCTCTACGGGGCGGAAAAGGGCTTTAAAAACGATCTGGACGACGGCAGTGCGCAGTGGCAGGGCGTAAAAGGTATAGAGATAGCGGTAAAGGCTATAAACGATATACCGGGGGACTTCAGGATACGCTTAAGCTCTCTGGAGCCCACGGTCGTGGACAGCAATTACCTGACCGGTCTTCTCAAATACGAGAAGCTGGCGCACCACGCGCACCTTTCGGCGCAGAGCGGCTCGGACAGAGTCATAAAGTCCATGAACCGCCACTACTCCTGCGCGGATTACCTGGATATGGTGAGGATACTCAAGGAGTTCGATCCTCACTACGGAATAACCACGGATATCATTGCGGGCTTTCCGGGAGAAACAGAAGAGGACTTTTCGCAGTCGCTGGAGCTTGTAAAGAAAGCCGGTTTCCTGAAGGTCCACGCCTTCCCGTATTCCGACCGGCCGGGCACCAAAGCCAGCGGCATGGAAGGGCACGTAGGAGCGCAGGAAAAGAAGGAGAGGGCAGAAAGACTCGCCCGCGCGGCCCAGGAACAGTCCGAAGCTTTCAGAAAGGGCCTCATAGGCACCGTTTTGCGCGTGCTTCCTGAAGAGCCGGTCCTCGACGCATCGGCAGCGACCGGGGAGACCGTTTGGCGCGGTCATGCCTCCAATTACACTGAAGTGTATTTTGCGGCTCCGTCCGGAAAGGACATGACAGAAGATTTTGTGGATGTTATAATACAGGAGATATTCGAAGACGGCGTCAGCGGAAAGCTCAAAGCAAAAGAGCCCGCAAACGCCGCGGAAAAGGAGAAACATATGTCGGACTGCATATTCTGCAAGATAGCAAACGGCGATATCCCGTCCAACAAAGCCTACGAGGACGATCAGATCCTGGCCTTCCACGACCTGGATCCCCAGGCTCCGGTACACGTTCTGATCATACCCAAGAAACACCTGGATTCGCTCAGCGCGGCAGGGGAGGAGGACGCTAAGCTCCTTTCTCACATCATGCTGAAGATCAGGGATATCGCTGCAGACCTCGGCCTTGAGAACGGCTACCGTGTTGTGATAAACACCGGCGAGGACGGCGGCCAGACCGTAAAGCACCTGCACGTGCACCTTCTTGGAAAGCGCTCCATGAAGTGGCCCCCGGGCTGATGGAGTTGCGCAAGAATTAAAAAACGTCCCGCTCGGTATTGAGCGGGACATTTCTTTGGGAATTAATACCTCTTATTAGCCTTCTTGCGAGCAGCCTCGGACTTCTTCTTTTCGCGTACGCTTGGCTTCTCGTAGCATTCTCTCTTGCGCAGTTCGGCCATGATGCCGTCCCTTGCACAGGAACGCTTGAATCTCTTAAGAGCGTTTTCCAGGCTTTCGCCCTCTTTTACTGTGATCTGTGCCATAACGGTTCACCACCTTCCCTGTCCAAATCGGAACAGTCCTATTATACACATGCAGTCCCCTCAGTGCAAGCGGTTTTTTGAAATCAGGGACGGTTCTTAGGTGCGCACACTGAAGAACCGTCCCTAAGTGCGTCGCAAACAGAGTGACATTTGCAGGGTTTTGTGTTAAACTCAAATTGAAGAAGTGTAGCAGGCCCGGTCATGTATACAGGAGGTAAATTTGAGCGAGCTAAGGATACAACCAAGCGGCGCCGTTGAATTTGCAGAGGTGTTCGGCGCTTTCGACTACAACCTCAATCTTGTTGAAAAAGCCACGGGATGCACCATAACCTACCGCGGGGATCAGGTCATCGTAAACGGCGACGAAGCCGAAAAGGCAGCGTTCATCATCAACGAGCTCTTCAAGGCGGCAGAGAACGGCCAGGTCCTGGACGAGCAGAAAGTAAATTACATCATAACTCTTGCGGGCGAGGGCGTTTCCTACAACGATTCCAACGTCTCACGGGATGTGATCTGCTTTACCTTCCGGGGCAAACCGCTCAAAGCCAAGACCATAGGCCAGAAGAACTACGTCGATGCGATCAAAAAGCACGACATAACCTTCGGAATAGGCCCGGCCGGCACCGGAAAGACTTACATAGCCGTAGCGATGGCTATAAACGCGCTAAAAAACAAAGACGTGGAAAAGATAGTCCTGGCAAGGCCTGCTGTTGAAGCCGGCGAGCGCCTGGGCTTCCTCCCCGGAGATCTTCAGGAAAAGGTGGACCCGTACCTGCGCCCGCTGTACGACGCGCTCTACGATATACTCGGAAGGGAAGCCACCCTGCGCCTCAAGGAGAAGGAGACCATAGAGGTCGTGCCACTTGCCTACATGCGCGGACGCACCCTGGACAACTCATTCATAATACTGGATGAGGCCCAGAACGCTACCAAGGAGCAGATGAAGATGTTCCTTACAAGGATGGGCTTCGGCTCCAAGGTGATAGTTACCGGCGATATAACCCAGGTGGACCTGCCGCGCGGTAAGCGCTCGGGCCTTGTGGACGCCATGCACATATTAAAAGGCGTAGAAGGCATTGCGTTCTGCACCCTTACAGATTCCGACGTTGTGCGCCATCCGCTGGTGCGCCGCATAGTAAACGCTTACGACAGATACATAACAAAACACCCCGAATGGGCGGAGGAATAAATGACTTTATACTTTGACGAAGACGTAAGGCCGGACGATCAGACCGCGGCCACACTTGAAGCTGCCGCAGTCGCGGCGCTGGAAGGCGAGGGCATAGACCCTGAGTCCGCCAGCATTTCAGTCAGTTTCGTGGACAGAAAAGAGATACGCAGGCTCAACAAAGAGTACCGCGGAGTAGACAAGGAGACGGACGTACTGAGCTTTCCTGCGTTCGAAGGCGGAGCCATCCCCGACGAGTCGCAGCTTGCCGAAGACGAGGAGCTGGCTCTTGGCGACGTGGTGATCTGCGAAGACGTCTGCCGCGCGCAGGCTGAGGAATTCGGCCACAGCGAGGAGCGTGAGATAGTCTACCTCTTCGTGCATTCCGTAATGCATCTTCTTGGATACGATCACGAGACCGAGGACGAAAAGCAGGACATGCGCGCCCGCGAGGAAGCCGTGATGGAGCTCCTTGGAATAAGCAGATGAAGAGCGGTTTTGTAGGCATAGTGGGACGTCCCAACGTTGGCAAATCCACGCTTTTAAACAGCATCCTGGGCGAAAAGATCGCCATCACCAGCGCCAAACCCCAGACCACCCGCAACGCCATACGCGGCATCTGGACGAAGATGGACGGAAAACAGCCGGTCTGCCAGCTGGTATTCATAGACACCCCGGGGGTGCACAAGCCTAAAAATAAACTCGGCACATACATGACAGACACCGCCATCGGCACCTTAAAAGAGGTGGACGCGGTGCTGTTCCTCGTCGACGGTCCGTACGAAGACAACGGCGGCGACGCTTTTATAATAGGAAAACTCAGGGAAGTCTCCACCCCCAAGATCCTGGTCATCAACAAGATAGACAGGATAGATCCGCAGCAGTTCGGGGATATCTACAGGACCTACGAGGCCATGGGCCTGTTCGACGCCATCATAGGCACCAACGCCCTGGAAGGGAAAAACGTGGACGTTCTTCTTGATAAGCTGGCCGATCTTGCGCAGGAAGGCCCCATGTTCTTCCCGCCGGACATGATAACCGACCATCCGGAGCGCTTCCTGGTAAGCGAGATCATTAGGGAAAAGCTCCTGCTGTACCTGGAGGAAGAGATCCCGCACGGCGTCGCTGTGGAGATAGAGCGCTACGAAGAACTGCCGGACATCACCCGTATCTACGCTGCCATCTACTGCGAAAAGCAGTCGCACAAAGGCATAATAATAGGCAAAGGCGGAAGAAAGCTCAAAGGCATAGGCAAGGCCGCCCGCGAGGAGATAGAAGCCCTTACCGGCTCGAAAGTTTACCTGGAGCTCTTCGTAAAGGTAAAGGAACGCTGGCGCGATTCTTCCATAGCCATCAGCAATTTCGGATATAAGAAGGAATAGATGTACACCGAGACCGAAGGAATAATACTCAGGCAGATAAAGACCGTGAACGGACGGCGAATGATAGTGCTGCTCTCCAAAAAGTACGGAAAGATCTCGGCCGGGACCAGCATCTCCGAACGCGGAAAAAACAAGTCGGCTCTGGCGCTGAGGCCTTTTACCCTCGGCCGCTACGAGGTCTTCAAGGGCCGCGAGAGCTACAGCATCAACGGCGCCGAGACAATAAACAGCTTCTTTTCGATAGGGGAGAACATAGACAAATTTGCAGCGGCCTCAGTTGCTCTTGAGCTTTCCGACAGGCTCCTGGAGGAGGATCAGCAGGCTTCGGGCATGTTCAACCTGCTTTCGGAGTTTTTGTACATGCTCGAGGCCCGCAGCTCCGACTTCGGAACGCTTCTTGTGGGCTTTAAGCTCAAGGCTCTTGTGCTTTCGGGAAGCGGCATCCAGGCGGACGCTTGCGTAAGATGCGGTAAGACCGAAGGGCTGACGTACTTAAGCGTCCAGGACGGCGGTCTTGTGTGCCGGGAATGCATTCCTCCCGGAACCGTATTAAATCCGTTGATATTTGAAGTGTCTGATGATATAATAAACGTTATCCGTTTTGTGCAGGCGCATCCTATACGTAGTCTGGAGAAGCTCTCCATCCCAAAGGAAGTGCAGACGCGCCTTTCGAGGATACTCAAAGCATATTATTCGTTCCATCTGGGTATAGACGCCCTGAAGAGCGAATCACTCATCATATAGAAGGGAGAAACACAATGGAGATCACACTGGAAAAGATCGAATTAGTAAAAGACCGCACCGGAGTGAGCTATAAAGAGGCAAAAGAAGCCCTCGAATTCGCCGGCGGCAACGTGGTAGATGCCATCATCTACATCGAAGAAAATATCGACAACGACTACGCAAGCTCTGAAAAGAGGACTGCAGGCAAGATCGTGGATACCGTAAGGGAGACCGTCCGCAAGGGCAACGTCACCAAGATCAGGATATACCACGGCGACGACCTCATACTCAACCTGCCGGTAAGCTTCGGCGTTGTCGGCACAGTGCTCTTCCCCTGGGGCGCGGTAGCCTCCGCAGTTGCGGCAGCCGTCACCAGGTGCAGGGTGGAGCTCGTCAAAGAAGACGGAAGCGTAGTCAACGTGTCCGAGAAGGCCGGAAACGTGTACTCTACCGTTAAGGACAAGGGCGGCGTAGTAATGGACGAGGTCCTGGAAAAGGGCGCCGAGATCTACGCTACCGCAAAGGAAAAGGGTTCCGCCTATTACGAAACTGCAAAGGGCGTAAGCTCCGAGCTATACAGCGCGGCAAAGGACAAGGGCACCGAGCTCTACGGAGCCGCAAAGGACAAGGCTGAAGAGCTCGCAGGAAAGTACATCAAAAAGAACGACGCTGTAGAAAAAGCCGTAGAAGATGTCGCTGAAGCTGCGGAAGACCTTGCTGAGGCAATAAAAGAAGAGCTCGATTCCACATATGTGGATCTTGACAAAGAATAATAAAGTTTATACAAAGAGGAAAACATGAGCAAAGAATTTTCGATGGACACTATCGTAAGCCTGTGCAAAGGCAGAGGCTTCCTTTATCCGGGCTCCGAGATCTACGGAGGCCTTGCTAACGCGTGGGACTACGGTCCCATAGGCGTGGAACTCAAGAACAACGTCAAGAGGGCGTGGTGGAAGAAGTTCGTTCAGGAATCTCCGTACAACGTGGGCCTGGACGCAGCCATACTCATGAACCCACAGACCTGGGTGGCTTCCGGCCACGTGGGCGGGTTCTCCGATCCTCTTATGGACTGCAAGGAGTGCCACGCGCGCCACAGAGCGGATAAGCTGATAGAGGACTTCGCGGCTGAGAACGGCATAGATCTCGGCGGCAGCGTGGACGGATGGTCCAACGAGCAGATGGAAGCCTTCATCACAGAGCATAAGGTGTGCTGCCCGACCTGCGGAAAGGCGAACTTCACCGGCATCCGCCAGTTCAACCTCATGTTCAAGACCTTCATGGGCGTCACCGAAGACAAAAAGTCCGAGATCTACTTAAGGCCGGAGACTGCTCAGGGCATATTCGTAAACTTCAAGAACGTCCAGAGGACATCCCGCAAGAAGGTCCCCTTCGGCATCTGTCAGATAGGAAAGTCCTTCAGAAACGAGATCACCCCGGGCAACTTCATCTTCCGCATCCGCGAGTTTGAGCAGATGGAACTTGAGTTCTTCTGCGAGCCGGATACGGACCTCGAATGGTTCGCGTACTGGAAGGAGTACTGCCGCAAGTTCCTCGAGAGCCTGGGCATGAACATGGAAAAGCTCCGTTTAAGGGATCACTCCCCCGAGGAGCTGTCCTTCTACAGCAAGGCTACCACTGACTTCGAGTATCTCTTCCCGTTCGGCTGGGGCGAGCTGTGGGGCATTGCGGACCGCACCGATTACGACCTCACGCAGCATCAGAACTGCTCCGGACAGAGCATGGAATACGTGGATCCCATAGATCCCAAGAAGCGCTATATTCCTTACGTCGTAGAGCCTTCCCTTGGGGCGGACCGCGTTACGCTAGCCTTCCTTTGCGATGCATACGAAGAGGAAGATCTCAGCAAGGACGGTAAGCAGGACAGCCGCGTCGTCATGCACTTCCACCCGGCTCTGGCGCCGTTCAAGGCAGCCGTTATGCCTCTTACTAAGAAGCAGAACGAGCAGGCAGAGAAGGTCTACGCAGACCTGGCCAAGTACTTCATGGTGGACTATGACGCCTCCGGAAGCATAGGCAAGCGCTACAGAAGAGAGGACGAGATCGGAACTCCTTTCTGCATCACAGTGGACTTCGACACCGAGGCCGACGGATGCGTAACAGTCCGCGACCGCGACACCATGGAACAGCAGAGGGTAAAAATCGAAGACCTCAAGGCGTTCATAGAAAAGAGCCTGGAGTTCTAAGCATTCAGAGATATTGACCATATAAGGCATAGAAGGACCGCAGCAGCGCGCTGCGGTCTTTTGTTGCGTCTGCAACTCCAAATGTGTGCCATTATTGCCTTTTTGTAGCTTGAAAACCAAAATTAGCCATGGTACCATTTTTGTGGATATGAAACGCAGGATCATCTACATCTATCACGAAAACAGCGCGTATGTAAGGCGCCTGGCGGGCAGGCTGGCTCTCATCCTTCGGGGCGCGGAGATACATATTGCAGAAAGAAAGGATCTGGATGATCCCAAGAAGGAGGTGTTTGCCGTGGAACGCTACGATTCGGCAGAAAACACTGCAGCAAAGATCTCGCAGTGCTATGGTACCGGAAAAACTGCAGCCCCGCTAAGCTGCGTTATCACAGGTTTTACTTCCGGCTGCGGAGGCTGCGGCACCAGCAGCGCAGCGGTGATGTACGGGCGCATACTGTCGCAGTTCTACGAACTGAAAGTTCTGTACCTGAGCCTGGACCGCATCGCTGTAAAGTGCAGTCCGTTCCGCAGCGGCGGAAGAGAAGATCTCTTCGGGCTCATATCCGGAAGAAAGACCGCAGAGCAGGTCCAGGGCAGCTTCGGCAGGGACAGCTATGGAATGCACTACATGGTCATGGACGAGGATATCAATCCCTGTTCATATCTTGAAGATGCTGAGCTTGCAAAGCTTATCACCAACCTTGGCGGTTTTTTTGACAGAATAGTTATGGATGTACCGATCAGTTCCGGTCCGGCGTTTGCTGCTTTGGAACTTTGCGACAACGCTGTTGTGTGCTTCGGCTGGAAGGAGGAGCTTCGCGGAGTATCCGAAAGCCTTGCGGATATCCTTAGCCGCAGCGGTATAAATGCCTTAAGGTTTTCAGCTGCATACGATGCGGACCGAAGCATGGATCTTTTCGGTCAGTTCGGAGCGGAGGTGAGGGGGCTTGCGCAGTCCATCGAAGGAAAACAGAATATCAGTTCTGAAAATATCTGAAAAAGCAAGGCGGCTCGTAGGTGTATCAGCTTCAGAGGAGGATGTCCTGAAGATATGCGAAAAGGTATGCTTTGAAGAGTACAGACAGGTGTTTCCGTTCGGCGCAAAAGGCTATTACGGGAGCATCGCGCGGACCATACGTGCTGTATACTGCACCCTAAGGTGCGAACTTGAGATCCTCCAGGATCTGGCTGACGATCCTAACGTAAAAGAGATCATGGTAAACGGCCCGGGCGCCGTCTTTATAGAGCGCGGAAGGGGAATAGAGCGTTCCGATGTGCAGTTCGAGAGCGCTGCCCAGCTGGAACAGGTGATACGAAGGCTTGCCGCAGGTGTCGGCAGAGAAATGAACGACCTGAATCCTATAGTTGACGCAAGGCTTTCCGACGGCTCCAGATTTAACGCTGTTGCAGCCAACGTCGCTATAGGCGGACCGGTGCTTACCATAAGGAAGTTCAACAAAGGCCGCATGACCATGGACGATCTTGTGCAGCAGGGCGATATAAGCCGCAATGCTGCAGATCTTCTGGACTGTCTGGTGAAAAACCGATACAACATATTCGTTTGCGGAGGTACAAGTTCGGGCAAGACTACATTTCTTAATGTCCTTTCGGACAGCATACCGCCCCGGGAGAGGGTGGTAGTCATCGAAGACAGCGCCGAACTTCAGATAAGGAACCACGATGATCTTGTCCGCCTGGAAGCCAGGTCTTCAAATGTGCAGGGCCGCGGAGGGGTAAGCATCAGGGACCTGATAAAGGCCAGCTTAAGAATGCGCCCCGACAGGATAATCGTAGGAGAGGTACGCGGAGAAGAAGTCGTGGATATGCTTGCTGCCATGAGCACCGGACACGATGGCTCTCTTTCAACAGGACATTCGAATTCTGCGAAGGGTATGCTCAGCCGGCTTGAGACCATGTTTTTGTCCGGTCAGGATTTTCCGCTTGCCGCTGTGAGGGGACAAATAGCGCAGGCTGTTGATGTGTTCGTGCATCTTGCAAGGACGGATGACGGGCACCGCAGGGTGATGGAGATATCGGAGGTCGTCGGAATTGAAAACGGTGAGATCGTATTGTCGCAGCTTTTTCGGTTCAGTCCGGGAAAAGGTCTTGTCCCTACGGGGAAAGAACTCACAAGGACGGAAAAGCTGCTGCTCAAAGGACTGTAAGGAGGCCGTGGATTACCGCGTAAGCCATCTGACATCGGAGCAGAAGACCAGGTATTATGCGGTGTGCTGCGCGGCTTTCTTTGCGCTGGGATTGCTCTTCTACAGGTCGGTCCTGGCAGGAGCTGTATTCTGCGCTGCTGCAGTTCCGCTGGAGAAACTCTATGCTTCCTATGTGTCGGAAAAGCGCAGGGAAAAGCTCCTGACCGGGTTCAAAGACGCTCTTTATTCAATATCAGGAGCTGTGGCGGCGGGCAGGCAGATGCCTTATGCCATCGAGGCTGCAGCAGCGTCTGCAGAGGAGACTTCGGGTCCTGACAGCGATATATATTCAGAACTTAAAAGAATCACGGAAGCATACACTCAGACCCATTCGGACATAGGCGTCCGCCTCGAGGATCTTGGCGAAAGAAGCGGGCTTTCCGAGATAAAGCAGTTTGCTTCCTCTTACAGGACCTGTCAGGTCTGCGGGGGCGATCTGGAAGAGGTCTGCAGGAAGAATGCGGAACTTCTGCTCAGCCGCATGGGGTTTGCGGAGGAGATACGCTCTCTGATAGCTCAGAAAAAGCTCGATGTCGTGCTTCTCGCAGGCATGCCCCTGGCTGTGCTGCTGTTTCTGAATCTTACAAACTACAGCTATGTTTCAGTCCTTTATGAAACGCTTCTTGGAAGGGTGGTGATGACGCTTTGTCTGTTATTGATCGTATCCGCACTGCTCTGGGGAATAAAGATAACAAAGATAGAAATGTAGAAAACAAAGAACTGTCCAGGTTTGGATGGCTGGTCTATTCGGATGAGGATCCGGGATCGAGGAGGCGGCAGCGTCACAGGAACTGTCTTATTGTATCTGCAGGAGTTATAGCCGCCGGAATAACAGCTTTTTGTATAGCATCAGCTCTAGGCGGGAACAGCAGCGCGGTAGAACGCCTCGCACGAAGCTCAGAGGGCTACGAGCAGGACCTTCATCTGGAACTGGAGTACAGCGGAAGTGTTCTTGAAAAAGATATATCGGTATCGGTACTTCCCAGGCACATAGGAGCAGACGAAGCCAAAAAGCTGTTCGACGAATGCGAGGAATGGATAAAGACGCAGTTTTCCGAAGGCAAGTGGTTTCCTTCGGAAGCGCCGAACGGAGTTTCGCTCACCTGGCAGGAAGACGATCTTGCTTTCCTGGGCGGCAGCGGCTCTGAAAACATGGTCACGGCTCAGCTTGGGGCGGGGGAGTACTGCAGGGTGTCGGAGTTCATGATTCCCGATATATTGGGAGAGGATGAGTATTTAAGAGGGCTGGAAGCTCTTTCCGAAAAGCTTTCCGACGATCTTGGAAGAAACGACGAAGGTGATGGCCTGAGCCTTCCTGCAGACTCGCAGGGAGCCAGGCTTTCGTGGAGCTTCCCGGGAAAGAGTGCGCCGGTCCTTGTGATACCGGCCTGCGTGTTTGCCGCTGTATTTGTCTGGCTCAGCCGGGATGACCCTGAAAAAAGGATGTACCGCAAAAGGCTTGATGCTTTTGAAAAAGAGATTCCGGCGATGAGTTTTCAGGTGATGCTCCTGCTTAATGCAGGGCTGATAGCGGAGAGCGCTTTTATTCAGTTTACAGATCAGGCTTCTTCAGAACAGGGCCCTTTGTACCGCATATTCAGGGAGATACGGCAAAGATCGGTCATGCGGAATGTTTCTTTTATAAACGAGCTGTATTCTTTTGCAAAGGAGTCTCACTGCGCCAGCCTGCTGAGGTTTTCATCCCTCGTGTATGAGCACTCATCAAGTGGTGCCAGCCTTGCGGACAAACTGGAACAGGAACGCAGTATGATGCTGGGATCCAGGCTCGGCAGCGCCCGGGCCAAAGTCAGGGAAGCGGAGACAAAGCTCTGCCTGCCCCTGATACTTCTGCTGATCGCACTTATTATAATCACGGCAGCGCCGTCTTTTATGGCAATGTAGAAAAGGGAGGAAAACACAATGAAAAAGTTCATCAACAGGCTGTACATCGGTCTTACCACGGACGATCGCGGTATGGAACTTGTACAGGTCGCAATACTTATAGCTATAGCAGTTGTCATAGGGCTTATTTTCAACAAGCAGATCACAGGCTTTGTCAACGGTGTGTTTAAGGACCTGATGCATGCTAAGTTCTGATTCCAGGGGCAGCGCTCAGGTGGAGGCTGCTTTGATAATACCGCTCGCGGTACTCGTCATAGTCGGAATGCTGAGGCTGAGCACGACGCTTTTTTACAAAGTATCTGAGAGCAGTGCAATGAATTCGGCAGCCGCAGCAGAGCTCGCAGAAGGCGGAAAGCTGCCTGTTGAAAAGATTCTTAGGGGCAGGTGGTACCTGAAATGAGCGGTTTTGCAGTATATTCCGGGAAAAGCAGCAAGGGAGGTTTTACGACAGTATACCTGCTTATGATACTGGGCTCTCTGGTGATGGCTGTGGTAATGGTCATCAATGCGGCCTGCGGTCTTGCGGCGCGCAGCATTGTGGATAATGTCTGCGCGCTTGCCGGAAGATCCGTGCTGTCGGAGTACCAGAAGGAACTGTACGGGAGGTACGGGATCTTTGCAGTGCGGGGCGATGATGCGCTGCTCTCCAGGTTGTCCGAGTTCTACATCACAGGATCTTTGGTAAGTCTTAAGGCTCTCGTGCAGCCGATCCCGGTAAAGCTGAATGCAACGGCCGAGGCTCATCCCGCGCTGGATGTCTCCGAGTTCGGCAGGCAGGTCCGAAGGCTGGCGCCAGGAACTGCTTTAACGAAAGGAAAGATACTGGAGTTTCTGCTTGAAAAGGCGGGGCTCTCCGGCATACAGGGCGGTTCGGATCAGGACGGTGATGCCTCGCCCTCGTCCGGAAACGGATCCGGCGATGCATTCAGCGAAGCTGAGAAAAGCTTTGGCAAAGACGGTGACAGCAAAAAAGGAAAAAGCATCAAAGGCGCTGTGCATAAGTCACTGCCCAGCAGGCTGCTTGGGTATCCCAGGCGCGTGTCGCTCGTTCTTTCGGGCGGAATAAAGGATATCTCATTTGCGGCTATAGCAGAAGATGAGTACATTCTTGCGGTATGTTCGAATACGCTGAGGAAAAAGGACAGCAGTTACATGGATTGCGAACTGGAATACGTCCTGTACGGCAATCCAACGGATGCTGCAAACCGCAAAGCACTGAAAATGAGCCTGTTTGCGCTTCGCTTTGCCGTGAACGAAGTCCGGCTCGTATCAGAGACCGGAGAGCTTATAGCGTCGTCTGCGGCTGCTGTTGCCATGTCCTTGAATGATGTAAGGACGCTGCTGGCAGGCGGAACTGTGGACAAGCTAGGTCTGGATATGTATCTGAGGCTTTTGCTGGCGCTGCTGCCCAGAAACGAGAAGCTGGCCAGACTCATGGATATTATGGAACTGAATATCAGGTATGTCGATGGAGCGTATTTTTCATTCAGGAACTATGCGTACGGATTTGATCTTTCGGCTGAGTTCGTTCTTAAAAAGAGGTTCGGGGATGTTTCCCAGACGCATATATATCATTGACAGGCCCGGGAAGGACCGGTGTAATGGGTCGCTGTTTGTAGATGCCGCCTGCTGCCTGCCTGTGTTCATATTGTCCGTATGTCTTCTGATATCGCTTATAAACCAGGCTAATGCGGAGCAGGCTTCTTATTCGAAGATGCGGAGCAGAGCGGTGGTCCAGGTGGATGCTATCGCAGCCGCAGGGCTGGATATACAGACCGATGTGCTGTTTCAGATCGACTGGCCCGGAAACGGAGTTATGACAAAGCTCATATACAGGCCTTTTTCCGGAGAATCTAAAAGCATTGCAGATACTGAAGACTATCTGGTATACGTGTTTCCTAAAAGAGGCATAAGGTACCACCGCGAAGGCTGCGGCACTATGAAGGCAGGAGATATTGAAGTCATTCTCACACAGTCTGTGCGGCGGAAATACAAAGCCTGCAGGATATGCAAGCCCGGATCACTTCCGAACGGAGCACTTGTCTGCATATATTCGGATGCTTCCGGGGTGTTTCACCGGAGGAGCTGCGCCAGTATAACAAAAAGTTACGAGACCATGACCAGATCGGAAGCCGAAAAAAAAGGTTATACTCCGTGTATGCACTGCATTGGAAGCGGCGATGGAAAATGAATATATTTTTGAGATACTGATACAGGGCAATTGTCCGGCGCTTGTTCCGGGAACATGGTTTTCCGACGGACAGGTCAAACTGCTGGTGTGGGATACTGGCGGTCTTATCGATCTGTACAAAGCTGCAGCAGGGTTTCACATGCCGCGCGGGCAGGAGCATAGTCTGCCATTTGTCCTGGATCTTGTAAGAAAGGCTCTGTTTTCGGTATACACAGCGGAAGACTGGCTGATACCGGACGAGATGCTGGATATATCTCCCGGCGGAGCATGGCTTGATCCGGTATCGGATCTTGTCAGGTTCAGGTTGCGTGAAAATGCTTCAGATCCGGAAACTGCAGGCAGTCTGGCTGCACAGCTGGCAGAGCGTATCTGTTCTGCTTCCGGGATCCCTTCTGCCGGTGTCGCCGCCGGAAAGATAAAGGACGCCGCCGCATCGGGAGCCTCTGTAAAAGACCTTATCAGCCTGGTGTGTTCTCTGAGGCTATTGACAAGGATGATATAATATTATTCGGAGGTTTTGCGGCATGGGCAGGATAACGATTGCTGAACACGCAGGTTTTTGCTTCGGTGTAACAAAAGCGGTGGATACTGCCTACCAGGAGCTTGAAAGAGCTTCCCGGGAAGGCTCTGTGTTGTATTGCCTAGGTTCGCTGATACACAACAGGTCTGTAACAGAAGAACTTGCTGCAAGCGGGCTTGTCACTATCTCTTCTGTCGATGAAGCTCCGCAGGGATCAAGAGTGCTGATAAGGGCGCACGGTGAGCCTGACCCTACATACAGGCAGGCCGCGGAAAAAGGCATAGAACTGATAGATGCTACCTGCCCGCTGGTGGCGAAGATCCACGGAATTGCAAGGCAGGCCGGAAAGGAAGGGCGGCTGCTCCTCGTCGTAGGTGATTCCAGGCATCCCGAGGTACGAGGCATACTGGGAAGCACAGCCGGAAAAGCGTTTGCGGCAGGCTCTGCTGTCGAAGCGGAAGATATCCTTAAGAAAGTATCGTCCGGCGGGTATCCCGGAGTCGTGGTGGTGGCGCAGACTACTATTACGCAGGAGCTCTTTGATTCGTGCTGCGAAGCTGCGAAGCGGGTCTTTCCGGATGCGGAGATAAAGAACACCATCTGCAGGGCTACCAGGGACAGGCAGGAAGCAGCAGCCAGACTTGCATCACAGTCAGATATGATGGTCGTAATAGGTGATCCGGACTCTTCCAACTCAAAAAAACTCTACGAAATATGCAAAAAAAACTGCAAAAACACAATATTTGTAGAAAATATAGATAATTATGCGTTGCAAGATTGCAAAAAATATAATAGAATAGGAGTTGCGGCAAGTGCCTCTGCACCTGAACGCATAATTAAGGAGGTTGTCACAAACATGAGTGAGGTTATCACCAAGAACCCGCAGAACGAAGAAGTAAACGATATGTCCGCGTACATGGACCAGATCGAGAAAGCTCTCAAGCTTCCGGGCCGCAACGAGGTCGTAGACGGAACAGTTGTGCTGGTCACAAAAGATCACGTCGTTGTCAATTTAGGATGCAAGAAGGACGGCATTCTTTACAAGGACGAGGTCAACCTTGAAGAAGGAAAGACTTTAGAAGATGTGTTTAAAGAAGGAGACGAAGTCCAGGCAAAGGTCATAAAGACCGACGATGGAGACGGAAACATTCTTCTTTCGAAGAAGAGGCTCCAGTCCAGCGAGAACTGGGACGAGATCAACGCTGCTTTCGAAAACAAGGAAGTCATCGAAGTCACAGTCGTCAAGGAAGTCAACAAGGGCGTTATCGCTAACTACAAGGAGATCTCCGGATTTATCCCGATGTCCCTGCTTTCAGACCACTATGTGGAAACTGCAGACGATTTCATCGGCAAGACACTTCCTGTAAAGGTCACCAAAGTAGATCAGAAGAGAAACAAGGCTGTATTCTCCCACAAAGATTTCCTTGCAGAGGAAAGAAGAAAGAAGATCGCAGAGATCTGGAACACCCTCAATGTGGGCGATGTTGTTGAAGGTAAGGTAATGAGATTCACCGACTACGGCGCATTCGTAGACATCGGCGGGATCGACGGCCTGCTTCACATCTCCGAGATCTCCTGGGGCAAGCTCAAGCACCCGCAGGAAGCTCTCAAGATCGGCCAGATCGTCAACGTCAAGATCCTCAGCATGAACGCCGAGAAGGGCAAGATCTCCCTCGGACTCAAGCAGAACGCTCCGGAACCCTGGTCAGTTATCGACGAACAGTATCAGGTCGGTCAGATCATCACCGGCAAGGTCGTCCAGATCAAGGAATACGGTGCATTCGTAGAGCTCAACCCGGGCCTCGACGGACTCGTACACATTTCTGAGATCGCTTACAAGAGAGTAGGCAAGGTCTCTGACGAACTCAAGGTCGGCCAGGAAGTTCAGGCTAAGATCTTAGAGATCGACAAGGAACGCAGAAGGATCTCCCTGAGCATCAAGGCTTGCCAGGATCCTGCTGCTGAAGCTCCCGCAAAGGAAGCTGAGGCTCCTGCAGAAGAAGCTCCTGCCGAAGAAGCTGAAGCTCCTGCTGAAGAGTAGATCTAAAAAAATCGGAGGGCTGAAAAGCCCTCCTTTTTGTTTTCAATTTTTTGTTTTTTACCAGTAGCCCTTTATCGAGAGCGGATCCGTACCTTTCTTGTACACTTCGGCAAATACGTTCAGAATATCGCCGGTGTTCTGTCCGTATACCCAGCAGGCGGTGCCGCCGAGCCCGGCTTCCTTTACATATTTAAGCTTTGTGGCCATGGACCTCGTGTCTTCGAGCCAGACCTTTTTTATAGTCCCGGATGAGGTGGTGCACTGGGCTATATACTGGCCGGTAGCTTCATCCCAGGTGACAGTCGCTTTGTTTTCCTTTACCCAGTCAACTGCTCGCTTCATTGTTATTGCGGTCATATCGGTGACATTTCCGTTCTTGTC
This sequence comes from Bacillota bacterium, assembly GCA_017443515.1. Taxonomy (GTDB): domain Bacteria; phylum Bacillota; class Clostridia; order Peptostreptococcales; family Anaerovoracaceae; genus RUG13409. The sequence continues at coordinate 97,615 of JAFRXM010000022.1, read as the reverse complement.
GAGCTCCCAGACCTGCGTGAAGAAGGGAACTCCCATGAGCACCTTTTCCTTACCGATTATATTGGCGAGCTCGTTTGTATATGCCGTGTAGAAATCCTTATCCATGGTGGACCCCGGACCTACGGCTTTGGAGTAATGCTGTTCGTAGGTCATGGGGCAGATGTAATCCGAATTCTTTCCGAGGAAGGCGAAGTCGTAGATGTTCTTCCAGTACGGAAGGGCGGCCGGCGTATCCAGGGAAAGCGTGAGCCCCAGCTTTGTGCAGTACTTGTACATATCGGCGACAAAAGTGTTGTAGTTTCCTTTTATCACGCTCTTGTCCATGGATTCGAAATCGATGTTTATACCGTCCGCATTGTATATGCAAGCGTAGAGCAGATACTGGGCAATAGCTTTGTTCCTGTAACCAGTATTGTTGAGCACCGTTACGGAGTAACTGGCACCGCCGCTGACATCGAAGTTGTTGTTGGCGCAGATCCAGACCTTCATTCCGTTGGCGTGGCAAAGTTCCACGAAGCCGTATTCGCAGTAATTCGTGACGCTTCCGCCGCCGTTTTTATCCAGTCTGAGCCAGATCGGAGACATGACATCAATACCCGGGTCTGCTGCCGGGGCGAGTTCGGTGCGAGTGCCTGCTGTAAGCCATACCAGGTTTATCAGCGACTTGAACTGGTCCTTTATGCGGCTGCCTTTGATCAGATTCGGAACGGACGCGCCGCTTCCAGAGCTGAAATCCGACTTATTTACGTAATATTCATTACCGTAGAGATCCATGACCTTGTAGTAGGACAGGGATTCTGAGGTAACAGTAACGTTGGTGCCGTTGGCGAGCCTGAGTTCGCTCCCGATGACCTTGTTGTTCATCCCGATGGCAGGGGCTTCTGTTTTGGTAGTCCACAGGCGCGCGGCGTCCTTGTACGGATACAGGAAGACCTTGCCGTTTTCGTAGCGGTAGGCTATCTTGCACAGCTGGCTGACGCTGCCCAGCGAAACGTGGTTCACCTTGTTGAAATACTTTATCGGCAGGTAGACCTTGCCGGCGTTGTTCTTGATGAAATTGGTGGTCTCAGCATCGCCCAGGAACATTTGGATCTTTGACGCCTGGAAATAGATCTTGTTGTTGGCAGTATCGAACGTCATGAAGTCCGTCTGTCCATATTTTTGCAAGGTCTGTATGCTAATATAGATATTGCCCTTGATGGTGTAAGCTTTATCGCTGGTCTTGATGTTGTTTACATAAACTGCGCAGTCTGAATAGGTGTCTTCAGCCGGCGGAGTATCGGCAAAGCAAACAGCGCTGCCGAGCGCCACAAGGAGCAACAACAAAATAGTTGATATAATTGTTTTCTTTAAACAAGTATACATAATCAACTTATTATAAAATATGGTATAATGTATTGTCAAATGGAATTGGAGGTAATTATGGAAAAATTTACAGAATATATCCTCTGCGGCCTTGTTTTAGCCATGGCAGTCATCCTGATAGTCATGCTTACAAAGCTTGCGGCAATGGACCGCGAGATCCGCGACACCCGCCGCGAGACCGCGCAGACACTGGCCCAGAACTATGCGGCGCTCAATCAGGCCCTCGCAGACGACGAACTTGCGACGGAGCAGCGTCTGGAATACCTGCGCTCTACCATGGAGAGCAGGCTCATAGCCATACAAAGCGACAACAACCGCCAGCTGGAGCGGATGCGGTCTACGGTAGATGAAAAGCTGCAGGCTACCCTCGATGAAAAGCTGAGCCGATCTTTCGACAGCGTAAGGCAGAGCCTCCAGGAGGTATACAAGGGTCTCGGCGAGATGCAGAACCTCGCAAGCGGGGTGGGCGATCTTAAAAAAGTGCTTACAAACGTCAAGAGCAGAGGAATACTCGGGGAGATACAGCTCGGTTCTATACTGGAGCAGATACTCGCCCCCGGCCAGTACGAGGAAAACGTCGTCACGATCCCGGGCTCCAAGGAGCGCGTGGAGTACGCCGTAAAGATGCCCGGAGACGGAAACATACCGGTGCTGCTGCCTATTGATGCTAAAGTCCCCGGAGATTCGTACTCCAACCTCATGAACGCTTACGAATCCGCAGATACGGACAGGATAGCCGCAAGCCGCAGGGTCCTGGCGCATCAGCTCAGGAAAGAGGCTAAGGACATACAGACAAAATACGTGCAGACCCCGTACACCACGGAGTTCGCCGTCATGTTCTTGCCATTTGAAGGGCTATATGCAGAAGCCGTCAACATGGGTATAATGGAAGAAGTACAGCGCAGCTACAGGGTCATGCTGGCAGGGCCTTCCACCATTTCAGCGCTTTTAAACAGCCTTCAGATGGGCTTCAGGACCCTCGCCATACAGCAGAACGCCGGAGAAGTCTGGCGGGTACTGGGAAGCGTCAAGGCTGAGTTCGACAAATTCGCCGATGTTCTCGACGCCACCCAGAGGGAACTGGACCAGGCTGGAAAGAACCTGGACAAGCTCGTCGGCACCAGGACGCGCATGATTCAGCGCACGCTGAAGGATGTCTCTCAGCTGGGAGACTACGGCAGTCAGGAGACAGACTACTACATTGAGTGATCTATACGCGATAGCAGATCTTCATCTTGCCACGGACCCGACCATAGGGGACAAGTCCATGGATATGTTCGGAGGCGCCTGGGTAGGCCACTCGGAGCGCCTGCGCAGTATTTGGCTACGCCTGATACAGCCCGGCGATGTGGTTTTCATCCCCGGCGATATAAGCTGGGCGCTCAAGCTACCGGAAGCTATGGCCGATCTTGCGTGGCTTGACAGCCTTCCCGGCACCAAAGTGCTTCTGCGCGGCAACCACGACCTTTGGTGGAGCTCTATGAAGAAGATGCGCGGCCTTTTCGGGACCGTGCATTTCATCCGCAACGACTGCATGGAGTTCGATGACTACGTGCTATGCGGCACCAGAGGCTGGATCTGTCCGGGCGAGCCGGATTTTACCGAGGGCACGGACAGAAAGATCTACGAAAGGGAGCTCATACGCCTGCGAATGTCGCTTGAGGCCGCTTCAGTCTGCGGAAAGCAGATCATAGCCGCCACTCATTTTCCTCCGATGAACAGGTACAAAGAGCCATCCGGATTTACGGAACTCTACAAAGAGTTCGGTGCCAGAACGGCTCTGTTCGGGCATCTTCACGGGGAAAGCGCTTTTAAAAACGCGCCGGAAGGGGAGATCGACGGTATCAGTTATCGACTGGTGTCGCTGGACAGGCTCCATGCCGCACCGCTTAAGATACTCTAAGCTCTTGCAATCAGCGCAGTGCTGTGCTATACTCTAACGGTTGCAGTAAATAGTAAGGAACATGTGATGAAGCACATTTTTATCGTAAATCCCGCCGCTGGAAACGGCCGGGGAGAAAAGGTCTACCAGCCGAAAATACTGTCATTCGTTAAAGACTCAGGTCTGGATTACGAGATCCACAGATCTTTGAACAAGCAGGAGATAGGCACCTACGTAAGGCAGCGCGCCGAGTCGGGGGAAAAGATACGTTTCTACGCCACAGGCGGCGACGGCACCCTTTGCGATGTCGTAAACGGCGCCATAGGTTTCCCCAACGTGGAGGTAGCTGTTCTGCCCTGCGGCACAGGCAACGATTTCGTGCGCAACTTCACCAACAGGGAGAATTTCACCGACATCGCAAAGCAGGTCAACGGAAAACCTGTTCCTGTGGATGTCATCAAATGCAACGATTTCTATTCGATCAATATGCTCAACATAGGCGCGGACTGCGAAGTCGTTGTGAGGGCCGCGCAGATCAAGAGCAAGAGCGGCTCCTGGTCCTATATCAGAGGCGCTCTTGAGGTCCTGCCCAAAGGGCCCAGGTACCACATGATGTATACAGACGAGAACGGCCAGGAAGTGGAAGAAGACCTGCTGCTGATCGCTATCGCCAACGGACATTATTGCGGCGGGGGCTTCAACAGCTGCCCGAAAGCCTGCCTTGAGGATGGCCTTATGGATGTCGTCATCGTAAAGCCGGTAAGAGGCCTTAAGATGCTTTCACTGCTGCTTAAGTATCACAACGGCACCCATCTCGGGGATCCGGCTGCGGCTCCGTACATCAAGTTCATTCAGGTCCCGGAGTTCAGGCTTAAAGCGTTTGATGAAGTCAACGTATCTGTGGACGGCGAGGTGAACCCATTTACAGAGGCGGAGATAAAAATGATTCCCGGAGCGATAAATTTTGTTGTACCAGAAGGCTCCGAGATGATATAATACACAGGCATATCCCGGCCTGAGCCGGGCTATATACGGAGAGCTATCGAAGTGGTCATAACGGGGCGGTCTCGAAAACCGTTGGGCGGCAACGCCACGTGGGTTCGAATCCCACGCTCTCCGCCAAAGGAAAAGGGGGGTGTTAAGCACCCCCCTTTTCCTTTGGTGAAGCAATGAAGGGATTCGAACCCAGTGGGTTCACGCGACTGCGAGCCGAAGGCGAAGCAGAAGCGATCCCACGCTCTCCGCCACGCAGGGGGCGCGCAGCGCCCCTTTTTGCGTGGGTTCAATGCCTGTATTTTTCCCGGAATTCCGCCGGCGTGCAGTTCGCGAAGCTCCTGAAAACATGGTAGAAGTACTGGATATCGTCGTATCCTGCCTTTTTTGCGGCATCCTTTATATCGCAGTCTTCGTAGATCAGCAGGCGCTGCGCTTCTCCCATGCGTTTGCTCAGTATGTACTCATTTATGGTGTAGCCGGTGACGGCTTTGAACTGCCGGCTCAGGTTGCCTTCGCTGGTAAAGAACAGTTCCGCAAGATCGCGTATCTTTATTTTTTCACGGTAGTGGCTGTCAAGATATGCAAGGGTCTGCGTTACCAGCTCTTTTTTATTGCGTATCTTCTCTCCGAGCCTGAAATCGGTCTGTATCTTGTGTTCTATGAATTCAAAAGTAAGGTCCAGAATGATGCGGCATTGGTTTTTGTACTCCTCATCGCTGAAATGGTCTTTCAGAAATATAAAACCCGCGCGGAGTATATCGAATTCTTCGCCGAGCACAAGCACCGGGTCCATATGCTGCGGAAGGACATGGCCTTCCGCGCGTCCTTCGACGGATATCCCGCCTACCTCGATGCATATCTGTTCCAGGGGATCGTCGGGATCAGACTTTTCCGAGTGAGAAAGACCGGGGTTCTTAACGACAAGCATTCCTTTGCTGACCGTCCTGTGCCTGTTCAGCGCGTAGAAGCTTCCTTTTCCGTTTATTACAAGTGACAGCTCCGCGGAAGATTCGTGGCTGTGCAGAGGAAAACTCCAGTCTTTTTGCGGCGCTACGTATACTATTTCTTTTATGTACGGATGTTTTTCCATGTGGCCACTCCTTTCGTGCAGGGCAGGATCTTACAAAACAATATCAGCAATTTACAATAAAAACTGCATGAAGTTCAGTTTATACCTGTTATCTTGCTTGTATTCTACAATACTTTTGCGGCATAGTCAAATTGTCACATCATGTTTTTCATAGTATAATCACAACGTAAACAACAAGAGAACAGACTGCGCAAGCGGAATATGAAAGGAGAAAACATCATGATCAAGATCGTAGCCAAGATGCATCTTAAGGAAGGCGCTCTCAAGGAATTCAAGGAACTCACAGTAGACTTGGTCGCCAAGGCCAAGGCAGAAGAGGGCAACTGCGGCGAGTACAGCTTCAACAGGAACCTTGCTGATCCCTGCGACATCTGCGTAGTAGAATTCTGGAAGGACATGGCTGCTATAGATTTCCACAACAACACCGAGCACTTCACCGGCACTTTCCCCAAGCTCGCCGCACTGTGCGACAGAGATCCTATCGTGGAGCTCTTCGAGGAGATCTGATAAACTGCAAAACCAGTTTCCTGAACAGAAAAAGCGGACTGTTGCATACAGCAGTCCGTTTTGCGTTCGGATAGAATCGCAGGCCGTATTGTGATAAAATAATAGATAATTCTTAGCTGGATAAAGGATGGTGGACGGGATGATAATCAACACCGGTCAGAGAACTGATATTCCGGCCTTCTATGCCGAATGGTTTGCGAACAGGCTCAAGGAAGGCTTTGTTTGCGTCCGCAATCCCTATAACAGCAGTCAGGTCAGCCGTTACCGCCTCGATCCTTCTGTTGTCGATGTGATAGGATTCTGTACAAAAAATCCCGCGCCAATGTTTCCTTACATGAATATGCTTAAGGACTACGGGCAATACTGGTTCGTCACTATAACAGGCTACGGGCGGGATATTGAGCCGAACGTCCCTGATAAGCACCGCCTTCTTAGCGATTTCAGAAAGCTTTCCGGTATCGTGGGGATCGATTCCATAGGCTGGCGGTACGATCCGATCTTTATTTCGGACCGGTATGCAGCAGAATACCATCTCAGGGCATTTGAGAAGATCTCAGCGGCACTGGAAGGATGCACTGAAACAGCAGTCATAAGCTTTATAGACCTGTATCCGAAAGTCAGACGGAATTTTCCCGAAGCGCAGGAGGTCCCAAAAGATCAGCGCATAGCGCTGGGCAGGGAGCTTGTTAAGATCGCCGCTTCCCACGGTATGACGGTAAAACCATGTGCGGAAGGGGATGAACTTGCTGCATATGGAGCCGACTGCAGTGGATGCATGAAGCTGAGTAACTACGAGAAGGCTATAGGTAAACACCTGGCCGCGCCAAAAAAGAAGGGCGCAAGAGCGGAATGCGCCTGCTATCTATCCTGCGATATCGGAGCATATAACACATGTAAACATATGTGCAGGTATTGCTACGCAAACGCGGAACCGTCTGTAGTGAAGGCGCAGAGCCGCCTGCACGACCCAAGATCACCTTTTTTGATTGGCAACTATATGGATGACGACGTGATCCATGATGTGCCGCAGCGATCGTGGATCGACGCCCAGACAAGCTTTATGGTATAAAGGAGTAAGATCATGGATCAGCAGCAACGCCTGGATTATCTGGTCGAACGCTTCAAGGAAGATTCAGGCCGTTATAAAGATATGAGAACACCGGCCGATACGGAGGGGAAAAAGCGCCTCCTCCGTTCGCTCATGAACATCCGCATGCCCGGCAGTATGCCGCCGGAAGTCCTTAAGGTGCAGGACAATTACTTGAAGGAACGCAGCCGCGAAAACGGCGTGGCAGAGCTTGCAAAGATCCCGACTGTCGCAGCATTGGGGAGCAGCCGCGCTTTTTCTGATGTCATCTCGATATGGCAGGGCGATATAACAAGACTTGCTGCTGACGCGATCGTAAATGCAGCGAATTCCCAGATGCTTGGCTGTTTTGTCCCCATGCACGGCTGTATCGACAACTGCATCCACACTTTCGCCGGAGTACAGCTGCGCGCTGAATGCAAAAGGCAGATGGATGAACTAAGGGCAAAGTACGGACCTGATTACGAGCAGCCTACGGCTGTTCCGATGCTTACCGGCGCATACAATCTTCCTGCGAAGCATATCATACACATAGTAGGGCCTGTAGTTACAGGGGATCTGACGGAGGATCTGGAAAACGACCTTGCGGATTGCTACAGAAACACGCTGGACATGTGCCTGAAGAACAAGCTTAAGTCCGTTGCTTTCTGCTGCATATCCACAGGTGTGTTCAGCTTTCCGAACGGGAGGGCGGCGCAGATAGCAGTAAAGACCGTAACGGACTGGCTTTCGGCGCATCCGGATGCAATGGAAAGAGTGATCTTCAACGTTTTCAGTGACAAGGACAGAAAATACTATGAACAGGGACTGTTATGAGCTTCCCTGCAGGGAGGCTGCAGAAAAACTGAGGCAGGAGATCGAGGCTGCGGACGCGGTCGTAGTCGGTGCCGGCGCAGGGCTCTCCACTTCGGCAGGTTTTATTTATACCGGAGATCGCTTCGAGAAGTATTTTTCAGATTTCATTGAAAAGTATCATTTCGAGGATATGTACTCCGGCGGTTTCTATCCGTTCCCGACGCCGGAGGAGAACTGGGCGTACTGGAGCCGCTATATTTACATTAACCGATACATGGACCCGCCCAGACCCGTCTACGAAGCGCTGCTGGAGCTGGTCAAGGATAAAGAGTGTTTTGTGATCACCACTAATGTGGATCACTGCTTCCAGAAAGCGGGATTCGATAAGAAAAGACTGTTTTACACCCAGGGCGACTATGGCCTCTGGCAGTGCAGCAAGCCCTGCCACGAAAAGACCTACGATAATGAGGATACGGTGCGCATGATGGTCCTGGCCCAGGGCTTTACCATTGAGGAGGACGGCACCCTGACCGTTCCGGAAGGCGTAACCCTTAAGATGACGGTTCCCACGGAACTCGTTCCGCGCTGCCCGGTCTGCGGTGAGCCTATGCGGATGAACCTCAGGGCGGATGATACCTTCGTGGAGGATGAAGGATGGCACGCCGCGTCGAGACGCTATCTGGATTTTCTGCGCAGCTGCAGAGCCGGCAGGGTCCTCTTTCTTGAGGCGGGCGTAGGCTGGAATACCCCTGGGATCATAAAATACAGCTTCTGGCAGATGGCAGGGGAGTGGAAAAACGCAGCATATGCCTGCCTCAACTACGGACAGGCATACGCTCCTGATGATATAAAAGACAGATCGATCTGCATTAACGGAGATATAGGGGAGATCTTCAGCCTGATCAGGAACTGAGCAGGGGGCTATCTTTTCTTATACAGCACCAGTTCAGGATCGGCTCCGCCTTCTCCGTAGGTGCATATCAGTATGAGATCCATATTGGCCAGCACCCCGAAACATCTTTCGCCGCCGAGCTCCGATTCCAGCTGGTTCCCGAGATAGGTGGTGCCGTCGTTCAGGAATTTGACCTTTGCTCCGCTGGGCAGCGGATACTCCAGGTTCACGAAACTTCCCACCAGGGCGTTCAGTTTTTCGACGCGGGGCATGCCATCGATGTGCAGCTCGTTTATCTCACAGATGAGCTGCTTTTTGAATGCCTCGAACTGGCCGTCGTCGCTGAGTTCTTCGTATCTCTTCCAGTAATCCAGGGTGGGAAGGACCTTCTTCATGTAGGCGCGGGCCTGCTCCTCGGTAAAGTTTTCCCCGATCATATTGTGCACGCAGACATCGATAAGGTCGTCCATGTTGCTGTAGGTGTAAGTTCCGTCGGCGTAGCACCACTGACAGTAGTCCTCGTTGAGGGTGCCGTCTTTTTCCTTGCTGATTATGGAATCTTCCAGCGGCATTCCGCAGCACTGGCAGATCAGCTGCCGCGGAGAACCGAGCAGAGTGTTTATCGAAACGTTGAAAAGCTTTGAGAGCAGCTTAAGGGTCTCCGTATTGGGCACTGTCTCGCCGTTCTCCCAGCGCGATACTGCCTGGCGGGTCACAAATACTTTTTCTGCAAGCTCGTCCTGCGACATTCCGTTTTTTGTCCTGAGTTCGTATATAACGTCTTTTGTACTCATATGCGAATACCTCCTCGGTGCCTATTGTATTACATGACAGCGCAAAAAGCACGCAACTTGCTGTTGCTGTTGACAAGTCACATGATGCGGTGTATTATGTCTATAGAATTTAAAAATAATTTTAAATAGCTTTCGTAAACAGAGCAGATGGGCGATACTAACATTTTCAAGGTGCTGTCGGACAGTCAGCGCAGGGAGATACTGGTGATGCTTAAAGGCGGCCGCATGAACGCCGGAGAGATCGCGGAAAAGCTGGGGATCACCCCGGCTGCTTTGTCGTATCACCTGAAATTGCTCAAAGGCGCGGACCTTGTTATGGAATACAGGGAAAAAAATTATATATACTACGAGATCAACACTTCGGTCTTCGACGAACTGATAATGTGGATAGGACAATTCGGGAGGAACAGGTGATGAAAAAAGCTATGTGGATACTATCAGTTGTTCCGGTGGCGTTTACAGCGGTGGTACTGCAGTTCCTGCCGGATAAAGTCCCTATGCACTACGATCTTGCCGGCAACATCGACAGGTGGGGCTCCAAATACGAAGAACTCATCTTTCCGGTGGTCATCATTATTATGGCGCTGTTCTGGAGCATCATGATAAGTTACTATCGGAAGAAGGCCGGAAAGACGTCTGATGAGAAGGAAATGGCGGGGGCGCTTTCCAACGCAAAGGTCCTGGGAATAACAGGCACTGCTGTTGCCGCCTTTTTCATGGTGCTGCAGGGATATAATCTGTACCGCGCGTATGCTGGCTCAAAGGCAGGGCCGCAGGCCGAAGCGGTGGATATATGCAGGCTTATCTGCATAGTCCTGGGCCTGCTGTTCATCGTCCTTGGAAACTTCATGCCCAAGACCCGGATCAACAGTCTTGTCGGTGTGAGGCTCAAATGGAGCATGTACAATGACAATACATGGAGAAAGAGCAACCGCTTCGGGGCCATCGCTCTGATAGCCGCAGGGGTACTTGCCATCGTGACGGCGGTCTTTGTGAAGAGCGCTGCAGGCTGCATCGCGGCTGTGCTTGGCTGTATTTGTCTGGCGGCTGCAGCGACGGCTGTTTACGCATATAAAGTCTATAAGGAAGAACTGAGTTCCGGAACGGAAGAAAGGGTAAACTATGATAACTGAAAAGATAACAGTCGGAGCAGGTACCGAATATCCGCTGGCTGGAATGCTCACGCTCCCAGATGATATCTCCGGTCCCGTACCTGCTGTGGTCATGGTTCACGGATCAGGACCCAGCAACATGGACGAGAAGGTCATGAAGATAACGCCTTTCAAGGACCTTGCGGAAGGCCTTGCCGGACGCGGCGTGGCTTCGCTGCGCTACGATAAGCGCACATTTACCTACGCGAAAAAGATGGCAAAGATGAAGCCCACTGTAAGCGCCGAGACCATAGACGACGCTCTTTTGGCGCTGGACCTTCTTAAAAACGACCCCAGGATAGACAGCAGCCGCATCTTCATACTCGGCCACAGCATGGGAGCCATGCTGGCGCCCAGGATAGACGCGGAGTGGGGGAGCGCGAAAGGCATGATAATGCTTGCCGGAACGCCGTACAGGCTGGAGGACATAGTCCTAAGGCAGCTCGGCCAGAGCGGAGGCAGCAATCCCATACTTAGGCTGATCATAGGCGCTCAGTATAAAAAGTATTCTAAAAAGTTCGAGAACCTATACCAGATGAGCGATGAGGAAGCGCAAAAAAATATGTTCGCCGGCAATCTCAGTCTGTACTATTTCAAGGAGATGGGTAAAAAGACCGCGGCGGACTACCTTCTGGAGAACGAGAAGCCGGCGCTTATCCTTCAGGGCGGCAGGGATTTCCAGGTGCTGAAAGACGTTGATCTTAAAGCTTTCCAGGAGCTTCTCAAGGACAGGCCGAATACGGAATTCAAGGTCTATCCCCAACTCAACCACACCTTTGTACAGGCTATGTACGATGATATACTAAAAGCCTCGAAGGAGTACGGAACGGAGCGCCACATACCCGATGAAGTCATGGACGACATCGCCAAGTTCGTCCTGTCCGTCGCCTGATTGTTATTGCAAATACAGCCTTCTTCCATTATAATAAACTTTAATGAAAGAAGGTTTTTGTAATATGGCAGAACTATGGTACAGGCTCAGGCAACTGCCTGATCTGACACTCAACAAGTACGCGTCCCTTGAAGAAAACGGTGTAGACGGCGTGCTGGAGAACCACTCGGCGTTCCTCCGGCAGCTGAACAGAAAGGGGCTTATTGCAGGGCTCTCTTTCCATCTGTTTTACTTGTATTATGTTCCGGAAGATGCAGCGAAAGACACACCGGGAAACAGGCTTCAGATCTATCTGATGGTCCGCGGAAAATCGGAGAACATGGATAATGTGCCTGCCCTGATCGAAGCTTCGCCTCTTTCGGAATTCTTTGATCTACAGGCAAAAATGTCCAAAAAAGAAGGCGGGCTGCCCAACACCATGCAGAACGTCTTCGAAAAGAACGGCGAAAAGCTGCCTGTTTTCAACACCTGCGCATTTCTCACCAAGACCGAGACCTTCCTTCCCGCAAGGAGCGGCGAGGGCGATGACTACTACATGATACGCGAGTGGGAGATGAACGAGGACGGCCGCCTCTACAACATGTGCAAGATGATGGAGGCTTTAGGACGCACCGCCCTCTACCGCGTGGACCTCTATCCTGTTGAGCGCAGTATAGCTCTGAGAGAAGCCTTAAGAAAGCCCATGAGCATCCTCCGCAAGCGCCAGGAAGAGCGCGGAAGCGGCAAGGACTACGACGGCAAGGATGTTCTCGACAACTACGAGGACATGATAGAAAAATACGATTCGTCCCCGCATTTCATACTGAACGCCATGGTGTTCGCCAACGGCAGGGACGACGCCACATCCATACTTGATGCAGCAGGTGCCGAAAGCCTTACCAAGGGCAAGTACAATATCGCCTGTTTCAACACCAACCTTACGCCAACAAGCTTCCTCGAAGGTGAGGAAGTATCCCTGGACAACATAAGGGATAAGATGGCTGTAAGAAGAGGGCGCACAGGCCTCATCATAAGCAGGGAAGACACAATAGGCATCAACCTGAACTATCTTCCCACACTCTTTTCTCTGGAGGAGGCAGCTCCGTTCTTCAGGCTCCCAGCCCTGTACGACGGTGAAGTCATACAGATCCCCAAGGAGACGGCTCCCGAAGCTGTCAACAAGGAGGGCTCGCTGTTCCTTGGCAAGGACAAGAACGGCTACGACGTTTATTTCCCGCTGAAGCTTCTCCCCAAACACGCGTTTATTTCTGGTGTTCCCGGTTCCGGTAAGACGAACACCATGCACCATATAACATCATCTCTTTGGAAGGATCACCGCATCCCGTTCCTGGTACTTGAGCCTGCAAAGCAGGAGTACCGGGCTTTGGCAAACGACCCGGACATGAAGGAGCTGTACCTTTTCTCGCCCAACGCGGACATGAGTTTCCCGCTCCATATCAATCCGTTCGAGATGCCTAAGGGGACTCTGGTCGCAGAGCATATAAGAAGGCTCTGCTCGGTGTTCGAAGGCGCGTTCCCCTTCGAGCCGCCGGCTCCGTTTATACTGGACACATCCATAGAAGCAGTCTACAGAAGGCTCGGATGGCGCCCGGACCACAAGTACACCGGCGAAGAAAAGAACGACGACGGCACCAAAAAGGCGCTGCCGACTCTTTCCATGCTCTACGAGCAGTTCGAAAAGGAGATGCAGAAGACCTCGTACGGCGAGGAGACCAAAGGTTCCCTCATGTCCATACTTCAGGTCCGTATCGGAAGCCTGATGCGCAGAGAGATGGGCGATGTCTTCGACGTTCCGCAGTCCACCTTCCCGCCTGAAAAATGGCTCGAGGTGCCTGCCGTCATAGAGCTGGAATCCATGGGCACCGGCCCCGCGAACTTCCTGACCCTTCTTCTGTGTTCGCTTATAAGGGAGACTCTCAAGGCTAACCCGAACTTCAGCGGAAACTTAAGGCACGTCATCTTCCTTGAAGAGGCGCACAACCTGATCGGCCCGGAATCCGAGGAGAAGACCGGCGCCGAAGCCGATCCAAAGACCGCTGCGACTGCGTTCATCGTAAAGATGCTTGCTGAAGTGCGCGCCCTTAAAGAGGGCATAGTCATAGCGGACCAGCTGCCTACGGTAATGGCGCAGGAAGTGCTTAAAAACACAGGCCTTAAACTCGGCCTTCGCATCACGTCCGCAGACGACAGACAGCTTCTGGGAAGCACCATGGCGGCAAGCGGCCTGCAGCTGGAGCAGATGGCCACATTCCAGGTAGGCGAAGCCCTGATCTTCTACGAAGGCCTTAAGCGTCCTTTCGGCATGCGCATCAGCGAGTGGTGGGGCCACCTGCAGGACAAGGCTCTCAAAGAGGAGATGGTCACACCCAAAAACGACGCCGACCTCCGCCGCGCTCTGTCCGGCAGCGCCACCTACCAGGATGAGAACATACTGAGCATAGATATTATTTGTAAGAAGTACTATAACAGATTCCGGGAGATCCAGCCCGATATAGAAGCAGGCCTTAACTGGCTCAGGCAGATCGAAAGGCTGAACCGGAAAACGAATAAACTTAGATCCATGCTGGAACAGGTGGAAATGGGCTCAATAAGCCTTACAGACGAAGAGATCCAAAAACACTACGATGATCTGGAGCTTTTGCTTCAGACTCAGCAGGAACTGTATTCACAGAGCGGCACGCTTGCTTCTCTTTCAGATATCATTGAATGCTGTGCTGCTGCGGTGATAGATCTGGACCGCCTCCTGAACGGACGCTGGATGAGATTTGCTGCCCCTGATGAGAGCATTATAAAAGTCGAGATACTTCAGTCCGCTATTTCGGACAAGATACTGGAACTTGCTGAAGCTCTGAAAAAGGCATTCCCGGAGATGACGGGAAAAGGACCGCTGTCGAAGAAAGCTGACGAGATAAGGAAGATCTCGGATGATGTGTACGCTGATATAGAGGCATATGCCAAAAATCATGATATAACGACTCTTTTGAAATAATCCTGCTGAAAGGAGACACTATGGGAAGGTTTAAAGAACAGGGAAAAGAAGGCATCCGCGAGATGCAGGAAAACAGCAAAGAGACCACTGAACGCGGTTCTGAGATGAACCAGCAGGCTGAGCAGATCAAAGGTATCCTTGAGAGCATAGAGCTTCAGGATGACGAAGATATGGAAGCCGTAAGCGAGACCGGCCGCAATTACCAGGGAAGCTTTGACAGCGCATTTACAGAGCAGGTCGAGTCCAAGGGTCAGGAGATAGGCCAGCAGGGCGAGCAGCTCAAGGGCGAGATGAATCAGGAACTTGAGAATGTCCGTTCGGGCATGAGCAGGCTGGAGCAGGCCGGAGGTGTGTCTGAGATAGGCCGCGATGCAGCTGAAGCAGGCAGGTCCAAACTGGAGAGCAGCTCTCAGGAATATGAAGGCATGATAGAAGACACTGAAAGCGTAGTTGAAGAGACTAACGAACAGATTAATTCTCTCAAGGGCAACCTCAGCAGAATATTCGGATAAATAAACTACAGCAATGCCCAAAAGCTTTAAGGAAATAGGCCGAAAAACTGAAGATCTGATAGAGCAGGGCCGCGAGGCGGACCGCCAGGTAAGCAGCTGCGCATCCAGGGTGGCTTCTCTTAACGCGGCTGTAGCCAACGCACAAAGGGAGCTTGCCCAGGCAAGCAGCGAGACCGACGAGAACGGCAACCCCTCGGGCGATGTGGCGGGTGCTCAGGCAAGGCTCAACATGGCCAAAAACCAGCTGGCAGCGGGTCAAAGAGCCCTAAGCAACGCAAAACAGCATGCAAATGCTGTCAAGAGCGCAAAGCAGAGCCATGCTTCAGAGATAGAAAAACACAACCGTGTGGAGCGCGGCAACATTTCCAAGCTCAAAAAGCTCCAGACAATGGCTTTTGGCGGGGATTCCGCAGCGCTCATCCACGGCATGGCGGAACGTCTCAACGAAGCTGAGGACGCGCGTGTTAAACTGTTAAAGAGCATGGGTATCGACGCTACCCCGGAATACATGAATGTTTCGGAAGGCGGAGGCGGCAGTATGGGCAGCGAACGCAGCCTGCGCCAGGTAGGAATCTCCGGCGGAGCTCTGCACTACCAGGGCGGATCCGGCGGCGAAGGCGCCGGTGTGTCTGTGGCGCTCTCAAGTGATTACGCAGGTGGTAGTCTTGGTGTGTCCAGTTTAAGCTCTGCGGGGACAGGTGAATCTGGTGCCACAGGGCCAGCTCCATGGGAAGTTAGTCCCGAAAAACGCGAATCAATGCCGCAAGGAATGCCTGCGGGGGGAAGTACATGGACAGAGAATTCCATGAATGACCTTCCAACATTTGAGCAGAAAATGGCAGGTGAACGAAGAATAAATGACATTGTAAACGCTCTTTCGGATCCATCTGCAGCCAGTGGAGAACAAAGGATTTCTATGCTTGTTGAACTTCGATCAGTGTTAACTGCATGTTCACCAGGCGCAATGGCTTCAAATCTATATAGAACTTCTGAAGTGGGTGCGATTGGAAACAAAATGGTGCTTCACCCATCAAAAGAGTATCTAAAAAGGATGTTTGATAGTTATATCAATGGCATTACAGAAGTTTATAAAGAGAATCTTATTACATTGGGTGCAACAGCCGGACCTGGGCTGGATATTGTTATCAATAACCTAAAAGAGCATTATTCATATGAAGCAAATATGGATATGCTCGGTGTCCCAAGTAAGGTCTTTAGTGATCCCGATTTCAGCAGCCTTGTTAAGAAAGTAAACAGTTTTGGTTACTGTCAGGGTATTGCTACTTTTGGAAGCATAGATGACAATTATAAAGATATTCTGAATCAACGTCATGAAAATGCGGATCCTGTGGCTAAAAAGGTGTTTGATTCGTTTTCTAAGCAACTGATTATTCAGGAATCAGCTTATGATACGGGACAGACCCAACATTACAATCCATATTATTTTCCGCCAGACCATCCTCATGGAGTTTATTACAATGCAGTTGCAGACTGTTATAATCCTAGAGGCGCTGGAAGTACTTTTTATCATGAATTAGGTCACAACATAGATCATGCAGCAACAGGATACTTTGGTAACATGTCAAATACGCCTGAGTTTGCCAATGCACTTAAGGAAGATGGTCAAAGAATCCTTGATTTGTATAATAAGTTAGATTCTAAAGGGAAAGAATCTTTCATGAACAGATTATATTTGGATCAGTCGCATTCTCTCTCAGATTTGTTGGATGCTACAACTAATGGACAAATCAGCGGTAGATATGGTCATGATCGTGAATACTGGACACGAAGTGGAAATCTTCAGGCTGAGGCTTTTGCACATTTCTTTGAAGCTTCTATGGGAGCTTCGGATAAAGCAGAAATACTATCGAATTTTTTTCCTACATCATTTGGAATGTTTCGTGATATGATCGAATCAATCCAGCCAGATGAGAAAGTCTTAAAAAGGAGTTTGTAAGCAATGAATAAAGATCTGATGGTTGCTGATTTTATGAAATCTTTTATCAATAATAATACAGAAGCTATTATTGATAAAGAATATTTTGAACTTGAAAAGGAGTATAAATCACTTTTCAAGCACCCGGTTCCAAAGGAAATGCTGCCTGACAGCATCACTGATGATGTTATCAAAACTGCAATGAAAAAATGTATTGAAACAAAAAAAGATCTTCTCTTTGATCTGCTAGGTGTAAAGATAAACAAAGAATTTCTTTATTAGTTGGCAAATAATGAATAATCCAATATATATTTCAAGGAGGAACGCGTATATGGCTGAAGGAAATGTTCAATCCATCCAGAGAAGAACTGTGACTGTAAGGAAGTGCAGTCTCCAGACTATCAGGATCATAAAGGTGATCAGGCAGGCTACGGGCATTGGCCTGGATGAAGCGAAGCGGATGGTGGAAAACTGCCCGTTTGATATCGCGCTTTCGGATGCTGAACTGGCAGAACTGATCCATACCGGGGCTCAGGTGGATATCCCCGGAGCCGGGCAGGATCAGAACGATCCTTTTGGTATCGGCAAAACGCTCGAGGGCCGCGTCATCAACATATACAAGGACAACGTCATAGTAGAACTTGGCAATGATATGATAGGGCGCATCCCGGAAGGCGCAAGGTATCAGAAAGTGGAAGTCGGCGATACTGTCGGCGTAAAGGTCATCAGCAGCGGTGCTGCCGGCATAAGCCTGGCCTTCACAACTTACGCTCCGGTGGGATACCAGGCGGAGGCAGTTGCTGCCAAGCCCGAACGCAGCACTGTGAATGAGGATCCGGTAAGAGTGGAGATGACTATTTCGCAGGCGGACTCCGAGAACGTAGACATCGCTCCGTGGAACAACTGGAGCACCCGTGCCCATGGTCACGGCCAGTCCATGCTTGCCGTCACGGAGCTGAAAAAGCACGTCAATTCGTTCAATGAGGATCTGAACAGGGTCCGCAAGGAATGGAACGATGCGATCGCTGCGCATCAGCAGAACTACGATTTTGCAGTCCAGGCTGCAAGGCAGAAGTGCGATAAGGAAAAGAACGCATTTGAGAACGAATGCAAGCAGAGCGTTCAGCAGACTGAAAACAGGCGCAGGCCCCTCAACAATGTGGTCAGTGCCAGTGCGAATCTTGCAAACAGCGATGCGATCAAGAAGATAAGCGGCGCTGCAACTGCTGCCACCAACGGATACAATGCAGTCAAGAGTCTTCAGGGGGCAGTGGATAAAGCCATAAGCGATAAGTGCAATGCTTACCGTCAGCTCAAGGAGGCCAAGATAGCCGAATCCGAAAGAGAATGCAACGATACCATCGACAGGGCAAGAAAGCAGCAGATCGCAAGCGACAACGAGTCCGACAGGGTATTCGATACGAAGAACAAGAAGACCATAAAGGACGGTACCAGGGAGTTCGCAAGAGGCTTCAACAAAGCAACTCTTAAGGCTTACGCCCAGGAGATCAGGTCCTCCAGGTTCAACGCTGCAAGCTACGAGTGCCCGACTGAAGTTCCGGACTACATCATGCTGGGCGACATCTGCTACGCTTTCCAGAACAACGATTCGGATTCGTTCTCGGTATCGCAGGCGCTGGATCTTCAGACATCGGAGTTCCACAGCGAGGAAGGCCATTCCTATACGGTGCGTATCCCGTACGCGCAAAAACTTGCTGACGGCATCTCGCTGTTCATGAGCTACGATCCTTCAGACAGAGCGTACGTACAGAGCCTCATACAGCCGCTGCTCCTAAAGCTCTTCATGTCCTTCCCGGCAGGAAAGCTGGAAGCAACCATGATAGATCCGCTGGAGCTGGGTGCCAGCTTCCCGGACATTCCCAAGCTTGCGACAGGTCCTAATTCTGCCCGTATAATCGATACAAAGATCTGGAGCAAAGAGCGCGACATAGAAACTGCCATCGCAACTATGCGCCAGAAGCTCGAGAACATGACCCAGGCCTACGGCGGAGATACCGAGAGCCGCCTGAAGAAGGAAGTCGTAAGAGTCCTTGCGATAACTGACTTCCCGTCGAATTTCAGCGACACAGCTCTCAAGGATCTGCATGCGATAGTCAGAAACAGCGCATCCCTGGGCGTGTGCGTGTTCATCTGCTGCAACGACAACGAGCTCGAAAAGCTCATGCAGCGCAACGGGACTCTCGTCAGCGAGATCACACAGAGCCTTGTGGAGACCAAGGCCTGCACCAGGAACGGAAAGAAGACTCTGGCTCTGCTCGGAGACCGCAACAGCGGAATAACCCTGGAGCTTGATCCCATGGAAGACGTTCTTGCAAGAAAGGACAAGATACTCGAGCAGATCGCAGGCGTAATAGACCACATGCAGCTCAAGATAGAGCACTTCGACAGCATGTTCAGGGACGACATCTACGACAGCAACAACTGGTTCACCGGAAACCACGACGAGATAGCGATCCCGCTTGGCATCAAGGGCGCCAATACGATCGTAAAGATGGTCCTTGGCCGCGGCGGAGGAAGCACGGAGCACCACGCTCTGATAGCCGGCCAGACCGGCGCAGGAAAGTCGACCCTGCTGCACACGCTGATCATGAGCACACTCATCAGCTACTCGCCGGATGAGGTCCAGATGTACCTGCTAGACTTTAAGGAAGGCGTGGAGTTCAGCGCCTATACGCGCTACAGGCTGCCGTCCCTAAGAGTGGTCGCTATAAACAGCGAGCGCGAGTTCGGCCTCAACGTCCTTAAGGAGCTGTGCACCGAGCTCGAGGTGAGGGCAAAGCACTTCACGCGATACGGTGTTTCCGATATCAATGCATACAGCAAGCTTTCTGATGTGCCCAAGGTCCCCAAGCTGCTGCTTATCTTTGACGAGGTCCAGGAGCTGTTCAGGAACAGGAGCGAGAGCGACAACATCAGCGCCGAGTGCCTGTCCTGCATCAACAGGCTTGTCATGCAGGGCCGCGCGGCAGGTATACACCTCATACTTGCCTGCCAGGACTTCCGCAACTGCGCCGGCCTGGAGCAGTTCTTCAGCCAGATGGCTATACGTGTAGCCGTAAAGGGCTCCGAAGACGGTGCTGCATCTATACTCAGCTCGGACAACAGCGGCATACGCACTCTGCAGAACCAACCCGCAGGCGCCGCGATCTACAATGGCGGAGGCGGTGTGGAATCCGCGAACAACTTCTTCCAGGTAAGCTACATCAACGAAGCTGAAAGGCTCGATCTTCTCTCCAGGCTGGATGCTTACTTCACCGACCCGGATGTGGCTCCGGTCTACGAAGACGAGCAGACCAGAGTGCTTCTCACCAACGCCGAGGACGACATCCAGAACTGCTTCAACAGGCTTATACTCGAGCGCGCGGACAGCATTCACCACCTCGGCAAGGCGAGCGACGGCTACGGACTGCTCCTGGGCCAGGGATTCAGCAGAGAAAAGAAGTTCATACCCGAACTCCGCAGAAAAGACAGGGACAACCTGCTGGTCGTTTCAAGGGACGAAAAGATGGCTCTTGGAATGTTCGAGCTGGCTGCGATGAGCGTCCTCTACGAGGAGCTGCACACCAACGCCGACAAGGCCAACGCGCTGGTCTATATAGTGGACCTGTTCGCGGACGAGCTAGCAAGCGGCGAGTGCGATTTCGACTTCCTGGAAGAGCAGTTCCCGCAGCAGGTCAAGATAGCCAAGGTCGGCGACACGCCGGATCTTATAGACAACCTCTACGAGACAGTAATAGGGCGTGCTGAAGGAAGGTATCCGTCGGATGAGAGGATATTCCTCCTGTTCTTCGGTATCAACCGCGCAAGGAGGCTCCGCACGAGCAGGCTCTACGACGACTACAGCGACAACGAGCTCAGCCCGATCGAAAAGCTGCAGAAGATCACAGCGCTCGGCCCCAAGAACGGCGTCAACTGCATAGTCTGGGGCGAGAGCATACGCAGCATAGAGCAGATGCTCGGCGACAGGTATGACGCAATGTTCGACAAGCGCATAGCCTATGGCCTCGACGCTGATTCCATGGATGCTCTTGTTGCCGAGACCAACGGCAGCACCGTAAGAGGCAAGACCGCCGTCTACATGGATATTTCAACTGACGTTAAGAACACGCACTTCAGGCCCTACGACGTACCTGCAAAGGTATGGATGGAGCGCTACGCTCAGGTCTACGACGAAGTGATAAACGAAGGAGGAATCTGATATGACATCCCAGGAAGCTCAGAAAAGAATAGATCAGTGCGAAAACGCCATAGTTTCAGCTTACACCAGCCTTTATGCGCAGGCGCAGGCCACTGTTATGAACGTGGATAAGGCTGCTTCGGGGTACACTTCTGCTGCAACACTGTTGCCGCTGCTCATCTCCCTGATAGGCGTGATAATGCTTGCCACAAAACACTGGTTTGGAATAATATTGCTTGTCGCAGGAATATTCATAGCCTATAAGGCGCACCAGAGTGCCAAGTACACTGAAAACAGGGCGAAGAACGATAATAAAATTCTAAGTAACACCTTGGATAGCAACAGGAACATCTGACAGGCAGGCGGTCCGAAGGATCCACGAAAAAATGGCTGAAAACAACAACTGGGACAGGCCGGAAGCATTTCTTCTGAACGAATGCTACGACCTGGCCCTCAGATATGAATCTTCCGATACGGCACGCGACGTGCTGCGGATAAAATGCAGGAACACCGGATACCCCCAGAACTACATACCGTCCTGGGGGAATCCTGTATTGCCGGACTCTGCAGGCCAGATCATCTCCGAATGCGTGAGCGATCTGACGGCAGAGGTCCCGGGTACTACAGGGCGCCTCAATTCCGCTGCTGCCATGAAGGTCTCAAAGCTTTCAGGGCCCGAGGCGGAATACACCAAGGCGCTTCTGGCGCTCAGCGCCGGAACGAGCCAGACCCAGAGGATAGAGGCGCTAAGATGCCTCAGCGCTGCGCTCTCGTACGCACCAAACGACCCGAGGTATAAGGCGCTTGCGGCGGTCCTTGAGGAAGCCGGGGAGTGAGGTGCAGAGATGAACACAGACAAAGTGCTTTACTTTCTGGACGTGCTGGCTCAAAACACCAGCGGAAAAGGGCAGGTTATAGCGGATCTTTACACCAGAGCCCTTAACGGATCTGATGCTGTCAACACCTTAAAGTCTTACCTGAACGAATACGATTATTACCGCGAGACGGGCCAGTCTTTGTACAACGACGGCCTTGAGATGTACAACAAGGTCTTCGCGGATCCTTCGAATGCCCTGGAGCTCATGCCCCAGATAAGGCAGATGACCCAGAAGATAAAAAACAAGGCGGACAGCTGCCGCGATCTTCTGATGTCTTCGGAGCCTTTCATGGATCCTGTCGATGTCATAAAGAACAAGGATACGATCGCCTGCATGAGGGCTTACCGCACCATAGCAGCGGTCTGCGTATACCTTATTGCGCTGTACGAGGGGCCCAAGTCCATAGACCTGCTGTCCTGGAACGATACGGCGGGAATACAGGAGAGGATATATGCGGTCAACACGAAGTTCCTCCCGGCACTGATGCGTGTGCAGAGGCCTTCTTACTGGTGGGTCATCAGGAAAAAGAGGCTGGGCGGAAAGGCGCTGTTCGGGGGTGATGCATTCTATCTTTCCTACGAATCTCCAAGGACCGTGGATATCATGTGCAGCGGGTTAAACAAGGAAGCCATAGGAACGCATTCCTTCCTCAATGTCAGGGCTTTCGAACTGGAGGAAAATGATGTTCCGTACTGCTGGGGCATAGGAAACCTCATATCGGTATCCCCGGATATGGGGCTGGACCTTCTGCAGGGAAACATCACGGTCGATCCGAGATGCCCTCAAGGCGCAGAACTTGAAAAGAAGCTTCCGTCACCGGTAGAGTGCCTCAGGACTCTTACTAACGGCGGGATCTACTGCATAAGTCCGGAGAACCTCCTTTTATCCATGAACCGCTGGCAGACGGGCCGCGAGATCGAGATAAGAAAGCGCAGCCACAACTGCCTGTTCTGCGGGAAATATCAAAGAGACGGCCGGCTGGTCTGCAGGTCGCACTTTACTTCAGAGCTGTGATGGAAGAAAAGCTTAGCCTGGCCAGAATGTATTATCCCGTCACTGTGCTGGGCCCGGGGGAACGCCTCGGGATATGGCTGTGCGGCTGCAGCAGAGGCTGCGAAGGCTGCATAAGCCCCGAACTGCAGCATTACGATGCCTCCAGGGAGTTTTCAGCGCAGGAGATCGCCGGGATGATAAGGGCTTCAGGCCTGCATCCGGATGGGATAACGATATCGGGCGGCGAGCCTTTTTACCATCCGAAAGCTCTAAATGAACTGCTAAAATCGTTGATATCACTGAGTGATGACATAATAGTTTTTACGGGATACAAGCTGTCCGAGCTAAAAGGATCCGGTTTGGAAGCTGTAGACGAAGCTTTGGGAAACATCGCTGTTCTCATAGACGGCCCGTACGAGGCGGAGCTCAACGACGGCAAGGGCCTGAGAGGTTCCGCAAACCAGAATATACACGTTTTCAAACATCCCGAAAGGTACGCGGGTCTTGAGACTGCCGAAAGGAAGCTTCAGACCGTGTATCACAACGGCAGGCTGCTTACCATTGGGATCCCGGAGCCATGAAATGATCAACCCATCTGAAACGATCGCGCCCCAGCAAAGCGCGCAGAAAAAAATAAACGCTGCCGAGACCATTGCGCCGGGCAGCGGGGCGGAAAGATCAGGCGGAACGGTCCTGCTCGCGGGAGAATCCATAGCGGACAGCTATGTGGTTAATTCCGCGTTCAGCAAGCAGGGCACGCAGGCCAATGTTTATCTTGCGAAAAAGTGGGGCAAGACCTACGTCGTCAAGGTGTACCACAACGGATGGCACCCGTCCGACAGGATGCAGGGCTTTCTTACGAGCGTGCGTCACCCGAACATAGCGCATGTTATAGAGTGCGGCGAGCGCGGCGGAAACTATTACGAGATATATGAGTACTATTCGGAGGGCACGCTTGAGGACAAGCCGGCGCTGTCCGCCAATTACATACAGAACACCATAGTTCCTTCGATAAACGAAGGTCTTCACGAGCTCCACAGGCACGGCATAGTGCACTGCGACATCAAACCCAGCAATCTGTTCTTCGATGAGGACGAATCGCGCGTGGTGATAGGTGACTGCGGCATCAGCGGCTACACCAACTCCACGGGCAAGTTCGTGGATTCTGTGCGCGGAACGCCGGAGTACGCCCCAAGGGTAAAGTCGCTCATGTGGAGCGCTGCTATGTCGCCGGCGTACGACTATGGTTCCTTCGGGCTGGTCCTCTGCCGGGCAATCCTCGGACATTCCCTGTTCGAAGGGCTCTCCGTGGAGGAGATAAACAGGTGCTGGGAGAGAGGTCTGGAGCTTCCTTCGCAGATCAGCGGCAGGCTGCTGACTCTAATCAGGGGGCTTCTTACCGAGGACGAGGAAAAGCGCTGGGGCTACATGGAGGTAAAGCGTTGGTGCGAAGGCGAGTACATGCGTCCCCAGAACAGGAGCCTGTACACATCCCGCCGCGTCCAGGAGAACAAACCTCTCATATTCGGGCGCTTCGACGGCCAGATGCTTTCAGTGAACTCTCTGCACCAGCTGGCAAAAGCCATAAGGGAGCACTGGGACCAGGGTACTAAAGTCGTAAAGAGACGAGAGACTCTGGATTTCATACGTCAGTACGACAAGGAAGCGGCTGAAAAAGTAAGGAGCCTTTCGCTCATGACGGATGCGGACGCAGCGTGCTTTAAGCTCCTGCTGCTTCTCGATGACGACTACGAGGGCATATTCTTCAAGGGCAGAGAGTACAGTTCTCTGGCAGACTACGTAGATCAGCTCGCAGGCGGCAGAGATGAAGTGGCAAAGCAGCTTCTTTCCTCCGGACTTCTGATAACTTATCTCAAGGAGAAGGATTTCGACAGGAACCAGGTGGAAAAGCTGGAGCAGCTCATCAAGAGGAACGGAACCTCCGACATGGCGGCGATCTCGACGATATGCTTTGCGCTGCAGGGCAAGAAGAGCATAGATGTGTTTGGAACCAAGGTGGATTCTCTGGACGATCTGGTGCCTGTTCTGTCGAAGTGCTCCATACAGGAGATAGCAGAACTTATAGAAAGCGATAAGTTCATCGCCTGGGCCAACAGGCTCGGCTATGAAAAGGAAATGAGAAGGATGAAAGGTATCGGGATATGAGCAGCAGTTATTCGGCGGCAGAGCTTGAGGCTATGCGCAAAGCCAGGATCAAAAGGGAGCTGGCGCAGATGCTGGAGCAGATGACCAACCAGCTTAGGACCGAACACAGCAACGACACCACAGTAATCAGCGGTGCTAACATAGTTATAAGTGTACTTGCATCCGATTTCCACGTCGGGGGCGGCGCAGCGCAAGGCAGTGTGAACGCCGAGGCGCTGGAGGTCCCGCAAAGTGCTCAGGAACACGATGAACTGGACTTTTCAGGGCTTCTGGAGACTAAGGCTGCGGCAACAGGAAGGCTGGGCAGAGAACTGGCTGCCTGGATAAGCAGGATAGACGAAAGGCCGGTCATCTCAGAAAAGGACGCCTCAGACAGGGCGAGGCTCATAACAAGGCTGGGCCAGAAGGCCGCGGACCTTTCGGCAGACATAGAAGACCGTCTGCGCTTTGCAAAGATGCACATACAGAGCTACCTTGACGGAAGCTCAAAGCCCACGGCTGAAGAGCTCGAAAGGATACGTTCCGACTACTACGAATATTGCGCCATGTGCGAACTTATGGATATGAAGCCCACGGAAAAGATACCGTACAGGGTCAGGAAGGAAGTATCCAGGATGCACGCGGTCCTCGAAAAGAGGGCTCAGGACGAGTACATCATGCAGGTGGTCCGCGAAGCTATGGAGGCTGCAGGATGCAGGGCGGAAGAGGAGGTCGTCCTCGACCATGTGGAAGGACAGCTCTACTCGGTGGACGGCGCGGCGCAGTGCGACGTGTTTGTCGGAAATGACGGCAGGGGCATAATGTTCGAGCCTGTGGGAGACCCCGCGGACGGCTCTTTGGAGGCTAAGCACAGAGTGGAGAAGAGCGCAGGTAAGATATGCGCCATGTACGCAAAGATAGAAGAATACGCGGCGGAAAAGGGTGTGATCCTAAGGCGAGTCTACGCAGATCCGGCAAACGCGGATCAGATGTGCAGGCGTTCGGATGTTTCGGCAAGTCGCAGGAAGAAGAATCAGAGAAAAACTGTCGCCCAGAAGCTCAAGGCGATGGGCCTGGAGGGATAAGATATGGCATTTTGCAAAGTATGTGCGTGCGGAGAAAAGATAGTATTTGAAAGAAGGCTGAGCTTTCCCGACAACTGCCCCAACTGCGGAAGGCGGCTGGTGGATTTCCTCACATACAGCGAGGATGACCCGCGTGTTGAGGAGCTTATTGCAGCAAACCGTAAGGAGAAGAGCGAGCCTGATAATACTCCTGCGGAAAGGCCCGAAGATGCAGGCCGCAGCACAGGCGGAATGCGCGTTTTCGTGCTTAAGCTTCCGGACGGTGCCGAGATAGTGATCCCGCCGGAAGGCGGCATAGTGGGCCGCACGGAACTGGGCGGAGAAGAGCTTGCCGGCTATCCATCCGTCAGCAGGCAGCACATAAGGGTGACTCCGCGGCGGAGCGCCGGCCTTATAGTTGAAGATATAAGCAAATACGGCACGCTCCTTAACGGACAGCGCATGGAAAAGAACGTCCCGGCAAGGGTGCTTGAAGGCGCCGTGCTGACGCTGTGCAACGTCGAAGCCGAAGTAAGCGCAAAGGAGATCTGAATCGATGATACAGGCTGAAAAATGGCAGAAAGACCTCGATGTCTACCGCGAGATCAACACCGCATTCATAGTCGAAGGCAATGTCCACGACCTCCAGCCGTGGATATACGAGGACGACGGCAGCTGCGAGCCCGTCAGTCTTTCCCTTTACCTGAACAGGTATCTGTCAGGGATAGGCTACGATCCTGTGATCTACTACAACCGCATAGACGGATTCAACAACCCCTATGAGCAGAACATGGTATCCACGTTCTACCGCAACACAGGTATTGAAAAGGACGATATCACGACCATAGGAAGCGCTACAGGCGCCATACGCAAGGCGATGCAGAACACGACCAGACCGACAGCCGTGATCATAGACCTTGCAAACACCATAGCTTCATCGCCGGACAACCTCAGCGACGAGGAGAGCGAGTGCTTCACCAGGCTGATGCTTGCGACCAAGGCGCCGACCCAGGCTATAAGCATGCGCGGAAAGCAGCCTCTTACCAATCTTCTGTTCCTGGTGGTGGAGAAGGTGAACGACATACCGGCGTGGTTCTACCTGAACAACCCCTATGTGCGCACTCTTACCATCTCCAGACCCGAAAAGGAGATACGTGCCGCGGTGATAGACGCCAGGATAGATACCTTAAGATGCGCACCGCTCCTTACCGAAGATCAGAGGAAGAGCATCATAGGTGAGTTCGCTGCCCTGACCGACGGGATGACTTTAGTTGAGCTTTTCGGTGTGTTTTCGCTATGTAGACAGAAAGATTATTCTGTTCATCAGATCCGGGACGCCATAAAGATGTTCCGCTACGGAGAGACTGAGAGCCACTGGGACAAGCTCGATTCCGAAAAGATAAGACATGCCGCGGAATTCCTGGGAAAGAGGGTAAAAGGCCAGGAGTTTGCGGTAAAAAAGGCCGCCGACGTGCTGAGCAGAGCGTGCCTTGGAATGTCCGGAATACAGGGCGGATCCAGCAGCAGGCCAAAGGGCATACTGTTCTTTGCCGGCCCCACCGGTACTGGTAAGACGGAGCTCGCGAAGACCATAGCCGAGTTCATATTCGGAGACGAGAGTTTCCTTACCCGTTTCGACATGAGCGAATACGGACAGCCGCATTCAGACCAGAAGCTTCTGGGAGCCCCTCCGGGATACATAGGCTACAGCGACGGCGGCCAGCTTACAAACGCTGTTAAGAACAAGCCGTTCTGCGTTCTGCTCTTCGACGAGGTCGACAAGGCGCACCCGTCCATACTGGACAAATTCCTGCAGATACTCGAAGACGGCAGGATAACGGACTCCGCCGGAGAGACGGTGTACTTCTCCGAGTCACTTATCATATTCACAAGCAACCTCGGCGTGGTAGGCACGGACAGGAACACAGGAAAGCGCTTCCAGACCATAACTCCGGACATGGACTACGATACCATTCAGTCCTCGCTGCTGGAGGTCATAAAGGACTACTTCAAGTACACCATACAAAGGCCCGAGCTGCTGAACAGGATAGGAGACAATTTCGTCGTCTTCGATTTCATACGCGGCGAAGCTGCCGAGCAGATCATGGATCTTAAGCTCAGATCTGTTTCAAAGAATCTGGAGAAGGAAAAAGGCATAAAGCTCGAGATTGGAGACGATTACAGGAACTACCTGTTAAGGAAGGCCAGGGCGGATCTTTCCAACGGCGGAAGAGGCATCAGCAACCTCGTGGAGACGAGCCTCGTAAACCCTCTGGCCAATATACTGGTCCAGGAAAACTGGAAAGCAGGGGACAGCATACTTATAAAAGGACCTGACGAGAGGTCCGGCGGTCTGGATTTTGAGATCGGCCGCGCATAATTATCGGAACGCCCGGGTCTGTGTATTGCGCAGTCCCGGTTTTTATGATACAATATATTGATATTTATTGCAGATGACCGAAAGGAATTAGAGATGAATAAAAGGAAAACAGCAAAGCTCTGCATGATTATGGCGCTCTGCCTGACCATGGGCCTGGTGCTCGGATCGTGCAGCATTGGCGGGGGCGGAAACAACACGGTTCCTCCGCAGAACAACAGCGCTGACGAACAGCCCAAAGAGGACATGTTCGAGATCAGCATGAGCGATCTTATGAAGACCGCCAACAAGAGCAGCGGCCTTTGGGAGATGATGTGCAATCTCTTCCCGGACAAGATAGTCCATAAGTCCTCAGGCGCCGGATTCACGCTCGCGGACGTGGACAAGAGCCTTCCTCAGAACAAGTACGACTGGAACGATCTTAGCAAAGCGCTCAGGGGAATAGACGTTTCGGCGTATCAGAAGACCATAGACTGGAAGGCCGTAAAGGATTCGGGGAAAGTCGATTTCGCGTTTCTGCGCGTCGGTTACCGCGGCTGGGGCACCGGCAAGATGGAGCTCGACAGCAGGTTCGCCTACAACGCCAAGAGCGCTTTGGAAAACGGCATCCCCATCGGGGTCTATTTCGTCACCAAGGCCATAACCCCGGAGGAAGCTAAGGAAGAAGCCGAATGGATTATCCAGCAGATAAAGGGTTACAAGGTCACCTGGCCTGTAGTGATGGACTTCGAGTCCGCGCAGGACGACCGCGACCGCACCTGGGGCATGACCTCAGATCTTCGTACGGAGATAATCATTTCCTTCTGCGAAACGCTTAAGGCTGCTGGCTATACGCCCATGCTCTACGGAGCAGTAGGCACCTACATGGCCAAGATGGATATAGCAAGGGTTGCTGAATACAGCAAGTGGTTCGCCCAGTACTTCAACGCACCGCACTTCGCCTACGCGTTCCAGATCTGGCAGGCCACCGACAGCGGAACTGTGGACGGGATCCCTGTAAACGTCGATATAGACTATTCAATGTTTGATTTTGCGACAGGGCTGGATGCAGCCGATTCCGGAAAGGACGCGCAGCGCACGGACAATTCCGGAGATATCAGCGATGATTCAGTGCCGCACGAGGCAAACTAGTATAAAAAAAGGGAGGCGCCGCATGTATGAGATGATCCTTCAGAAGAAAAGGGAGCTTCAGGGCTGCATGCCGGATAATCCCGAGTTCCGCGCCTGGATGGAGCAGAGCGACATCTGGTGCTGGGCGTACTCGCTTTTAAGGGTGCAGGGCCAGAGGATATCGAAGGATATAGTGGTCGCTACGCAGGCAGCTCAGCTTCGCGACGACATCCCGCTGAGCCTCTACGCCTTCGTGAACAACTGCAAGGATGTCTACTTCGACATGAGGACCAGCATAGCCATGGGCGACAGGCTGGATCTTCGCATGCTCAACCGCTGGGCAGGCATGCTCCTGGACAAAAGCAGCGCCGAACCCGAAAAGACACTCTACCGAACCAACAATCCGATAGTATATGAATGGGAGCTCATACCCGTGCACTTCAGAGAGCTGCGGGATGAGCTTTCAGCTGTATTGAAGACCGCTGCCCAGGTCAGGGAGCCCAAGGACCCGCTGGATGTAGCGGCATACGTGCACCTCGAGATCGACAGGCTGTACCCTTACGGCGAGGACACTACGGCTGTGTCCTTCGCGGCGCTGGTGTACATGCTGCTAAAGCTGGGGCTTCCGGTCCCGGAGCTTTCAGTAGGGGATATAGAATACAACAAGATGATAGCAAAATACGCTGAAGACCGCGACCGCAGCGATTTTAAGGGCATGCTGGAGCGCAGCGTGTTCAACAGGACGGACGCGGTGCTGGGGCTTGCCCGGCAGGCCGCAGAAGGCATGGAATAACGGGCTTTTGCCCTTTTGGAGGAGTATGCGCAAAGAACTCGACATAAAAGAAAACTTTCCGCTCAGCAGTGTCACCACCTTCCGCTGCGGAGGTCCTGCCGACAGGCTCGTAACGGTAAACAGCAGGGAAGAACTTAAAGAAGCGCTCAGCCTGCCTCGCCCCATGATACTGGGCAACGGCAGCAATGTGCTGTTTTCCGACGCTGGCTACAGAGGCACGGTCATCAAATTCGGGCCGGAGCTGTCTAAGATAGAAATAGAAGGAACAAAGGTCAGAGCCGGCGCCGGGGCACTTCTGGCTCAGGCGGCAAAAGCTGCGAGCGCAAAAGGCCTTGCCGGTTTTGAGTTCGCGACCGGCATACCAGGAAGCGTTGGCGGCGCGGTCTACATGAACGCCGGAGCCTACGATGGCAGCATCTCCGACGTGCTCACAAAAGTCAGGAGCATCCCGCAGCTGCGCAATTACGGCCTTTCCTACAGGCACAGCAATTTCATGGAAAAGGGCGCCATAATACTGGAAGCCGAATTCGAACTCAAGCCTGGCGTGCAGTCCGAGATAGACGCTAAGATAGCGGACCTTACGCAGAGGCGCACCAGCAAGCAGCCGCTGTCTTATCCCAGCGCGGGGAGTTTTTTCAAGCGCCCGGAAGGGTATTTTGCGGGCAAACTTATACAGGACGCAGGGCTAAAAGGAAAAAGCGTAGGCGGAGCCCAGGTGTCCGAACTCCACGCGGGGTTCATAATCAACACCGGCGGCGCTACATCATCGGATATAATAGAGCTCATGCATATAGTCCAGCAGGAAGTGCTCGAAAAGTTCGGAGTGCAGCTGGAGCCGGAGGTAAGGATAATTGCAGAGTAGGATATTCTTCGACATCCACACCCATACCACGTATTCGCACGGCAAGGGCAGCATAGCAGACAATGCGGCAGCAGCATCCGCAGCAGGGCTGGAAAAGCTTGGCATATCGGACCACGGCCCGGGCAGCTTTTCCTACGGCATAGACATGCGCCGCATCCCGGACATGCGCCGCGATATAGAAGCCTGCAGGGGAAAATACCCGGATCTTAAGATAGAGCTCGGCGTGGAAGCAAATATCATAAACGCCGACGGGAGCCTTGACATAAGCAGGGAAGACCAGAAGCTCTTCGACTACATCATAGCCGGATACCACTATTCGTACCTTGGGAAAAAACCTCTTAAAGGCATTGCCGTGGTGGTGGGAGGCTGGCTTTCCAGGAAGGGCATCACAAGCTCGCAGCACGCCAGGAACTACAACACCGACTTTATGGTAAACACCATACTGGCCAACAAGATAGACATAGTATCGCACCCCGGAGACAAGCTGGATTTCGACATTGACGCTATCGCCAGGGCCTGCGGACAGACAGATACTATAATGGAGATCAACGACCGGCATCACTGCCTTACGGTCGATGGAATAAAGACTGCGATGAAGTATGATGTGCGCTTCATCATGAGCAGCGATGCGCACAGTCCGGAAGCGGTCGGCAGGGTCGAAAACGCGTGGAAAAGGGTGCAGGAAGCAGGCCTCGATCCGCTGCGCATAGTTAATTACAGGAGGGTATAGCGTGGAACTGATAATAGTCACAGGTCTTTCCGGCGCGGGAAAGAGCCATGCGGTAAACTGCCTCGAGGACATAGGCTATTACTGCGTCGACAACATGCCGCCCAAGCTCATGAACGAGTTCATAAGGCTCGCGCAGGACCGCGGCGAGTTCAGCAAGGTGGCTTTTGTTACCGACATACGCGGCGGGCAGTTCTTTGACGAACTCGAGGAGAGCCTTGCCGATCTGGACGCCGACGGAATAAACTACAAGATCATGTTCCTTGAGGCCAGCACTCCGGAGATCGTAAGGCGCTACAAGGAGACCCGCAGGGCTCATCCTCTAGCACCGGACGGCAACATACAGGCCGGAATAGAAAAAGAGCGGAAAAAGCTCGCGCGCGTGAAGGAGATGGCTTCGTTCGTCATCGACACTACAGATTTCAACACCGCGCGCCTCAATACCGCTATAAAAAACCTGCTCGGAGCCGAGGATAAGGACAGCTTCTCGCTCACCGTCATGAGCTTCGGCTTCAAGAACGGAATGCCCCAGGAGGCTGACTGGGTCTTCGACGTGCGCTTCCTGCCGAATCCGTTCTACGTGCCTCGCCTGAAAGGGCTCACAGGGCGCAACAAGAAGGTAAAGGACTACGTACTGGCAAGCGATGAAGCCGTTAAGTTTGCGGGCCGCATCACCGGCCTGGTGCTGGACCTCATCCCCAGCTACATCCGCGAAGGAAAGTACCACCTCACCATAGCCATAGGCTGCACTGGCGGACGCCACCGCAGCGTCGTGATGGCTGAAGAGATAGCAAGGCGCCTTATAGAAAACGGAAGGCGTCCCGTAGTCATGCACAGGGATTCGTAATGTCTTTTACCGCTGACGTAAAAAAAGAACTCACCACTCTTCCTACCGGCAAGAAATGCTGCCAGCTGGCGCAGATAGCCGGATTTTTGCGTTTCGCGGGAAGCATCACGCTTTCGCAGGGCGGCATGGGACTTCGCGTTGCCACCGACAGCCCGGCTGTAGCAAGGCTTCTGATAACCCTCATCAGGGATTATTTTGGCACCAAGTCTGCACTTTCCATAGAAAACAGCATGCAGCCGCTCTCAAAAGGGCGCTCTTATGAGCTTTCGATAACCCCGGAGATGAACGCCGACGGGATTCTGCGAGAGGTTGGCATCATAGGCGTGCGCGAAGGCAGCAACTACATAACCGACGGCCTGGAGCAGAGCATAATTAAAAAGCGCTGCTGCAGAAAGGCCTGCCTTAAGGGTATATTCCTCGCCGCAGGTTCCGTAACGGACCCGGCCAAGGCTTACCACCTGGAGATCTCCTGCGCCAGCGAGTACATGGCAGGGGACGTAAGAAAGCTCGTCAACAGCTTCGGCCTTAAGGCCAGGATCTCTACACGCCGCAATCGCTACATCGTTTACCTCAAAGATGGTGAGCAGATAGCAGATTTCCTGGGAGTTATCGGTGCGGCCAATCAGCTTTTTAAGTTCGAGAACGTGCGCATCACCAAGGAGATGAGAAGCACCGCAAACCGCATAAACAACTGCGAGAACGCCAATCTGCAGAAGTCCGTCAACGCCGCGCAGCGCCAGATCGCGGACATAAAGTACATCAGCGAAACTCGCGGGCTCATGTTTCTTCCCGAAAAACTCAGGACTGCCGCCCAGCTGCGCCTCGAGAATCCCGAGCTTCCGCTTGCGGATCTTGCGGAGCTCTTCGATCCGCCTCTTGCCAAATCCGGCCTCAACCACAGGCTCAGCAGGATCTCGCAGATAGCTGACAGCATGCGCGCCGGAAGTATGTAAAAAACGCTGAAAATACGCAAAAATATAGCTTGACAAGCAGTCCTCGGGATGGTATTCTACTCAGGTATCAAGCAGAAGTTTCCGCTTCTCGCCTTGCGGCACGGGCCGTCAGGGCTAATAAGGAGAGTCCCAGGTGGGGCTGTTTCCTGCGGCGGAGCTTTGCTCACCGCTTTTTTCTTTACAACGGAGGACAAGACCATTAGCAAAGAAGCCCTTATCAACGAAGAAATTCGCGCAAAGGAAGTGCGCCTCATAGACGCGGACGGCAACCAGGTAGGTATAGTCAGCATTCAGGAGGCCATGGAAAAAGCACACGAGGCCGATATGGACCTTGTAAACATCTCGCCTAACGCAGCGCCGCCGGTATGCCGCATCATGGATTACGGCAAGTACCGCTACGACCAGCAGAAGAAGGAGAAGGAAGCCAGAAAGAGGCAGAAGACCACAGAGGTCAAGGAAATGCGCCTTGGTATCTTTACCGAGGAACATGACCTTGATACGAAAGCCACGCTGGTGTCAAAGTTCCTTGCTGGCGGAGACAAGGTCAAGATCAGCATGCGCTTCAGGGGCCGCGAGATGGGTTACATCAACAAAGGCCGCGAGACTATGCTCGCGTTCTGCGACATGGTCAAGGAATACGGCAACATCGAAAAGCAGCCGGTGCTTGAAGGCCGCAACATGTCGATGGTGATAGCGCCCAAATCCGAGAAGGAAAAGCAGAAAGCTGCCAAAGCAGCCAGGGAGGCCGCCAAAAAGGCCGAACAGGAAGCCGAGGCGCAGACCCAGTCTGAAATTAATTAAGATAGAAAGGAAGAGAACAATGGCTAAAGGCGGAAAGATGAAGTCCCACAGAGGGGCCATGAAGAGATTCAAGCTTACCGGAACAGGCAAAGTAAAAAGACATAAGGCTTACAAGAGCCACATCCTTACAAAGAAGACTCCTAAGAGGAAGAGAGGGCTTCGCAAGTCCACGATCCTGACCCATGCAGATCAGAAGAGGATCAAGAACGTACTCGTCGGTAAATAGGAGGTAGAAAACAATGGCAAGAGTAAAAGGCGGCGTCAACGCCAAGAAAAGACATAAGAAGGTATTAAAGGCAGCTAAGGGTTTCTACCTTTCCCGCCGTACAACATTCAAGGCAGCTAATCCTGCAGTCATGAGGGCTCTTCGGTCCGCTCAGATGGGCCGCAAGCTCAAGAAGAGAGAATACAGGAAGCTCTGGATCACCCGCATCAACGCTGCAGCAAGGATGAACGGAATCTCCTACAGCAGACTGATGGACGGCCTCAACAAGGCAGGAGTCACCCTCAACAGGAAGATGATCTCCGAACTGGCTATAAACGATCCCGCAGCTTTCACAAAGCTCGTAGAGACAGCAAAGGCAGCTCTGTAAACACGATCACCATTTATTGTGGACCTTCTCGGCAAAACCGAGGAGGTCTTTTATTGTTATGACTGTGCCGTCGTCAAGCACGGCTTTTCCGGAGAAGTAGCCGAAGACCTGGTGCTGATCGGAGCAGAGTATCTTGAAATCTGTGCAGGAGGCGCGGTCGAGGATGGGACGGAAATCCATCTTGAAGCGTCCGTCACCTTCGGTGAAGGTCCAGGGGCTGAGGTAGTCCTCCTTGCCGTGTTTCATGGGGATGTTGAATACGACATCGCCCAGCTTGTGGGCTTTGCCGCCGTAAAAGAGCATGTTTTCTGTGGCTGCGGAGGTATCGCCGAAGCCGTAGCCTATGTTCCATCCGAAAGGAACGCCGTCCACCGAGGAGGAAAGACTGCCCCAGTACCAGGTGTTCTCGTAAGTCCAGACTCCGCGGCCCCAGTCTAAAACACCGTAGGCGTCGGGGCGGTCAAAGTCGTAGACAGTATCGCCGTACTTTACGGTACCGGATGCTTTCATGCAGTTGATCTTCTGGTTGTAGTAGAATGCGGTCTGCTTGCCGGGGAAGGGCGTAACTATCACCATAGATCCCTGCTCCGGGTTTTCCAGGCGCAGTTCGCCTTCTATGGGCCTTCCGCCGCAGAAATCGTCCATCTTAAATCGCAGGACGCGGTGATCGCCTCTGTGCAGGAATTCTATGTAATAGCCCTTGCCGGAGGTCTTTACGTCGCCGGAATCGGATCCTTTGGGGAAGTTTTTCTTCC
The DNA here is from genome assembly GCA_017443515.1 of Bacillota bacterium. Lineage (GTDB taxonomy): Bacteria > Bacillota > Clostridia > Peptostreptococcales > Anaerovoracaceae > RUG13409. Next base: position 61,631 of record JAFRXM010000022.1, on the reverse strand, counting down.
CGCCGGTAAAGAAAGCCATAGGGCTGTTCGTGTGCTCCCAACGCAGCATAAAGTCCAGAAGCGATATGCTGTCCAGACCCATGTAGGAGTTGTCGTCTATAGTAAGAGCCACGGCAAAGTCCTGGGTGGTGACGAGGTAGTAGTCCCACTCCTTGATGCGCATCGCGCCGCCCCTGATGGCCTTTCTGTCGTAATCCATCAGAAGACCCTTGGTGTAGCCGGGCTCGATCAGCCTGCCGCGCTCATCCAAAAGCGCGTGACGCTCTTTGATCTCGTGATTCTTGCGCATAAAGTCCTCCCGAAGCAACAAATATAGTTTTTGCACGAATCCAGAATAATGCTCTTCGCGAGCCCGCTTTTCGATCTCACTGAGGCTTCCTATTGTCAGCCTCATTTCAATCGAGCGCTAGCGAAGTCTCGCTTAAGAGCAAACATTCTGGCTTTGTGCAGAATACCTGATCATTGTTTTACCGCAGGTATCCTGGTATACCCACTGATCTGGCCGTTTTCGTATTCGAAGACGTAGCCCTCGCCGTTTTTTGGCTGCACCTCGTACCAGTTCATCTCTGTGTCGGGGAAGTAGTGGTAGAAGAGCAGGGCGATGACGCCTCCATGGCAGACTACCATAGCGTCGCGGCCTTTTTCTAAAAGACCATCCACGGACTTAAGAACGCGCGCCAGCACGTCCGCGCCGCTTTCACCGCCGGGGCAGCGGTTCTTTATGTGGTCGCCGGCAAGCCATGCCTGGTACTCTTCGGTGTCCTTGAGCTCGTCGTAGGAGCGGCCTTCGAAGATCCCGAAGTTCATCTCGGCAAAGCCGCGCTCCACGCTGTGAGGAACGTCGCCGTAGAGTATCTCAAGAGTCTGTTCTGTTCGCGTAAGGCCGCTGGTGTATACATCCAGACCTTCTATAGAAGGGTAGGCGCAGCTTTCGCGCTTTTCCGTAAGCAGCTGCTTTCCCTCTGGAGAGAGGGGGCTGTCCGTCACTCCGCAGTACTGATATGAGATGTTTGCCATGGTCTGGCCGTGGCGAAGCATGTATAGTTTCATCCTTTTATCCTCTTGGGTATGCCGCAGAAAAGGCGTGTCACTGTGTCAGCGTTCTGCGCTATGGCAGCCATGGTGCGGCCGGAGGCTTCGCGCCAGGCGCGGGTCTCGGGTTCTACCGGAACTACTCCGCAGAAGATGTCGTCCATGATTATGACTTTGTCGTCCTCAAAGCTGGTGACCGGATCCCTGCCGTTCCTCATGCACCACAGAACGTACCTTTCGAAGCGGTATATGCATTTTTTGGAGAAGTCCGGCTCCTTATTCACACTGCACTCGCAGATGTCAGCAGCCTTAAGGCCGTACTTTTTTGTGGCGTAGGCCAGCTTTCCCTGGAAGGCTCCACCTATTACAAGTTCCATAGTTTCCTCCTGTATTACGCGAACGCCGCGGCTATGGCCAGCGCTATCACGGCGCAGCATTCACCTGTGCTTATCCCGCAGCCGGAGATGTCTCCGGACATGCCGCCAAGATTCGCGCGGACCTTAAGGATCGTAAGAAGGGTACATACCGCAGAAGCCAGCACCGCTATCCCTTCAAGGCCTCCGAGCACGAAGCCCAGAGCGCAGGCGATGACTGCAATTCCGGCGCACACTGCTATCATCCAGGCCGGTTTTTTGGTATCGCGGCCTTCAGCGTACTGGCTGGTGGCAAGAGGCTCAAATCCCAGGACGCAGGCTGCAGAAACTGCCCTTGAGGCAACGGGTATGAATATCATCACCAGGCCGCTGGTGCTGTAGCCCACCTGAAGCCAGGACGCGAATGTGAACACCGAGAGGATGGCCATGCATATGACCGCGAACGATCCTACGCGGGAATCCTTGAGTATCCTTATGCGCTCCTCGCGGTCTTTAAAAGAAAGCACAGCGTCCGCACAGTCCATGTAGCCGTCCAGGTGCATGAAGCCGGTGAGCAGCCAGGGGATGACGCATATGACAGCCGAACCTATAAGGCCGATGCGCAGAGCCGCAAAAGCCTTGTAGATCCCGAACCATATCGCTCCAATGATGAGGCCTATTCCGGGCAGGCACATGAGCATCTGGTCGGTCTTGCTCTGGTCCCACTTTTTTGAGGGGCAGGGGATGCTGCAGAACATCATCCAGGCCATGAAAAACGGTGTCATAGAGGCAGTTCTCCTTTGTACATTGTTGGAATGGACCCGCAGATCTCCGCCACAGCGTCGCACTTTTGCGCGAGCGTCCTGTCGCAGAGGGCCAGGGCTTTCATGTATTCTTTGGTGTATTCGGAATAAGCGGGTGTTTCAGAATAGATGTAATCGCTTACGAACACGGCGTTCTTTACTTTTTTAGCGAACGCCGCGAGATCTTTGGCGGTGCGCTTTCCTGCTTCAGGATCGGTGTCCGGGCGGTCCGGCGAGTACATCTCGTTTATGAGCAGGGCCGTGACGCTGTCCAGAAGGTAGGTGCCGTTCCTGGGGTCGCTGTATTTGAGGCATTCCAGAAGGTCTTTTGGCTGCTCCAGGGTGATGAAGTTCTTCCCCTGGCGGTTCTTAACGTGGCGTTTTATGCGCTCGCGGTCCTCGTCGTCGTAGGCGACCATGGTCGCGACATAGTACAAAGGCCCGCCCGCAGAAAGCTTGACGCAGCAGTCCTCAGCTATGGTGGATTTGCCGTTCTTGCAGCCTCCTGAGATGAAAATAGTCATTTGGACTCCTTTATATGCTGAAGCTGTCGCCTTTGCGTATCTCGTCCAGGTAGCCGTCGTCTATGACGGATTCCTCTCCGAACAAAGCCATGCCGTTCATCGCGGCGCAGGCGGCCTTTATTACCTCAAATGCGATGGGACAGCCGGAGCCTTCCCCGAGCCTCATCCCAAGACCGAGCCAGGGCCTTAAGCCAAGTTCGTCCGCGGCCTTTCTGTAGCCGGGCTCGAAGCTTGCGTGGGAGGGGAACATGTACTGCGCTGCGTCCGGGCAGAGCCTTGCGGCGCAGAGGGCTGCAACTATGGAGATGAAGCCGTCTATCACGACAGGCAGCCTGTTCGCGGCGGCGCCAAGGAATACTCCGCACATGGCGGCAATATCCAGGCCTCCGACCTTGCTTATGACATCTATGACGTCATTCTTGTCCGGCCTTCTTGCGGCTATGGCTTTTTCCAGGACCTCTTTTTTGTGCAGGAAGGCGCTGTCGGTAAGGCCACCTCCTCGGCCGGTGACGGTCTCTATGCTAAGGCCGGTCAGAACAGACAGCACTGCTGAGCTGCTGGATGTGTTGCCTATGCCCATCTCTCCTACGCCAATGCAGTCGCAGCCGTCCTTTGCGGCAGCGGCGGCAAGTCCCGCCCCGATAAGCACGGCTTTTTCAGCCGTTTCGCGGTCCATGGCGTCTTCCTTCAGGAAGTTGCGGGTGCCGGGCATGAGTTTGTGATTCAGAATAGCGGGGCAGTCGTAGGGATCGGCTATGCCCATGTCTGCTACAACTACCTCGTTTCCAAAGTATTTTGCCATGGAAGACATGCCCGTAAGGCGTTTTGTCATGTTGACTGCCTGGGCCATGGTGACGCTTCTGGGGGCGCTGGATACGCCTTCCTCTATGATGCCGTTGTCCGCGCAGAGCACTATGATGCGGCATTTTTCGGCGCGGTTTTTTACCTTGCCGGTTATTCCCGCGAGGCGCACGCTTATGTCTTCCAAAAGCCCGAGCGATCCGGGAGGTTTGGCAAGCTTTGACTGGCGCTCCTCGGCGAGCTTTACGGCAGCTGCGTCGAGGGGCCTTATACTTTTTAAGAGTTCCTGTAGTTCGTTATTCATGGTGTCCTTTAAATAAAACGGTGCTCTTTGAGCCATTCGACGCAGGTTTCCGGCTCGTAGCTTTCTATGGCGGCTGTGGCGTCCGGCGTCAGCTCTTCTGCAAGATGCAGCAGGGCGTCCATGTCTATGTTGCCGTCTCCAAGAGCGCTGTGCCTGTCGCCCCAGCTGCGCCTTCCCTGCGCGGGAGCTCCCATGTTGTTGTGTATGTGGTAGTGCGAGATGTACGGAGCGCACTGCCTCAGCCAATCTTCAGGCTTAACATCAGTAAGGTTTGCGTGGCCTACATCCAGGCACATCCTGAGCCTTGGATCATTTACTTTTTCCAGAATGCCGAGGATCAGATCCGGGGTGTTCTCCATAACGTTTTCGACGCAGATCACGACATCCGATCTGTGCTCTTCCAGGAAGCGCTTCCAGAAATCCACGTGCCTGTTGACGAACCAATTGGGGAAGTACAGCACCTCCACGTAGTTGGCGTGGACTATCATCTTCGCAGCGCCGAACCTTTCGCAGTAGCCAAGGGTCTGCTCGTAGCGGCTGTAAGCGACCTCTACGATCTTCGGGTCTATTGCCATGGGGAACAGTTCATTGTAGGGCGCGTGTATGGTCTTCTCCTCCGCCATCAAGGCGTTGTACTCCACGTGCGGCAGCACCGCATCAAAGCTGTTTTCCATGTTGTCGGAGATGCAGAACTCCGCTATCTCTATGCCAAGGCCGTTTGCTTTGGCAAGGGGGGCTGTCCTTTTTACGTAGCTGAGCTTTTCCCAGTCGCCGTCGGCTTCTTCGATGACAACGTCTGTTATGGTTGAAATATAGTATTTCATTGTATTATCCTCAAACAGTACAATATATTGTTAAATTTAATTTTATCACTAAGACGGCGCTTTGGCAATTGGAATCACCCCGGAATCCTGTATCATCTGCCGTAAATAAACTACATATACTTAAAGAAATAATGTAGCGCGTTGGCGACGTTTGTGTTATAATTTTGATTACTTTACATTTTTCGCGCTTACTGGTTTTTTGAAAGGAGGAAAAGATACTTATGGCTCAGGAAAAAAAGAGCAGAGCTGAAAGAAAAGTATCCCGCAGACAGCATACTGCGCTGCTTTTGCGTTTCCTCAAAGGCAGTAAGCACCTGTTTGCGGGAAGCATAATCGCATCCCTGTTCTACGCGCTTTGCGACATGATCGACCCGCAGATATTCCGTGCTGCTATAGACGACGCCATAGGCGGAAAAGAATCCACGCTGCCTGCATTCGTCAACAACTTCGTCGACAGGCTCGGCGGCTTTTCCTACCTGGGCCAGCATCTGTGGATAATGGCGCTGGCTATAGTCGTAATAGCTGCCATAAGGGGAATCACGGGCTACCTTCAGAGGGTTCTCAATAACAAAGGCGCCGAAACTCTGGTCCGCACCATGAGGGACTCAATGTTCAGACACATAGAGCATCTGCCCTACGAATGGCACATGAAGAACCACACCGGCGACATAATCCAGCGCTGCACCTCAGACGTCGAGATGGTCCGCCAGTTCGTTGCCGAACAGCTCGTATCCGTGGTCAGGATAAGCATAATGATAGTGCTTTCCCTGTTCTTCATGTTCTCCATGAACGTCGGCCTCACATTCATAGCTATCATACCCATCCCGTTCATACTGGGCTACGTCATGATCTTCCGCAAGGAGATGGAGCGCGGTTTCAGGGAATGCGACGAGATGGAAGGCAAGGTGTCTGCGCGCATCCAGGAGAACCTCACAGGGATGAGGGTCGTCCGCGCCTTCGCGCAGGAAGCAAAGGAAAAGGAACGCTTCCTCGAGCAGAACGGCAAGTACAACAGCCTGTGGGTCAGGCTGGCAGGAATTATGGCCAGGTTCTTCACCACCCAGCACCTGCTCAGCATGCTTCAGATACTGCTGGTAATAGTCTGCGGCTGCATCTTCTGCGTCAAGGGAAAGCTCACCTCCGGCGAGTACGTCGCTTTCATATCCTACAACTCCATGCTGTCCTTCCCGATCAGAAGGCTGGGCCGCATGATATCCGAGATGAGCAAGGCAGGCGTCTGCCTCGACAGGATAGGGCACGTCATGAACGAGCCCGTGGAGTCCGACGCACCGGGATCCATCGAAGCTCCGATGAACGGAGATATCGTGTTCAGCCACGTCAGCTTCGCCTACGAGGGCAGCGCTGAGGTCCTGCACGACGTCAGCTTCACCATACCGGCCGGAAGCACGCTTGGAATACTGGGCGGCACAGGTTCCGGAAAGTCCACGCTGATGCTTCTTATGGACAAGATGTACACCCTCCCGGAGGGCTGCGGAAGCATAACCATAGGCGGAGTGGATATACGCGGCATATGCACCCAGCACCTGCGCAGGAACATATCCATGGTCCTTCAGGAGCCGTTCCTGTTCTCAAGGACCATACAGGAGAACATCGGGATATCCTCAAGGGATCTTACCAGGGAAGATGTAAAGGAAGCCGCAAAGGCAGCCTGCCTCGACGACGCCGTGGAGAGTTTTGCCAAAGGCTACGAGACCTTCGTGGGCGAGCGCGGAGTCACGCTTTCAGGCGGACAGAAGCAGCGCGCAGCGATAGCAAGGGCGCTGATAGCGAACGCCCCGATAATGGTTTTGGACGATTCGCTTTCTGCAGTCGACACCGAAACGGACGCCAAGGTCAGGAAGGCTCTGGAGGAGCGCTTCGGATCTGCAACGATAATACTTATTTCACACAGGATCACCACGCTGTCAAAGGCGGACAAGGTGATAGTCCTCGACAACGGAAAGATAGCGGAGGAGGGCACCCCGGACGAGCTTCGAACCGCCGGCGGCATCTACAACCGCATCTACGACATACAGTCAGGACTTGGCGAGGCTCAGACCGGAGCCGGAAAGGAGGCTGGCCATGAGAACGACTAATAAAGACGGCAGCCTGCGCTTCTTCGGCATCCCAAAGATGATCCCGCTCGTAAAGCGCTTCAGAAAACAGGTCGCGATAATATCCATATCCGCGTTCATATCCGGAATACTGGATCTTCTCGGCCCGCTGTTCAACAGGTACGCGCTGAACCACTACGTAACTGAGAGCACGCTGGATACTCTGCCGGTATTCATAGTGCTGTACGTGCTGATGCTCGCCCTTATAGGCATCACGGCGTATATAAACATCAAGGTGCAGATCGCCACGGAAGTCACGATGAACCGCGACATGCGCAACGATGCATTCACCCATCTGCAGGAGCTGTCCTTCGACTACTACAGCCAGAACAGCGTAGGCTACATACACGCCCGCGCCATGAGCGACACCAGCAGGATAGGAAACCTGTTCAGCAACCAGATATCCGATACTGTGGAGTTCCTCTTCTACATCGTGGGTGCCATAGTCATAATGCTGTCCATCAACGTGAGGCTCACCGGCGCCGTGATGATCATAGTGCCTATAATCGCGGTGTTCTTCAGCCTGTTCTACGGCAAGCTGTTCAGCCTCGGCAAGCAGACCCGCGAGATCAACTCAAAGATCACAGGAAACTTCAACGAAGGCATAACAGGCGCCAAGACCATCAAGTCCCTTGTAATAGAAGACCGCATAGACGAGGACTTCCGCGCCGAGACCACGAACATGTACAAGAAAGCCCTGCAGCTGGCAAGGCACAGGAGCGTGTTCGCATCGGTGACCGACCTTGCCGCGTCGTTCGCTCTGGCGTTCGTGCTTTGGAAGGGCGGAATACTGGCCAAGGACCAGGTTGGTACCTTCTCGATGTTCATGTCCTACGCGCAGGGGCTCATGGAGCCGGTGCGCTGGCTAGTGGAAACACTGGCGCTGTTCGTAAACGGCAAGGTCAACATAGAGCGCTACACCAGACTGATGGAGACTCAGCCCACCGTAAACGACAGCCCCGAGGTAGTTGCAAAATACGGAGATGCTTTCCATCCGAAGAAGGAGAACTGGGAAGACATAAAGGGCGATATCGAATTCTGCGATGTTGACTTCAAGTATCCCGGCGCCGAAGAATACGTCCTTAAGGACTTCAATCTCAAGATACCTTTTGGCACCAACGTCGCGATAGTAGGCGAGACCGGAGCCGGAAAATCCACCATGGCCAATCTCATCTGCCGCTTCTACGAGCCTACGGAAGGAAAGATACTGGTGGACGGCAGGGATTACCGCGAAAGGAGCCAGCTGTGGCTGCACTCAGCCCTGGGCTACGTGCTCCAGACGCCGCACCTCTTCTCCGGCACCATAAGGGACAACCTCATCTACGGCAACGAGAACGCCACGGAAGAGGAGATAATGCAGGCCATAAAGATGGTGTCTGCGGAAGGTATAATCGAAAAGCTCGACGCCGGCCTGGATACCGACGTAGGCGAGGGCGGCGACCTTCTCTCCACCGGAGAAAAGCAGCTGATATCCTTCGCGCGCGCCATTCTGGCAAAGCCCAGAATAATGATACTTGACGAAGCTACGGCTTCGGTGGATACTATAACCGAGCAGAAGATACAGTCAGCCATAGACAGGGTCATAGAAGGCCGTACGTCCATAGTCATTGCCCACAGGCTCTCCACCATCAGAAATGCAGACATAATCCTCGTAGTGGACAACGGCCAGATAGTTGAAAAAGGCCGCCATGAGGAGCTCCTGGCGAAGAAGGGCTACTATTACAGGCTCTGGACCCGCCAGTACGAAGACGATGCTGTGGCGGCAGTCTGGACCAAGAAGGAGAACTAATATGAAGCACACATTTCAGCCCAGCGGCGTATGCCCCAGAATGATAGCTTTCGAACTCGACGGAAACGTTGTCCACAACGTGGCGTTCCTGGGAGGCTGCAATGGCAACCTCAAGGCAGTTTCCAAGCTCGTAGACGGAAAGACCGTAGAGGAGATCGAAGCCCTGCTCAAGGGCAACACCTGCGGTCCCAAGCCCACATCCTGCGCGGATCAGCTCTGCATAGGCCTCAGAAAAGCCTACGACGAAGAGCGGGCTGCTCAGTAGCACCCTGGCGCTGCTTCAGTGTGGGATAAATTTAAAGAAAACTCAAAGCCGCTCGTGCTCTATGGCACGGGCGATGCTGCGGAAAAGATCATGAAAGAGCTGGACATCCGGGGTATCCGGGTGTCCGGCATTTTTGCTTCTGACGGCTTCGTAAGGGACAGGTATTTCCACGGTTTTAAAGTGCTTGGCTACGAAGAGGCGAAGCGTCAGTTCGGGGATATGACCGTGCTGTTATGTTTCGGGAGCCACCGGCCGGAGGTGCTGGAGAACATCTGCCGCATCGCTTCGGAGCAGGACTTTTGCGCCCCGGACCTTCCGGTGGCAGGGGAAGGACTGTTCGACAGGAAATACTACAAGGAGCACCTGTCCGAGCTTTCAGCCGTGCGCGAAAAATTGGCCGACGAAAAGAGCCGCCAGGTGCTGGACAGCGTCATAGAATACAAGCTCACCGGCCGCATAGAGCCGCTCCTGGCCTGCCAGACCCCGGAAGAAGAGAACTGGAAGCTATGTGACAAGGGGACGGTTCTCTGTCACGCTCCGGCTTTTCTGGACCTCGGCGCCTACACCGGGGACACGGTTGAACAGTTTTTAAAGGTCTTTGGCGGCAGGTATTCAAAGATCACAGCTGTTGAGCCCGAGAGCCGCAACTTCAGAAAACTTAAGGAAGACTCCCTGCGTCTGTTCGGCCCCGGGAGCGGAGAATACGGTCTTCCGGAGAACATCAGGCTCGTAAACGCGGCTGCAGGCGATGCGGACTGCACCGTAGAATTCACCCACGGCACTGGGCGCGGCGGCGCCAAAGGCAAAGGCAGGACCCGCCCGGTTCAGCAGCTTACTGTAGACAGCATGCTCGGCGGCGGTCCTGTGGATATTATCAAGATGGATCTTGAAGGCGCGGAGGCGGCAGCCATCAGAGGCGCGGAACAGACAATCAGGTCGTTTCGCCCGCGCATGCTCATTGCTGCCTACCACAGAACAGAAGACCTGTTCGCGATACCGGAACAGGTCCTCAAATTGAACTCTGACTATTCAGTTTACCTCAGGAAGGATCCATGCCTTCCCGCCTGGGGTGTAAACTACTTCTTTATCTGAGCACTACGCTCGTCTTGCCGCCGATGGTGAGGGTGCTTGCTTCCAGTTTGGCGTCTTCTAAGCCTATCGCGGCGCTGAGGGTCTTAAAGCCTTCGGCGCCTTTTATCTTAGAAAGATCTATCGTCTCTGCGCTGCCGGACGGGTTGTGCAGCACGCATACGGTGCTCCCGTTCCAGGTGGATGTAAAGCCGCCGACTTTGGTATTTTCAAGGCTGAGCGCTTTGTAATCGCCCCTTGCTATTTCGGGATTTGCCGCGCGTATCATGATGAGCCTCTTGTAGTAGGTGAGCAGGCTGTCGTCCGCGGCTTTCTGCTGTGCAACTCCCTGCTGTATCTGGTTGCCCGGGTCGTAGGTGGTGCCTTCGGGGTCCTTAACCGTGTCGCCGTCGCCCCAGACCATGGCAAGTCGCCTGTTGGCGTCGGTGTTAGCCGAGCCTCTGGAGCCTCTCATCCCCAGCTCTTCGCCGTAGTAGATGAAGGGCGATCCAGGGCCCAGGATGTACATGTTTGCCGCTATCTGCATGTGTCCGGAAGATTCCGGAAGGAAGCCCGCGGCGCGGTCGGTGTCGTGGTTGGCGATGAAGGGCACTATGAATGCTCCGCTGTTCTTTTCCTTTACTTTTTGCATGTAGCTTTCAACGTAGCTGCTGAGTCTTCCCGCGTTGCCGCCTTTGGCGATCTCGGAGAACAGTCCGTTCTGCTGGGAGCAGCTGAAGTTGAAGCAGTTCATGACTTCAAAGTATTTGTCCGTCATCACATCGCTGTCCCAGACCTCCGCGACCGTGTATATATCGGGCTTTTCCATCAGGAGCTCGGATATGAACAGTCTCCAGTAATTCACGCAGGCGTTGACGTCGCCGAAATAGATGTACTTTGCCGCATCGAAGCGAAAACCGTCAACGCCTAGGTCCAGGTAGTGCTTTGCCACGTCGAACATGGTCTGGCGCACGAAGGTGTCGCTGTAATTGAGCTCCGGCATGTCCTGGTCGAAGTTGCATTCGTAGAACGATTCCGTGCCGGGGATCTTCGCAAAGGTACGGCCCGCCGGCCTGTCCGCAGCGGAGCGCACAAAGGTGTAGAAGCTGTAGTACGGATCCTTACTGTCGCCTTTCTGCTGGGCCTGCACGAACTTCTGGAACCATTCGCAGCTCCTTGACGTGTGGTTCATGACAAGATCCAGGATGATCTTTACGCCCCGCTTGTGGCAGAGGTCTATGAGTTCCTTAAGATCGTCCATGGTGCCGAACTGCGGGTCTATGGTGTAGTAATCAGTTGTGTTGTATTTGTGGTAGCTGGGGGAACTGAAGATCGGCGTCAGCCATATACCTTCGATCCCGAGGCTCTTTCCAGACTTCGGGTCGCCGTCGTTGAGGTAATCCATGCGGTTGATTATTCCGCGGAGATCTCCTATCCCGTCGCCGTTGGAATCCGAGAAGGACCCCACGAAGATCTCGTAGAAAACGCGCGAGTTGTCGCCGGTCTGCTGAAGGGCCGAAAAGTCCACGTCGTTTATTATCGCTTCGTTGTCTTTGGAGAGAGTATAGCGCCCGTTAGGCTCGGTCTTTTTTCCCGAGGACCCGCTTCCCCCGCAGGCCGCAAGCCCTAATACAAGTATCAGCACAAGAATTATAGAGACAGTTTTCTTCATTTCGGGACCTCCGGTCTGCTGAAATGCCGCATGGTATCGATATTTGAGATTATTATAACATAAAATCACGGAAAAATATGATATACTTAAATACATGGAAATGTATTCGCGCGAGGAGATCGCGGGACAAAAAAACTTAAGGAAAAGAGCAAAGCTTGCAGCAGTCATAATATCGGTGCTGGCTGCTGTAGTTTGCGTTGTGCTGCTCATCACGGTAAAACCTCTTAACGAGACGCTTTTCCGCGTCATAGCAAGCGCAGCGGCGGCTGTTGCGGGCTGCTTTGACATATACATCGCGAGCTTCGTGATGCCCTACATGCGCCCCAAGCCCAGGCAGCGCAAGACGGGAGGAAAGATCCTGCACGTCCTTGGCAACATACTGCGCCAGACGCACATGTACATCATCTGGATACTGCTTTCCGCGGTCCTGGTGTCGTTCCTTTTCAACCTGGCCACCGACACCAGCCGGGCAAAGAAGGTCACGGTGTACGTGGATGCCCCGGATGTTGCAAGCGCGCAGGTCGAGACCCGGCTCAACGCGGACCTTCCCGAAGGCATAAAGATGACCAAGGTGCACACCTTCTCCTACCATACCTTCGGCATGGGAAACCTCGGCGCTGACGATATATATCTGGTAAAGGAAGAGAACACAGAGCAGTACGCGGAAGGCTTCGCGCCCCTGGAAGGATACTATCAGTTCAGATCCATAGACCATTACTGGGTAAAGGATGGAGTAGTTTACGGCGTGCTCATGGAGTTTGAAGGGGAGGAGTACTACCTGTTCTTCGGCAAGGACTGCGTGCATCCCGGAAAGGACGGCGCGGCAGCATATATAGCGGAAAGATTGATGGAGAGAAAATGAAGAGGATAATCATCATGTTAACAACGGCGGCGCTTCTTTGCGGTCTGCTTTCGGGCTGCGGTGAAAAGACCGCAAAAGTCGAGAAAGTCAAGTCATCCGACAGCCTCATCGTAAGAAAGATCGAAGGGATACCGGAAGATTTTATCATGGGCATGGACGTGTCTTCCGTGCTCGCCGAAGAAGCCAGCGGCGTAAAGTACTGCGGCTACGACGGCAAGGAGCAGGACATCTTCCTGACCCTTGCGCAAAGCGGCATCAACTACATACGCGTGCGCGTCTGGAACGATCCCTTCGACGAGAAGGGCAACGGTTTCGGCGGCGGAAACTGCACCATAGACACCGCCGTGGAGATAGGAAAGAGGGCTACACAGTACGGAATGAAGCTCCTGGTGGATTTCCACTATTCGGATTTCTGGGCCGATCCCGGAAAGCAGATGGTGCCCCGCGCCTGGGCAGGCATGGACATAGACGCCAAGGCTGACGCAGCGTACAAATACACCAAAGAGAGCCTTGAAAAGCTGAAGGCTGCAAAGGTCTCTGTAGGCATGGTGCAGGTCGGCAACGAGACCACAGGAGGCCTTGCCGGCGAAACGGACTGGAAGAACATCTGCGCTCTGATGAACGCAGGCTCCAAAGCCGTCCGCGAGGTCTTCCCGGAGGCTCTGGTGGCGCTGCACTTCGCCAATCCTGAAAAGGAAGGCAGCTACTATACCATAGGAAGGCGCCTTGACTACTACATGGTGGACTACGACGTCTTCGCCTCGTCCTATTACCCGTTCTGGCACGGAACTCTGGAGAATTTGGCAAACGTGCTTACCCAGGTGGCGGACGAATACGGCAAGAAGGTCATGGTCATGGAGACTTCCTACGCTTTCACACCAGAAGACACGGACTTTTCCGGCAACACCATAGGAGAAGGCTCCAACGTCATAAAGAACTATCCCTACACCGTACAAGGCCAGGCGAACAGCGTAATTGACGTAATAGATACTATTGTAAACAAGACTAAAAGCGGCATTGGCGTGGTCTACTGGGAAGGCGCCTGGATAACAGTCGGCACCGAGTCCTGGGAGAAGAACCACGAGATCTGGGAAAAGTATGGCTCCGGCTGGGCAAGCAGCTACGCTTCGGTCTACGATCCCGACGATGCCGGCAAATACTACGGAGGAAGCGCTGTGGACAACCAGGCCATGTTCGATGTATCTGGCCATCCCCTTGAGTCCCTCAAGCTCTGGCAGCTCGTAAGGACGGGAAACGACGCTCCGGTAAAAGCCGATGCGGTGGAAGACAGCCTTCTGACCTTCGATATCAATGCGCCGGTGGTGCTGCCGGACAAGGTCAACGCTGTAATGACGGACGGCACGAGGCAGAGCATACCCGTGACCTGGAACGTCACGCAGTCGGATCTCGATAAGATGAACGCCCCGCAGGCAGCAAAATACGATGTCTACGGCGAGGCCGGCGGAATGAGAGCCTACGCCCAGATATCCAAGATCAAGTACAACTATGTAAAGAACCACAGCTTCGAGGACGGGGACGAGAACTGGGTCATCACCGACCTTGCTAAGGCCGACCAGATCTACGTGGAGAGCAAGGTCACGGATTCCCTCACCGGCGAAAAACACCTGCACTTCTGGAGCGCCGCGAAGAACTCAGTGGAATTCACCGCCGAGCAGAACGTCGGTAAGATCCCGGCAGGGCGCTACAGCTTTTCCATGTCCATCATGGGCGGCGACGGCGGCGCGCAGGATATCTACGCCTACGTCAAGGCGGACGGGGAGATAATAGCAAAAGCTCCGATGAAGATCACCTGGTACGACAGCTGGGACACCGGGACCATCGAAAGTTTCGAAGTATCTGATGGCCAGGACATCAGCGTCGGAATATACGTTAAGTGCGCAGGTGAGGGCGGCGGAGCCTGGGGCAAGATAGACGACGCAATACTCAACTCGGCCGACTGAGAATAAAGTGTAATCAAAATTTCATTGAAAATATCAGTAAAAAGACTATAATATATAGTGGCATGGGAAGAACCTTTTTTCCCCTGCCGGTAAAAATGCTTTTTATAGGAGGAAATCTATTATGAAAAAAGTATTAGCGCTCGTGCTTGCTGTTTGCATGGTGATCGGCCTCGCTGCTTGCGGCGGCGGATCCACACCGGCAAACAACACACCGGCAAACAATTCAAACAACGTTGCTCCTGCTAGCGAGATCGCAGGAACCTACAAGGTCCTGGTCTGGTGCCCGGCCGAAGCTAAGGCTCTCACCACCAAGCAGATCGAAGCTTTCAACAAGGACAACAAGCTCGGTATCGTCATCGAGGCTACCGTTAACGAGATGTCCGAGTCCGAAGCCGGAACTCAGGTGCTCAACGACGTATCCGCAGGCCCTGACCTCTACTTCTTCGCTCAGGACCAGCTTGCAAGGCTCGTTCAGGGCGCTGGCATCGCCAAGCTCGGCGAAGCTGCAAGCAAGAAAGTAAAGGATGAAAGCGACAAGGCTGCTGTTGCGGCTGCTACCACCGGAGATCAGATCTACGCTTACCCGCTCACCTCTGACAACGGTTACTTCATGTACTACGACAAGAGCGTCATCAAAGAAGAAGACGTCGACAGCCTCGAAAAGCTCATCGAAGCCTGCAAGGCTGCAGGAAAGCGCTTCTCCATGGAGACAGATACTTCCGCATGGTATATCGCATCCTTCTTCTTCGCCACCGGCTGCGTATCCGAATGGACCGCAGATAAGGACGGCGTATTCACCAACGTAAAGGATACCTTCAATTCGCCTGAAGGTCTCATCGCTGCTAAGGGACTGTACAAGCTCCAGTCCGCAAAGGACGTACATGTAAGCTCCTCCAACGTCGCTGACTTCAGCGCTAACCCGGCATCTGCAATCGTAGTTTCCGGAACCTGGGCTTACAACGATGTCAAGAAGATCCTCGGCGACAACATGGGCGCTACTGATCTTCCTTCCTTCAACGTCGACGGCAAGGATTACCACATGGGTTCCTTCAACGGCTGCAAGCTGCTGGGCGTAAAGCCGCAGACAGACGTCAAGAAGGGCGCAGCTCTCAACCAGCTGGCTCAGTACCTCACAGACTATGATCACCAGGTAGAGAGATTCAACGAGCTCGGATGGGGCCCGGCTAACCTCGAAGCTCAGAAGATCGACGCTGTAAAGAACAACGCTGCTCAGGTAGCTATCAACGCTCAGAACCAGTACGCTACAGTTCAGGGCCAGATCCACGGTTCCTGGTGGGATATCGCCAAGGTCATCGGAACTGACGTAGGCAACTCCGACGGATCCGACGCAGGTCTGCAGAAGGCTCTTGACAACTACAAGGCTGCTATCGACGAGCTGTTCAAGATCGACTACAGCGGCAAGATCTTCGTAGGCGCATGGAATGAATGGAACAACGCTGACGAGAAGTTCGCCATGACCAAGGACGGCAACAACTTCACCATCACACTCGACGTTCCGCAGTCCGATTACATGGGCGGCCGTATCGTAACTCCTGGAGACTGGGGCACCGAGCTCGGCTACGCACAGGTAACTACCGGCAAGGAACTGATGAATCCTGAGATGGCTGATCCTGCCAAGAACGGAGACAACAACATCGTATTCGCCGCACCGGGAACCTACACTGTTACCACCGACGGCACCAGCATCACTATCGTAAAGAAGTGATAAAGCTTTAAACAATGGGGTTGGAGCATTTTGCTCCGACCCTTTTTTGCGGGACAAATCAGAAAGGGATAAAGATCATGGCTAGATACAGCGATCTGGAATACCTGAAACTGTCCAAATGGGACAAGTTTTTATACAAACTTGGCCGTTTCCTCATCGCCATACCATTAGGTATAGGCCACTTTTTCCAGAAGGTCGGAAGAGGAATAGTTTCCGGCGCCGCGGGCTTTGGCAGAGGGCTCAAGGATATTGGATCTACATTTAAAAACGGAGACGGCATAACTAAAGGCTCCTTTGTCGTCATGGGTCTTGGAAACATGGCAAGGGGGCAGTTCCTGCGCGGAATACTGTTTCTGCTGTTTGAGATCATTTTCATCTTCTACATGGTAACGACAGGCGGCTACTGGCTCTCCATGCTTCCGTCCCTGGGGCACCAGGGGCCCATGGAAGAGTACAATCCCGTGCTCGATACCTATTCCACCGTATACCATGACAATTCGTTCAAAATACTGCTTTACGGCGTTCTGACCATATTCTTCATAATCGCATTCATCTATACGTGGAGACAGAACGTTAAGCAGGCAAAGATAACCCAGGAGATGACCGAAAAGGGAATACGCCTTAAAAACGGCAAGGAGGATCTGCGTTCCCTCGTGGACGAATCCTTCTATAAGACGCTGCTGGCGCTTCCTCTTACCGGAATACTCATCTTCACGGTGCTTCCGATAGTGTTCATGATCCTCGTAGCTTTCACGAACTACGACGGAGCGCACGACGGATACTTCAACAGCCTGTTCAAATGGGTTGGGCTTGAGAACTTCAACACCATGCTCTCGTGGTCAGGGGGCAGCAAGGTCTACTCGGCCACATTCGGCGAAGTACTTACCTGGACTCTCATCTGGGCGTTCTTCGCTACTTTCTCGAACTACTTCCTGGGCATGTTCGTCGCCATGATGATCAACAAGAAGGGGATCAGGTTCAAGAAAGGCTGGCGTACCATACTGGTAATGACCATTGCCATTCCGCAGTTCATCTCCCTGCTGTATGTATCCAAGATGTTCGCCAGAAACGGCATAGTAAACGGCTTCCTGCTCGACATGGGCTGGATAAAGCAGTCGCTGCCGTTCTGGGACGACCCGACCTGGGCCAGGATAACCGTAATACTCATCAACATCTGGATAGGTATTCCTTACCTGATGCTGATAGTCACCGGCATACTGATGAACATTCCTGCGGACCTCTACGAATCCGCCAAGATAGACGGCGCCAGCGGATGGAAGCAGTTCTCCAAGATCACGCTTCCGTACATGCTGTTCATAACAGGACCGTACCTGCTGACGCAGTTTACAGGGAACATGAACAACTTCAATGTAATATTCCTGCTGACAGGAGGAGGGCCTACCAACCCGGCTGCGTCGGGCGCCTCGGGCGCGGTAGGGTTCACGGATCTTCTGGTCACCTGGCTGTTCAAGATAACGACAGGCGCGGAGTCCAAGTATTACCTGGCTTCTGTAGTAGGTATACTCATATTCATCGTCGTAGCCATCATCTCGCTGGTGGTCTACAACATACTGCCGTCAGTCAAGAATGAGGAGGATTTCCAGTAATGAGCAAACAAGAAAATTACGATCCCTCCGAGATCAAAAGACACATGGGAATGTCGGCCAAGAACCGCATCTCCAACACTGTCATCTACATAGTGCTCATAATCATGAGCATAGTATGGCTGGCGCCGTTCGTATTCATAGTGCTTCAGAGCTTCCGCGTAGAGAGCACCTGGATGGTCGGATACGTTGTGCCTAAGACCTGGGGCCTGGACAACTACATCAACCTCGCCAAGACCGATTTCTGGCACTGGTACACCAACACCTTCATTATGGCACTGGCAACAGCTGTGGGCCAGACGGTGATCGTGCTCTGCATGAGCTACACCCTGAGCCGTTTCCGCTTCAAGATGAGGAACGGGCTGATGAGGTTCATGCTGATACTGGGAATGTTCCCGGGCATGCTCTCCATGATCATACTCTACAGGCTGTTAAAGGACCTGAACATGACCCAGGCCAACGCAGTGCCGGGCCTGATCCTGGTCTATATAGCCAGCTCCGGAATGGGTTACTACGTTTCGAAGGGCTTCTTCGATACGGTGCCCAAAACGCTGGATGAGGCCGCCAGGATAGACGGCGCTACCAGGGCGCAGGTGCTGTGGAAGATAATTCTTCCCATGGCAAAACCGATAGTAATATATACCATACTGACAGCATTCATGGGGCCGTGGGGCGACTTCGTGGTTGCAAGGTATATCTCCATGAACACCCCGGCTGGAATGAACGTGGCGGTCGGCTTAAACAGCTGGCTGTCGGCGGATCAGATAATCTCGCGGTACACGATGTTCTGCGCAGGCGGCGTAATAGTAGCGATACCTGTAACGATACTGTTCATGTGCCTGCAGAGGTACTATGTCGAGGGCGTCACAGGCGGAGCCGTGAAAGGATAAGGTGCAGTTATGGCAAGTGTAGTTTTAAAGAATGTAGTAAAGATATACGACAACAAAGTAACCGCGGTCCACGATTTCAACCTCAATATCAGGGATAAGGAATTCGTGGTATTCGTAGGTCCTTCGGGCTGCGGAAAATCCACGACGCTGCGCATGATAGCGGGCCTTGAGGAGATCTCCGGCGGCACGGTGGAGATAGACGGCGAGGTAGTGAACGACCTTCAGCCAAAGGACAGGCATATAGCGATGGTCTTCCAGAACTACGCCCTGTACCCGCACATGACGGTCTACGACAACATGGCCTTCCCGCTGCGCATACAGAAGATGCCCGAAGACGAGATCTACGAGAGGGTCACCCACGCAGCCGAGATCCTGGGCATCACGGATTATCTCTTAAGAAAGCCCAGAGCTCTTTCCGGCGGACAGCGCCAGAGAGTCGCCATAGGCCGCGCTATGGTCCGCGACTCCAAGGTGTTCCTTATGGACGAGCCTCTGTCCAATCTGGACGCCAAGCTCAGGAACCAGATGAGGGCTGAGATCATACTCCTTCGCAAGAGGCTGGATACGACCTTCATCTACGTCACGCACGACCAGACAGAGGCTATGACCCTCGGCGACCGCATAGTCATCATGAAGGACGGCTACATCATGCAGGTAGGATCCCCGGGCGATGTGTTCTACCATCCCGGAAACCTCTTCGTGGCCGAATTCATAGGCGCTCCGAAGATGAACACCTTCAAGGCGGAACTGGTTAAAGAAGACGGCGAGTACTACGTGAAGGCCTTCGGTTCGAAGCTCATAGCTGACGGCAAGAGGGGAGAAGATCTTAAGGCGAAGGGCGTTCCCGGCCAGCAGATCATCCTCGGCGTACGTCCCGAGCACATGTTCCTTGCCTCAGACGGCGATCCCAACGCCATCGAGTGCACGCTGGAAGTAAGCGAAATGATGGGCTCCGAGCTCCACCTGCACGCCATCACCGATGACGGCACCAGGCTGATAGTAAGAGTCCAGACCATAAACCTCACGCCGGAACAGAGGAAGAGCCTCGAGATAGGCAAGAGGATAAGGGTCACCTTCGAAGGAAAGGTAATGCACTTCTTCGACGCCGAAACAGAAGAAAACATACTCTATCCCTACATACCCGAAGAGGTATAGGAGCATTTAATGGAATTTAAAAGAAGCAGCGGCGTTCTGCTGCCTATGTTCTCGATCCCGTCAAAGTACGGGATCGGGACTATGGGGAAGGCCGCGTACGATTTTATCGATTTCCTCGAAGACGCAGGGCAGAGCTGGTGGCAGATGCTGCCGGTGGAGACCACGGGCTACGGCAATTCTCCATACTACTGCATGGACGCCTTCGAGAGCAACCCACTGTTCATAGACCTGGACCTTCTCATTGAAGAAGGTCTTTTGGAAAAGAAAGAAGTCGACGACATAGACTGGGGCTGCGATCCTTGCCGTGTGGACTACGAAAAGGTCTGGGCAGGAAGAAAAAAGCTCTTTGAAAAGTTCAGCAGACAGCAGCTGCAGGAGATCTTCGCAAAGCAGTGGAAGGCAATGAGGGACTACGCCAACGGCAAGGGCATAGGCCTCATCGGCGATATTCCCATATACGTTCCGGCGGAATCCGTGGATGTCAAGAACAACCCCGGCGAGTTCCAGCTGGATGAAAACGGCGTTCCAAAGGCCGTGGCGGGCGTTCCGCCGGATGGTTTTTCCGCGGACGGTCAGTACTGGGGCAACGCCCTCTACGACTGGGAAGCCATGAAGAAGAACGGCTACAACTGGTGGATACGCCGCATAGGAAGGGCAGCCAGCCTGTTCGACATGATAAGGATAGACCATTTCCGCGGCTTTTCGCAGTACTGGTCCATCCCATACGGCGAGAAGACCGCCAAGAACGGCCACTGGGAGCCTGGCCCGGGCATTGATTTTGTAAAGGTCATCACCAACTGGTACAAGGATACTCTGTTTATAGCAGAAGACCTTGGCGTGGTGACGCAGGACGTGGGGACTCTCCTTAAGGAAAGCGGGCTTCCCGGCATGAAGGTGCTTGAGTTTGCCTTCGACCCGGACTACGACAGCGATTTCCTGCCGCACCGATATAACGAGAACTGTGTGTGCTACGTTGGCACCCATGACAACTGCACCGCCCGCGAATGGGTGGAGAACGACGCTCCGCAAAAGTGCATCGATTTCGCCAGGCTCTACCTTCACATCACGGATGATGAGGGCATGGTATGGGGTCTCATCCGCGGCGGAATGAGCTCCGTGGCTAAGCTCTTCGTGGCCCAGATGCAGGACTTCTACGAACTTGGCGGCGAAGCTCGCATCAACCGCCCCAACACCGTGGACGGCAACTGGGAATGGCGCCTTACCACAGATCAGCTTGAGAACGCCCCGGTAGCGAAGATCAAGGAGATCACAAGAAGGTACGGCCGCTAAGCCTTTGTTAGATAATAAACAACCTCTAACGGGAAAAACAGGGAGCAATCTCTGTTTTTTTACGTTATAATAAAGTGTTAAGAAGAAAAGACGGAGAAGAAGATGGCAAAGAAGGAAATGGTAAGGGATCTTACCGAAGGCAGTATAGCAAAGAATCTTATTACGTATGCTGCGCCGCTGTTCGTCGCAAACAGCCTGCAGGCGATATATAACGTCGTGGACCTCATCGTCGTCGGCCAGGTGGACGGCGGCGAGAGCATGGCCGCGGTATCCATAGGCGGCGAACTGATACACCTCATCACGTTCCTCGTCATGGGTTTTGCCATGGCGGGCCAGATGATAATCGCGCAGTTCGTAGGCGCCGGCAAGCGCGAAAGCATCACCAAGATGATAGGCACCATGTTCACGGTCACGTTCTTCCTTGCCACAGCTATGCTTATAGCGTGCCTGCTTCTTGGCGACAGCATACTGCACCTTCTCAACACGGCGCCGGAGGCCTTCGATCTCGCAAAGTCCTACTACATCACATGTATAACAGGTATATACTTCATATCCGGCTATAATATCATCTGCGCGATCCTGCGCGGCATGGGGGACAGCCTGAGGCCGTTCATATTCATAGGCGTAGCCTCGGTGCTCAATATAATACTCGACATCTGGTTCGTGGCAGGCTTCGGCTGGTCCACCTTCGGAGCAGCGCTCGCCACAGTGATAGGGCAGAGCGTGAGTTTCTTCGCGGCGCTCATCTACCTCTACAGGCACAGGGACGCGTTCGGCTTCGACTTCAAATGGAAGAGCTTCAGGGTGCACCGCGAGGTGCTGGGGCCGCTCATCAAGCTCGGCATACCCATGTCCATACAGATGGCGGCTATAACCTTCTCCAAGACCCTTCTGGCGCGCTGGATCAACGCCAGCGGCTGGGAGTACACCGCGCTTTCCGGCATATACAACAAGCTGTCCATGTTTATCGGCATAGTATCCAATTCGTTCACCACGGCCGGCGCGGCCAACGTGGCGCAAAACATTGGCGCGGCAAAGTACGAAAGGGTCCCCAGGATCCTTGGAATCGTTGCCCTGATAACCGGAGGCATCTGCGCGTTCGCGGCGCTGCTGGTGGTGCTGTTCCCGACAGCGCTGTTCAGCCTGTTCACCGAAGACGTAAGGGTACTGGAGATCTCCGGCGTGCTTGTGGCCCCGATAGTGATATGCTTCATCGGCGCCTGCGCAAGGGCTGTGGGCTTCTCCCTTATAAACGGTTCCGGAAACTCAAGGATGAACCTGATGATAGCCATATTCGACGGAATAATCGCAAGGATAGGGCTCTCCTACCTGCTGGGATTCGTAATGGAGCTGTCCTGCAAGGGATTTTGGTTGGGCGACGGCTTTGCCGGCTACATGCCTCTGATAGTGGCCATAGTGTTCTTCATAACCGGCCGCTGGAAGAGGAACGACCACATCATCAAAAAAGACTCGCAGTAACAGGAGAAGCTGATGGCTGGAAATATAAGAAAGACAAACGATTTTACACAGGGCCCGATCTTCGGGCCGCTTATTAAATTCATGCTGCCTATTCTGGGCGCTCTGATACTGCAGTCCCTGTATGGGGCTGTGGACCTTCTTGTAGTGGGAAGGTACGGCGTTACGGCGGATATCTCCGCGGTAGCTACCGGTGCGCAGTTCATAAACATGGTGAGCTTCATCATGATAGGCCTTTCCGTAGGCACTTCGGTGCTCATAGGCCAGTACATTGGCGCGGGGAAAAAGAACGAGGCGGGCAACATACTGGCAGCCGGAATGAAGCTCTTCTTCTGCTGTGCTGTCGCACTTACTGTTCTGATACTGCTGCTGGCGCCTGCTATCTGCACGGTGCTCAACTCTCCTGAGGCGGCGTTCCCCAGGGCTGTCGCGTACATGCGCACCTGCGCCTGCGGCATGCTGTTCATAATATCCTACAACCTGCTCTCGAGCATCTTCAAGGGCATGGGAGATTCGAAGACTCCGCTGATGGCGGTGTCGATAGCTGCAGTCCTTAACATAGGCGGCGACATAGCCTTCGTCAAAGGTCTTCAGATGGGCGCTCAGGGAGCGGCACTTGCTACGGTCATCTCGCAGGCCATAAGCGTCGTTATTTGCCTGATGGTGATCAAAAAGCGCGGCCTTCCGTTCGAATTCTCCCTGGATATGCTCAAAAACAAGCAGGGAAAGAACATTATCAAGTCGGTAAAGCTCGGCGCTCCGATAGCTCTGCAGAGCATGCTTGTCAACATATCGTTCCTGGTCATAACTTCGCTGATAAACGATATAGGTCTTATTGAGTCCTCGGGGCTTGGCGTTGCGGAAAAGCTGTGCGCCTTCATAATGCTGCTGCCGCAGGCCTTTGCGCAGTCGCTTTCGGCGGTGGTTGCGCAAAACATCGGCGCCGTAAAGCCGGAGCGCGCGGACAGGGCGCTTATCATGGGCATGGTATCGTCCTTCGTTCTGTGCACGGCGGTGGGCTACATGGCCTTCTTCCACGGCGACCTTCTGGCCAGCATCTTTACGGACAATGTGGCGGTAATGGCTGCCGCGGCGGACTACCTCAAGGCCTACGCGATAGACTGCCTTCTGACTTCGTTCCTGTTCTGCTTCATAGGTTATTTCAACGGCTGCGGCTACACCTTCTTTACGATGCTGCAGGGTATAATAGGGGCGTTCTGCGTGAGGATCCCGGTTTCCATACTGATGAAGAGCATAGTTCCGGTGTCGCTGTTCCGAATTGGGCTTGCAACGCCTTGTTCTTCGGTGGTGCAGATCATTTTCTGCGTGATAGTGTTCATAGTAAAGCGTAGGAAGCGCGATCTTAAACCGCTCAACTAAGGCATGGAAATAAACAGGATAGCAACGATATATACGGATTTTCCCGGAAAGTTCGGGCTGCCAAGGCAGGCCGGGCTCGCGCCTTCTTTGCGTGGGCGCATAGTCATGGAAAAGGAGTTCCGCAGGGCCGAGGCTTTCCGCGGCCTAGAGGGCTTTTCGCACATCTGGCTGATCTGGGGCTTTTCGGAAAGCGCTGGGCAGTGGCAGCCTACGGTAAGGCCTCCCAGGCTTGGCGGCAACGTGCGGGTAGGGGTCTTTGCAAGCAGGTCGCCTTTCAGGCCAAATGGGCTTGGCATGTCCGCCGTAAAGCTGGAACGTATAGACTACGAGGCCGAAGACGGGCCGGTGCTGTACGTTTCCGGGATAGATATGGTGAGCGGTACTCCGGTCTACGACATAAAGCCCTACGCTCCGCACGCGGACTGCATTAATGGCGCGGAAGGCGGCTTTGCTGCGGCGGTAGCAGACGACTACATGGAGGTGGCGGCTCCTCAAAAACTGCTGGAAAGGCTGCCGGAGGACAAGCGCAGGGGGCTTCTGGAGGCTCTGGCGCAGGATCCGGCTCCGCACTACCAGGACGATCCTAAGCGCATCTACGGGTTTGAGTACGCGGGATTTGAGATAAAGTTCAGGCGCATGGAAAACCTGCTGATACTGGAAGATATAACTGATAGAGTTTAATATTTTATCGCTGCTCAGCGTTCGGACAGAACCATTGCTTTCTGTACACGATCTCAAAAGCTTACAGACCATCGGTTTTTCCGTCGCTATCTGTGCACGCTCGCGAACGCGCCCTTGTCTACAGTCGACAGCGGGCTTAACGCCGCTCGCTACGGCGGACCGTCCCGCCGTACCTGCGATAAACGCTCGGATAAACCGGGTCTGCCGGCGCTTTTTCGACAGAGTGTACAAAAAGCAATGGTTCTGTCCGAACGCTGAGCAGCAACAAATGATTACAATGGATAAGAAGAAGCTTCTGCTGCATTCATGCTGTGGGCCTTGTTCCACGGCGGTAATAGAAAGGCTTGTAGATTCCGGTGAGTACGACATCACCGTGTTTTACTATAATCCGAATATCACCGACCGTGAGGAGTACGAGCTGCGCAAGAAGGAGCAGATGCGTTTTCTTGGCGAATTTTCGGTAGAGCACGACCTCAACCTGGGGTTTATCGAAGGGGACTGGGATCCGCAGGAGTTCTACGACTGCGCTAAGGGTCTTGAAAACGAGCCGGAAGGCGGAGCGCGCTGCCGCGAGTGCTTTGCTCTTCGCCTCGAAAGGACCGCCGCGCTGGCAAAGGAAAAGGGGTTTTGCTGCTTCGATACCACGCTCTCCGTAAGCCCCTATAAGAATTACAGCGTCATCTCAGCCGTAGGCGCGCAGCTTTCCGAAAAATACGGCGTGGAGTACCTGGCCGGCAACTACAAGAAAAAGGACGGCTACAACAGGTCCATAGAGCTTTCAAAGGCTTACGGGCTGTACAGGCAGCACTACTGCGGCTGCGAGTTCTCGGAGCGGGATGCCCGAAAGGCCATGGAAAAGAAGGCCGCGGAGGTCCGGGGATGAAGTACGCCGGAATAATCGTGGACAACAACACGAGCGCAACCGACGCGCTCTACACATACAGGACGGAGCTGGAAGATATAGCTGTCGGCCAGAAGGTCATAGTGCCATTTACTATGCACGACCGCAGGGCCGAAGGATACGTAGCAACGCTTTCGGATGAGGCTCCCGAAGGTCTTTCCCGCATCAAGGACATCATAGAGATAGTCCCGGGAGTGCAGCTTTCGGAGGAGGCCGTAAAGACCGCCATGTGGATGCACGACCGCTTCCTCTGCCGCTACATAGAGGCCGTGAAATGCTTTCTTCCGGTGTCTGAGGCCAAGCGGCGCACCAAGGATCCTTTCGCGGATCTCGAGTGCGAGCCCACGGAGCCAAAGAAGCTCACAAAAGCCCAGGCTGCGGCACTTTCTGAGATAAACAGCGCCGTGGAGGCGAAGAAGAACACTGTCTTCCTGCTGCACGGAGTCACCGGCTCGGGCAAGACCGAAGTCTACCTTCAGGCCATGCAGAAGGTCATAGATATGGGGCGCTGCGGAATAGTGCTGGTCCCTGAGATATCGCTCACACCTCAGCTCGTGAGCCGCTTTGCAAGCAGGTTCGGGCTGGACAGGATAGCGGTCCTGCACAGCAAGCTCACGCCGGCCCAGCGCGGCGAACAGTACAAGCGTATAGAATCGGGCGGAGTAAAGCTTGCCATTGGCGCAAGATCCGCCATATTTGCGCCGTTTACTGACATAGGGCTGATAGTTATGGACGAGGAGCACGAGACCTCCTACAAGTCCGACAAGAGCCCAAAGTACGACACGCTGGAGCTTGCCGAAAAGCGCGCCATGTACCACGGGGCGTCGATAGTCCTGGGCAGCGCAACTCCATCCGTAAAAGACTACTACCGCAGCGAAAAAGGCCTCTTCAGGAGGCTCGAGCTTGCGGAAAGATACAACAGCAACCCTCTGCCCCGGGCATACATAGTTGATATGACCAAAGAGGTCAAAGCGGGCAACCGCAGCCTCTTTTCAAAGAAGCTCGCCGAGGGCATAAGGAAGACTCTCGACGACAACAAACAGGTGATACTCTTCCTCAACAGGCGTGGCTACGCTAGCTACGTTTCGTGCAGGGAATGCGGCCATACGATGCGCTGCCCCGAGTGCGGGATAACGCTTACGTACCACAGGGAAGAGGACGCTTTGGTCTGCCACTACTGCGGAAGAAAGCAGCCCATGCCCAAGGTCTGCCCGGACTGCGGCAGCCGCATTATCGGCCGTTTTGGCGCCGGAACAGAGCAGGTAGAGGAAAAGGTCCACGAGCTGTTTCCGGACGCGTCAGCGGGACGATTAGACCTCGATACGGCCAAAAGAAAGGGCGGTATGGAATCCGTCCTGAAGCAGTTCGAGAAGGGCAAGACCGACATACTCATAGGCACCCAGCTGGTGGCCAAAGGCCTGGACTATGCAAACGTCGGGCTTGTTGGTATAATATCAGCAGACGTGACGCTGAACATCCCGGATTTTCGGAGCGCGGAGCGCACTTTCCAGCTCGTTACCCAGGCGGCGGGAAGGTCCGGAAGGGGCGAAGAGCCCGGGAGCGTGGTCATCCAGACCTACGCTCCGCAGGACCCTGCCATAGTATTTGCCGCAAGGCACGACTACAGAAGCTTCTACGAGCGCGAGATAGAGCTGAGGAAAGCTGCCGCATATCCGCCGTTTGCGGACATATACCAGCTTGTCATCTCGGACGAAGACGAACAGCTGGCCTTTGAGTCGGCTAAGCGCTGCGCGGTGTGGCTTCGTAAAAAGCTCCCCGAAGGCGTGCACGTGCTGGGGCCGGCTCCGGGCGTACTGGTAAAGGCCAGCGGCCAGTTCCGCTACCAGATCCTTATAAAATCGCCCGCGGGAAGCAGGAAAAGCACCAGCTCTGCTATCATGCAGCTGAGGGATATCTACGCGAAACAAAAGGGCGTAGCAAAGCTGTTTACTACTGACATAGACCCGTATTCATTTATTTAGGAGGCAATATGGCACTCAGGAAGATACTCACTGAAGAAGACGAGACCCTTAAAAAGAAGAGCCGTCCGGTGACGGAAGTCACTGACCGCATCAGGTCCATACTGGACGACATGGCCGAGACCATGCACGAGGCAAACGGCGTTGGGCTGGCCGCCCCGCAGGTTGGGATCCTCCGCCGCATGTTCGTGGTGCAGGTGGACGAGGACCATCTCTACGAGCTCATAAACC
Organism: Bacillota bacterium; assembly: GCA_017443515.1. Lineage (GTDB taxonomy): Bacteria > Bacillota > Clostridia > Peptostreptococcales > Anaerovoracaceae > RUG13409. The sequence continues at coordinate 33,946 of JAFRXM010000022.1, read as the reverse complement.
CGGAAATTGTGGAGTCCGACGGCGACCAGTACGGCGAGGAGGGCTGCCTTTCGGTGCCCGGATATGTTGGCATGGTGCACCGCGCGGAATACGTGCGCATAAAAGGCCTCGACCGCAACGGACAGCCCGTCGAATACGAAGGCGAGGGCCTTCTTGCTAGGGCTTTCCAGCACGAATACGACCATTTGGACGGAATTCTGTATACCCAGAAGGCCGACGACATACACTTTGCGGAAAGCGGTGAAGAGGAAGAAGAATGAAGATAGTCTACATGGGGACGCCGGACTTTGCGGTGCCGCCTCTGGAAGCTTTACATAATGCTGGTTACAGTATAGAACTTGCCGTGACCAAGGCCGACCGCGCCCGCGACCGCGGCAAGAAGGTGCAGTTCTGCCCTGTAAAGCAGAAAGCGCTGGAACTCGGCATACCCGTGGAGAGCCCGGAAAGGGTCAAGGGCAACGCGGAGCTTTTAGCGCGCCTTGAGCAGGCGGCACCGGACTTCATCGTGGTAGCCGCCTACGGCAAGATACTGCCCAAAGAGATACTAGAGCTGCCGAAATACGGCTGCGTCAACATCCACGCAAGCCTGCTACCCGCGTACCGGGGTGCCGCACCAATACACCGCGCCGTGATAGACGGCTGTGAGCGCACCGGAGTCACCATAATGCAGATGGAAGAAGGCATGGACACTGGCGGAATGTACGCTCAGGAAAGCGTAGAGATCGGAGAAAAGACCACCGCGCAGCTGCACGAGGAGCTTGCTGAACTTGGAGCCCGTATGATAGTCGAGACCTTGCCGAAGATAGCGGACGGAAGCTGCACTGCCGTGCCTCAGGACGAGGATCTTGCCAGTTACGCGCCCATGGTATTCAAGGAAGAGGGCGTTATAGACTTTACGAAGACCGCGGAGCAGATCTGCTGCCTGGTGCGGGGTTTTAACTCCTGGCCCACCGCATCCACCACCTACAAGGGCCAGATCATGAAGGTCCACAAATGTGACAAGGGGACGGTTCTCTGTCACCAAAAGGGACCTGGCGCAGCCAGGGAGGAGATCCTGCCCGGTACCGTCATCAGAGCGGACAAACGCGGCATAGAGGTCGCCTGCGGCGGCGGCTCGGTGCTGCTTACGAATATTCAGATGCCCGGAAAGAAGGCCATGGACGTTTCGGCTTTCCTGCTTGGCAACAAGATAGAAGAGGGGACAGTTCTTGGCGATTGACAGGGACAGGCGTACAGCCTTTCTGACACTAAAGGACATAGAGGAGAACGGGGCATGGTCTAACCTGGCTCTTTCTGAGCACATCAGAAAGGACGGGGCTAAGAGCCCTGCTTTTGTGCGCGAGCTCGTCTACGGGTGCCTCAGAAACCAGTTCCTTCTGGACAATAACATACAGAGATTCCTTAAAAAGCCCGGCCTTTCGGCATCCAACAGGGTGCTTCTTCGCATGGGCTTTTACCAGCTTGCGCTCATGGACGGTGTCGCCGACCACGCTGCCGTAAACGAGACCGTGGCTCTGGCCGCGGCTTTCATGAAGGGCCGCCAGGGCTTTATAAATGCGGTACTAAGATCGTTCCAGCGGGATGGCAAGCGGCTGCTTTCAGACAGTCTTTCCGTAAAGTACTCCTGTGCGCAGTGGATAGTGGATCTTTGGACAAAGCATTACGGTGCTGAAAAAACCGAGGCTTTCCTTAAGGCGTGCAACAGCCCCGCACCGTTTACCATAAGGGCAAACACCCTGAAAAAAAGCCGCAAAGAGCTTGCGGAAAAGCTTAAAGAGCTGGGCCTTGAGGCGTCTGATACCGCACTTTCCGGACTCTGCCTTGAAGTGGGCGGCAGCGGTGTGCTCGATACCTCGCTTTACAGGGATGGCCTGTTTTCCGTCCAGGGAGAAGCTTCCGCGGCAGCCGTGGAGATGCTCGCGCCAGGGCCCGGCGAAGTCTTTCTGGACCTTTGCGCCGCTCCGGGCGGCAAGACCTGCTGCGCGGCGGAGCTCATGAAGGACAGCGGAACGGTAAGGGCTTTCGACGTCTACCCGCACCGCGTGGAGCTCATAAAAAAAGAGGCCGCACGCCTGGGCTTAAGCTCTGTTTCGGCGGAAGAGGCGGACTCCCAGGTATTTCAGCCAGGGCTCGAAAGCAGCGCCGACTGCGTGCTTGCGGACGTCCCGTGCAGCGGCCTTGGCACTCTGCGCCGCAATCCCGAGATAAAACTTAAGCAGCAAAGTCCCGAAGATGCCTCAAAGGCTCTTGAGGAACTCTGCAAAATACAGTATAATATTTTGTTGAATGCACTAAGGTATGCAAAGCCGGGCGGAAAGGTGCTCTACAGCACCTGCACGGTGGATCCGCAGGAAAACGAAGAACTCGTCCGCAATGCCCTCGCGCAAGCCTCCGGCTATACTATAGAACAGGAGCGCCAGCTCTTCCCCAAAGAGGGCGGACCGGACGGCTTCTATACTTGCCTCATAAGGAGGGGCAGATGATAAGCGTAGGTTTTAAGACCGACAAAGGAATATCCAGGAACGACAACGAAGACGCCGTCTTCGTGCTTCCCGACCGCGATCTTTACATGGTTGCGGACGGCGTCGGCGGGCACAGCAGCGGAGAGCTTGCAAGCCGCCTGGCCGTGGGATACATGGCACAGTTCGCGGCTCTTCATCCGATAGGCGACGTGGAAGAAGGGGATGCCCTCAAGGCTTATTTCATGTCGCTTCTTTCAGGCGCCAACGAGCTGATATACTCAAAATCCAGCAGCGAGCCCGGCCATCTCGGCATGGCTACCACTGCGGTATTATGTTACCTTCGCGGCAGCAAGGCGTTTATAGTCAACGTAGGGGACAGCAGAGCCTATCTCATTCGCGACAGGCAGATAATGAAGGTAACGACCGACCACACACTCATCCAGGAGCTCGTGGACAAGGGCGAGATCACAGCCGAGCAGGCCGAGAACCACCCCGAAAAGCACGTCATCACCAGGGCGCTGGGCGGAGAGCCCACCGTGCGTCCTGATTTCTTCAGCTTCGACATCTACCCCGGAGATACCGTCATACTCTGCACGGATGGGCTCTACGGCATGGTGGACGAAGCCATAATTGCAAGGCTTGCCAGCAGATCCAGGACCATGCACGGTCTTTCCAGGTCGCTGGTGGATATGGCTAACTCGAACGGCGGAGAGGACAACATCACCGTCGTATGCATACGCATACAGTAAGGAGCACCGTGGCTACAAGGGTACTTGCCGGAAGGTACGAGTTAATTGAAAAGATAGGCGAAGGCGGTATGGCTGTCGTGTTCCGCGCCAGGGACAGGCTGCTCTCCCGCAATGTTGCTATTAAGATACTCCGTCCGGAATTCACCAAGGACATGATGTTCATCGAGAGCTTCCGCCGCGAGTCGCAGCTTGCCGCAAGCATTGTCGACCCCAACATCGTCAACGTCTACGACGTCGGCAAGGAAGGGAACATCTACTACATCGTCATGGAGCTGGTGGAGGGCGAGCCTCTTTCCGAGATCATAAAGCGCGAGGCGCCTCTGGATCCGAAGAGGGCTGCTTTCCTTACGCGCCAGATAGCCATGGCCCTGTCCACAGCTCACAAGCACCAGCTTATACACAGGGATGTAAAGCCGCACAACGTATTGGTCACCAGCGGCGATGTGGCGAAGATCTCCGATTTTGGCATAGCTATGAAGCAGAACCCCGAGGAGGCCGATACAGCTGAAAAGAAGGCCACCGTAATGGGTTCCATACATTACTTCTCGCCCGAGCAGGCCCGCGGAGCTTACGTGGACGAGCGTTCCGACATCTACTCCCTAGGAATAGTTCTCTACGAGATGCTCACCGGCCAGGTCCCGTTCGACGGCGAGACTGCAGTTGAAGTGGCCTTAAAGCACATGAACGAGCCCATGGTACCGCCCAGCAGGCTCAATCCCAACATCCCAAGCGATCTTGAGCACATAGTAATGAAGGCCACCGCCAAGCTGCAAAAGGACCGCTACAAGAACGCCGACGAGATGATAACAGACCTGTCCTTCGTCAAGTTCTCAAGGACCGCGGACCAGAAAAAGGCTGAAGATAAAAAAACCGGAGAGGACGCCGCCCCGGAAGAGACACCCGAGGAGCGAAAGGCCCGCATCAGAGCGGAGCGCATAGCGGCAAAGCGCAGAAAATACATAAAGATGGGCGTTGCAGCCCTGGCGGTCATAATAGCCATAGTCGTAATAGTCCTTTTAAGCAAGGCTGCCGAAAGAAGAAAGCAGGAAGAGCGCGAAAAGCAGCGCTCTACGCCTTACATAATAGGCATGGTCTACGCGGATGCCGTGGAGTACTTAAAACAGTACGGCCTTGGCGCTGAGATAGAAAACCAGCTGGTCAGCAAGGAGCCCGTTGGCACCATCATCAGCCAGATCCCAGAGGAAGGCACAACGGTCAAGGTCGGCCACATAATAAAGGTCAACGTGAGCCGCGGCGACAGCGAAGACGGCGTGCCCACCCTTGCCGGAAAGACCCAGGAGGATGCGCAGCATACCCTTGAAGGTCTGGGCTTTGTCCTGGGCGAGGTGAGCGGCGCGTACAGCAGCACGGTCGAAAGGGGCCGCATAATATCGCAGGAGCCTGCTGCAGGCGCAAAGCTTGAAAAAGGCGGCAAGGTCGATATCGTAATAAGCCTCGGCCCGGATGAGAGCAGCGAGCTCATCGTGGTACCGCGCCTTACCGGAAAGACCCTCGAGGATGCCCAGAAGGCTATCGAAGAGGCCGGTCTGGTGCTTGAAAAGACCACCGAGCAGGAAAGCTCGTCGGTCGACAAGGGCTACATAATAAGCCAGTCCATCGCGGCAGGCAGCCAGGTCGAAAAGGAGACTAAGATAAGCCTGGTCGTCAGCACCGGCTACGCTGTGAATCCGCGCCCGGTGGAGATAACCATAGATTATTCCAAAGCTACCGAGGACAGCTTCCAGGTCACTGTCACGCTGTCCGAGCCCGGCGGCACCAGTAATGTCTTCGTGCAGCAGCGCACAAAGACATCCGCGGCTGAAAAGGTAAAGATCACAGGGACCGGGGAATCCTCCAAGGTCAAGGTGTTCTTCGCTTATCCCAGCGGCAAGATAGATACAGTTTACGAATATACAGTCAATTTCCGCGCAGGGACGGTGCAGTAGTCTATGCGCGGTACTATTATAAAAGGAATAGGCGGCTTCTACTACGTCTGGGCTGAAGGCACGGTCTACGAGTGCAGGGCGCGCGGCATCTTCAAAAAAGACGGTATCACACCTCTGGTAGGAGATGACGTGGAGCTTTCGGTCGTGGCGCCTCCGGGGCAGCAGCCTTCCGCAAGCAGCCCTGATATGGGTGTTGGCGCGGTAGAACGCATACTCAAAAGGCTCAACTGGTTCGACCGTCCGCCCGTCGCCAACGTGGAGCTGATGCTCCTTGTGGCTTCGGTAAAGCACCCGGCGCCTTCGCTTCTGATGCTTGACAGGGTCGCCATAGCGGCGGAACAGAAGAACGCGGAGCTGGTGGTGGTCGTAAACAAGACAGATCTTGCAGGTCCCAGGCAGCTCGAAGAGCTTTCGGAGCACTTCCGCGGGGTGTACCCGCTGGTGCTGGTGTCGGCCCGCGACGGCAGCGGCCTTGATGAGCTTAAGAGCTGCCTTCACGGAAAGAAAGCAGCTCTTGCAGGCCCTTCCGGCGTCGGCAAGTCTTCTATAGCCAACCTGCTTTTAGGCGAGGAGAAGAGCGCCACAGGGGAGGTCAGCAAAAAGCTCGGACGCGGCAAAAACACCACCCGCCACAGCGAGCTTTTCAAAGGGGACGGATTCTTCCTCTTCGATACGCCGGGCTTCACATCCTTCGAGAACATAGGCCTGGCCTCAAGGGAGGTCGCGGGGCTCTTCCCGGATATCGCGGAGCACGCGCACGGATGCCGCTTTTCTGACTGCAGGCACCTGTCCGAGCCAGACTGCACTGTGAGAAAAGCTGTGGAAGAAGGGCTGATATCATACACAAGATACGAGTCCTACAAAGAGATATACAAAGCAGCCGCAGAGGCTGAAAAATACTGAGTTTTGCGGGGTCTGTCCCCGGGAGGTCATCATGTCAAAACTGGCACCATCCATACTGTCATCGGATTTTTCAAGGCTTGCGCAGCAGGTCTCGCTCATTGAGGAAGGCGGCGCCGACTACGTCCACATGGACGTGATGGACGGGGCTTTCGTCCCGAATATCACCTTCGGAGGACCTGTGGTAAAGAGCATGGCGGGAAAGACCTCCCTGCCTTTCGACGTGCACCTGATGATAGAGCATCCGGAGCTGAGGCTTAAAGATTTCGTAACGCCGCAGACCGAATTCATATGCGTGCACCAGGAGGCCTGCACCCACCTGCACAGGGTGGTCCAGCAGATAAAAGACCTTGGCGTAAAGGCAGGAGTCGCCCTCAACCCGGCCACTTCGCTGTCTGTGCTGGAATACGTTCTCGACGACCTCGACATGGTGCTGATCATGTCGGTGAATCCAGGATTCGGGGGGCAGAAGTTCATCCCGGGCGCCGTGGATAAGATCAGAAGGCTCAGTTATATCAGGGAGCAGGAAAAACTGAATTTTGTGATAGAAGTCGACGGCGGAGTAACGCTCTCCAACGCCGCGATGCTAAAAGATGCCGGCTGCGACATCCTGGTCGCAGGCTCGGCGGTCTTCGGAGCAGAGGACATCCCCGCAAGAGTCCGCGAGTTTAAAGCCATCATTGGCGACTGACCCGCGTGTGATTGACATTTAATGTAATTTAAGTTATTATTTAAAGAAATAAAATAGTCTTCTTTCAGAAAGGAGAAAACCGGGAAACTATTAGCGCCAGGCCCGGGAACGGGTGACGAGGAATGGCAGTTGTCGAAAGACTCGGCGGATGCTGTCACGGCGTTTACGGCAAGTCGTCAGACAGGGAGCAAAAAACAGAATCAAAACTGTAACAGAGGCCCTGCCGCAGCCGCAAAACATAACAACAGGAGAAAAAAATGAGAGTAGTAATACAGGACGATTATAACAAGATGTGCAAATGGGCTGCGGACTATATCGCAGCAAAGATCAAGGCTCACAATGCCGGCCCCGAAAAGGACAGGCCATTCGTGCTTGGCCTTCCCACAGGGTCCAGCCCCATTGGAGTGTATAAGGAACTGGCCCGCCAGAACCAGGCAGGGGAGCTTTCCTTCGCAAACGTCGTTACCTTCAACATGGACGAGTACCTGGGCCTGCCTCACGAACACGACCAGAGCTACTGGTACTTCATGCACGACAACTTCTTCGACCACCTCGTGGACATGAAGCCCGAAAACATCAATATACTCAACGGCATGACAGACGATCCCGAAGGCGAGTGTGCCCGCTACGAAGCAAAGATCGCTTCCTACGGCGGAATTGACCTCTTCATGGGCGGTATAGGCGTAGACGGCCACATCGCGTTCAACGAGCCGTTCACTTCGCTCACTTCCCGCACAGGAGTCAGGAACCTCACTACAGACACCCGCATCGTAAACAGCCGCTTCTTCGGAAACGACCCTGAAAAGGTGCCTTCCCAGGCTCTTTCCGTGGGCGTCGGCACTGTCACCGATTCCAAAGAAGTGCTGATCCTCATCAACGGCCACAACAAGGCCAGGGCGCTTGCCGCAACAGTTGAAGGCAACGTCAGCCACAAGTGGACCTGCAGCGCTCTTCAGATGCACAACGGCGCCATAATCGCCTGCGACGAAGCAGCCTGCGGCGAGCTTACCGTAGACACTTACAAGTACTTCCTGGACATAGAGAAGAAAGAAAGGCTGTAGAGCATAAAAATACGGTGGAGAGGGACGGTTCCTCTCCACCGTTTTTTATTTGTCGTTAGGCAGGTATTTGTAGACTTTGTAGTCGTCTTCTTCGCAGATGAGCTCGTAGTCCTTCGCGTATTTTAAGTGCGAATCCATCCAGTAATCTTTCTGCACCAGCCAGTAGTCGAAATTGTATTTTTCCTGAAGATCCGAAGCGTGGATCTTTGCGTGCATGCTGTCCCAGATCTCGGCCAGAATATCCTCCTTGCCGTTGACGCTCTTTAAGAACACTTCGGCGCGCGGGTCGGCATAGCATCTGAAACCCTTCCATTCCGCGTACGATCCGCAGTTGAAGTCCGTGTACATCTTTATATCCGTGTCGGGGTGTATCTCCGCGAACTTGTCAAGCACCCGCCACGCGTAGGTGCTCCGCATTATGTCGTAGGAGAAGCTCCAGTTGTATATCATGCAGCCTATGACCACGAAAGCCCCGAGCTTTTTCAGCGCCGGCATGAACTTGAAATTGAGATCGATGTGCCTGAGCTCCCAGGCGCAGATAGGCCCGCCCATCAGCAGGAAGAACGCGTTGTTCCTCACCGCGTAAAGCGCCATGGCGAAGGTTCCGCCCAGCATCAGCAGGTAGCGCAGAGGGAACTTCTCTTTCTTCTTGTACTTGATCCTTCTGAAGATCCTGAGCAGTATGTACAGCCCCTGGCAGACTATCACCGGTCCGCTGTAGCTCTTTATATCGTTGAAACTGGAGCGCTTCACCTCGTTGATGGTTGACAGAAGCCCGCCGTCGTTGAGGGAGTTTATCAGGTACACGAACGAGCGCCAGGTGTAGGGATTGCCCAGGGTCACCACCGCGCTTATCACAAGCATTATGTATATAGGCCTCTTCCAGTAGCGCCCGCCCTGAACGCCAAGAAGGTCCACCCAGCCGTAATCGCAGAGGTAGGGCAGGGCCATGATGAAGAATATGGGCAGCATGGTGGAGTGGAACTGCATGTACAGGAAGGCGAACACAGGCAGCGGGTAGAGCTTCCTGGGCTTTCCGGTGCGCGCATAGCGTTCCAGGCATATGAGCTCGGCCAGAAGGAAGATGTAGCTGAACATCTGGGGCCTGGTCCTTACGTAAGCCCACGCCAAAACGCTCATGATGACTGCTGTGAGTATGATGCTGACGTTTTCGTTTCCCTTGGAAAAGATGAGGCAGGCCTTGTAGAAGAGAGCCAGGATGATGCCGAACAATAGCAGCATGAAAATATACATGCCCCAGGCGCCGAACCAGTCGTAGACCTTGTAGAACACTATGCAGGTAAGCCACTTCTCGAAACTGAAAGCCAGCCCTTCGTGCACCGTGAACGGCTCTATATTCGTAAACCCGTGCGCAAGAATGTACCTTCCGTGGTTGATGATGAACCAGAAATCGTTGTCCATCGTAACTCCCGCATACATCATGGGTATGCAGAGTATTATCATCTTGCACAGCTTCGCGAACCAGTTTTGATCGTCGCGGATGAACTTTTTCATTCTTCAGCGGGCTCCTTTGCCTTTTTCTGTTCCAGAAGAAGCTTTCTTGAGAAGAAATTGAAGATCGCGGCAAGGGCGATGCCTGCAACTTTAACGATCAGCGGATCGTAGTGCAAAAGCTTGTTGCCAACAAGCATCGTCGCCTGGTTTATAAAGAATCCCACAGCAGCAAGAGCCACGAAGGTGATGTACACGCGGCCTTTGCCTTTGCTGTTGTCGAACTTGAACACGAACTTGGCGTTTGCCCAGTAGTTGTAGGTGACAGAGATCAGGAAGGAAAACACGTTGCCCAGGATAGGATCCATGTGCAGAAGCCTTACGCAAATGGCAAGAACGCCCCAGTCTATGATGGCTGTGGTGCCGCCGGCTATGCCGAACATCACCACCTGGGTTATGAATTCCCTGCTGAATACTATTTTAAAGAGTTTTACTATCTTATCTTTCATATCTGATGGTGCCTGCCGTATCAGTATTTTGAGGCAAGCTTTGCTATCATGGCCAGCACGCGCGCTCCGTCCTTTACGGTGTTGAGCTTGGAGACGCTGCCTTCTGGCCTGTCGCGGTACTGGACCACGACTTCCTTAACGCGTTTTTTGTGCTTGAGAGCGAATATGGCCATCTCGGTCTCGATCTGAAAACCGTCGGAAATGGCCGGGAAGCTCTTTACGAAGTCCTTTGAAAAGGCCCGCTGGCCGCTCATTATGTCGTTAAGATCCCCGTGGTAGAGGGTGTTTACCAGCGCCCTTACGAGCTTGTTCCCAAAGCCGTGAAAAGCGCGCTTGTTTTCAGTAAAATAGCTGGATGAGAGCCTGTCGCCTATCACCATGTCGGCCTGGCCTGAAAGCACCAGCTCAGCCATCTCGGGGGAGCTTTCGGCGGGGTAGGTGTCGTCGCCGTCCGCCATGATGTAGCAGTCCGCGTCTATGTCCCTGAACATGCTTCTTACGACGCAGCCCTTGCCCTGATTCTTCTCATAACGAACAACAGCACCTGCAGCTTCGGCTATTTTGTCGGTGCCGTCTGTGCTGTTGTTGTCGTAGACGTATACAGTTGCCTGCGGCAGTACCCTGCGGAAATCCCTGACCACCTTGTCTATGGTGGCGGCTTCGTTGTAGCAGGGCAGAAGGACCGCTATAGTTGCGTTGTCCATATTCTCCAGACTCTCCCAATACTCGTTATATTCTACACTATAGAAAGGTTTTGGGCAAGCATTAGTTGCAGCAGCCGAATGGGCGGGCTATTCCACTGATTTGAGCGATTCGATCATCTGCACCTTGCGCAGCGGCCTTCTGGTGAGGAAGAGCACTATCACGGTAAACACGATGGTCACGGCGAATGCCAGCACGAAGCTAAGCGGCTTCACCTGGTTGCCGAACATTATCATCTCCATGTTTATGACCGTCATTATGAAGCGGTGCTCCACGACGCCAAGCGGCAGCCCCAGAATGCTCCCCATAAGCGACAGCAGGAAGATCTCCTTGAATATGTAGGAGTTGACCTCCGAATCGTGGAAGCCCAGGACTTTGAGCGTTGCTATCTCCCTGATGCGCTCGCTGATATTGACCTGCGTCAGGTTAATAAGCACCACGAAGGCAAGAGACCCGGCCGTTATGATTATGACCAGAATTATAAAGTTGAGGGCATCCAGCATGGTGTTGAACTGGTCGGTAAGGCTCGAGAAATCCATAAGACCCGAGTATCCTTCGAAATCCTTTATCTGCTCTTCTATCTCCTGTGCGCTCTCCTCGCTGTTGCGAAGGGCTATGGCGTTGGGGTGCAGCGGCTCGCTGAAGAGCTCGTCGTACTGGTCCTCGGAGATGTACAGGTAGTGCTGGAAGTACATCTCGCATATGGCGTTTATCTTAACGCTGTTTTTTATGCCGTTGGCGGATTCAAAAGTAATGATGTCGCCTTCGGAAAGTCCGTTGTTTTTGGCGAATTTCTCGGAGATCACCACGCCGCTGTTTCTGATCTTAAGGGGCGTGGTCTTGTCCGTTCTGTGAAGTTTGAGCACGTCGCTTCCTTCGCGGGCATCCACCACTATTACGTTTATGGTGGGCTCATCGCCGCTGAGGTAGACCTTGGAGGAGTAGGTCATGTAGGGCACGGCCTTCTCGTTTGACAGGTCTTTTCCCAGTGCTTCCTGTATCTTGTCCAGTTCCTCATCGGATTCCAGGCTTATGGTGTAATCGTAGTCGAAGATCTGCCCGAACTGTATGGCCACGACGTCGTGTATCGAGTCCTTGATGCCCCAGCCCAGCACAAGAAGGCTCGTGCAGCCGGCTACACCTATGATGGTCATAAGGGCGCGTGCCCTGTATCTTATGAGGTTCCTTGCGGTGATCTTGCCGGTGAATGTCAGCAGGTTCCACAGGAAGGGTATCTTCTCCAGGAAAACTTTTTTGGCGTTCTTGGGGGGCTTGGGGCGCATCAGCTGGCTTGGCACCTCGCGGAGGGTCTTGTTTGCCACATAGATCGTGACCGCCGCTATGAGCACAGCGAAGGAAAGTATGCATATCGCTGCGTTCGTCAGCGAGAAGCTCATGATCCTCTGCGGCAGGTCATACATCAGCCTCCAGGTCTCATAGATAACTGTAGGAAATATCGCCATGCCGACGAACAGCCCTATAAAGCCGCCTATGAACGTGGCGGTGAGCGCGTAGATCACGTATTTTGAGATGATCTTCCACTTGGAAAAGCCGAGCGCTCTGAACACGCCTATCTGGCCGCGCTGTTCGTCCACGAGGCGGGTCATGGTGGTAAGGCACACAAGCGCCGCTACGAGGAAGAAGAGCAGGGGCATGTAAATGCCTATGGAGCCCATCTGCTTGGCGTTCTGTGTGAACATGGCTGTGGAGTAGTGGCTGCTGCGGTCGAGTATCATCCACTGGGCGTCCGGGAGCTCCTCCAGTTGCTGGTACGCTTTGCGTATATCGATCTCGGCTTTTTCTATCTGGGTGTTGAACTCGGCGAGGCCTTTTTCGTATTCGGCAAGGCCTTCTTCGTACTGCTTTCTGCCTTCGGTGACCTGCCAGCGCATCTTCCTGAGTTCAGCCCTTGCGCGGCTTTCGGCTTCGGCAGCCAGCTCCACTTCTCTTGAAAGAGCCTCGCAGTATACTCTGTCCTGCTCCACGGCGGTGTATTCCGTGAAGGTGTTTTCTATCGAGCCGCCGTATCTGGAATCGAGCTCAGCCATGGCGCGCTTTATGCCTTCCGCGTAGGCTCCTTCAGCGCCGTCCAGCATGGTCCTCAGCGCGGTGTACGTGGCGTATTCGGTGGACAGCTGCGCGAATATCTCCTCAAAACTGCGTCCGGCCTCGTCTGCTGCTTCTATCTCAGCGGTCTTCTTTTCGTATTCCGCCTTTCTCTGGGCGTACTGGCTTTCCACGCTGCGCTGCCTTTCGATCAGGGTGCTGAGCGCTGTTTCAACGGTCTTTATCTGGGCTTCCGCAGAAATGATCTGGATGTTGGCGTCGTCGAGCTGCTTTTTGGCGTCGTCGAGCTGCTGCTGGCCTTCGGTCTTCTTCTCCTCGAGCTCTTTTTCTCCTTTTTCTATCTCCTCGCGGTACTCGGCAAGCACGGATTCCTTGCGCACTTCCTGCTGCTTTTTGGCAAAACTTTTGAAATCCTCGAGCGTATCCTCCATGAATGTGTCGTACTCATCTCCGAAGCTGTTGTACTGCGCGGCGCCTTTTACGGTAAAGAATACTGAAGTGTAGTAGTCGGAAAGGAATATGCTGTTGCCGGCGTAGAGAACTATGTTGAGGTCCTTGTTCTTCAGAGTCCCCGTGCCAAGGGTCTTTGCCATGTGGTCCGGTGTCTTTACTATTCCGACGATAGTGAAGCTGTCGGTCCTCAGTATGTCTTTGATGTCCGAATCCTCGAGAAAGAGGGTGAGGCGTTCGCCTATCTTATAAGAGCCCTTGGTCATTCCGCTGTCCAGCACGGCTACTTCGCCGTCGCCTAAGGGAAGGCGCCCGTCGATGAGCTCGAACTTTCCGACGTCGCGCTTTACTTCCTGTATGCGGGCGACCATAACGTCTCCGTCCGCTGTGGACGAATAGACGTCCGCAAAGCGGCTGGGGAACACCTTGTCCACGTATTCCAGCTTTCTTATCTCTTCAACATCGGCGTCGTCAAAACCGTAGGACGAGAACAGCTGCACATCCTGAAGATCGCACTCGTCCGAGTACCTGTCCACGTTCTCCTCCATTATTCCCCGCGTGGAAAGAAGGCCCATCATGAAGGCTACGCCTATGAGGACTATCATCACCAGTGAGAAGAACCTGTTGAAGGTCTTCCGTATTAACCTGAACGTATCTTTGTGGAACATCAGTACTCTATATCGTTGATATCCTTGGGATCCTCGTTGATCCTTACGGACTCTATCTGTCCGCTCTTTACGCGTATTATCTTCTGGCCCATATCCGCGAGGGCCCCGTTGTGAGTTATCATGACGACTGTCATGTTTTCCTTAAAGCACATGTCCTGAAGGACCTTAAGGACCTGCTTTCCGGTCTTGTAATCCAGGGCTCCGGTAGGCTCGTCGCACAGCAGCAGCTTGGGGTTTTTTGCAACTGCCCTTGCTATGGCTACGCGCTGCTGCTCGCCTCCGGAAAGCTGCGAAGGGAAGTTGTTCATGCGGTCTTCAAGGCCTACCATCTTAAGCACGCTGCGCGAATCCAGAGGGTCTTTGCACAGCTGCACGGCAAGGTCCACGTTCTCGCGCGCGGTTAGGTTCTGCACCAGGTTGTAGAACTGGAACACGAAGCCTATATCGTAGCGCCTGTAATCGCAAAGCTGCCTGTCGGTGGCCTGGGAGATGTCGTTTCCGTCCACCACTACGTGCCCGGCGCTTACGGTGTCCATGCCGCCGAGTATGTTGAGTATGGTGGTCTTTCCGGCTCCGCTGTTGCCCAGGACCACAACAAATTCGCCTTTGTCTATTGAAAAGGAGATGTCGTCCAGGGCGCGAATCTCGACTTCGCCCATCTTGTATATCTTGCTTACGTTTCTGAATTCTATGAATGCCATGGTATCACCCTGTTACATCATCGCGCTCTGGTCCTGGTCGAGCATCATAAGATAGGAGTTTAAGTAGATGCGGACCATGTTCTTAAGGCTCTCGTCGGAGATGTTCTTGTTGGCCAGCATGGTCCGTATGCCTCCGAATATTGCGTCGGCGTAGCACTGGGACATGATCCTGATGCGCTCGTCGTCCTTTTCGAAGGGGTAGCTCCTGGTGATGAGGTCCGCGATAACTGCCGCGAACCAGGCCGTAAGCTCCCTGTTGAGCCTTGAACCCATCATGAGTATCCTCACCTCGGTGCGGTGCTTTTTGTAGATCTCCACCAGGCCGTCGGAAAGAGAGCCGAGCATCTCCTTGATCTCGGGTATCTCCGCTGAAAAAGCTGAGCCATCCTTTCCAAGACCCAGCTTGCCGCCGGTGAGCCTGTCGACCATCCCGTCTATTAGAGCGTAGGTGGGGGAGACTATCGTGTCGGACAGCTCGTCCTTGCTTTTGAAGTAGCGGTAGAGATTTCCGACCGTCATCCTGCTTTTCTGCGCTATGCGGCGCATGGATGAGTCGTCGAATCCGTGCTCGAGGAACTCCTCGCGGGCCGATTCGAGTATGCTGTCGCGGACTTCGTCCTTCAGTACCTGTGCCATAATAATGAACCTCCGTTTACTTTTGATATTATATACTTGCCCGCAGCAAAAGTAAACACACGTTTACGATTTAACAAAGAGTTTCTTTTTTGGCACAGATAAGTTCTGGCAAATTATAATTCTGTGCTTTAAAAGAAGGCGGGGTATCTGTTATAATATCTTGTTAACAAAACGACTTCAGAAAGAAAGGTTACAGTTTTCAGATGATCAGACGATTAGCAAAGTGCGTGAGGGAATACAGGATATTCGCGTTCCTCTCGCCTGTGATGGTCATCGGGGAGGTGGTCTTAAGCGTCCTTATCCCGCTGTACATGGCGGATCTTATAGATAAGGGCATCGACGTCGGGGACATGGCTTTTGTGCGCAGCATGGGAGGTAAGCTCCTGCTGCTGGCGCTGGCGTCCATGGTCTGCGGCGTTCTGGGAGGCATCTTCTCGTCCACCGGAGCGGCGGGCTTTGCCAAGAACGTGCGCAAGGACATGTATTACAACATCCAGCGCTTTTCCTTCAGCAACGTCGACAAGTTCACCACGGCGGGCCTTGTTACCAGGATCACCCGCGATATAACCCAGGTCCAGATGTGCTTCATGATGCTCACCAGGATGCTGTTCCACGCGCCGGTCACGTTGGTGTTCGCGCTTATCGCGGCGTTCCGCATCAACGACAGGCTGCCGCTGGTGTTCATAGGGACGCTTCCCATACTTGCCATAGGCCTTTTCACCATCATGAAGAAGGCCTTCCCGCTGTTCGAGAGGGTGTTCAAGCTGTTCGACAAGATGAATACCGTCGTGCAGGAGAACGTCCGCGGCATCAGGGTCGTGAAGACCTTCGTGCGCGAAGACGAGGAGATCAGGAAGTTCGACAACGTGGCTACCGATGTCCGGGATACATCGGTCAGCGCGGAGCGCATCGTAGCCATGAACATGCCTCTTATGAGTTTTTGCATGTACGCGTGCATGCTCCTGATCTCGTGGATAGGGGCCAGGTTCTGCATCCAGTCGGTAATGACGACAGGCCAGCTCATGAGCATGTTCACATACATAATGCAGATACTCATGAGCCTCATGATGTCCTCGATACTCATTCTGATGCTCACCATGTCCAAGGCCGCCGCAAAGAGGATCATAGAGGTCCTGGACGCGGAGCCCGATATCGCGCAGCCTGAGAACGCCGTGATGGAAGTGAAGGACGGCTCTGTAGTGTTCGACGACGTGGATTTTGCCTACGGCTCCGCAAAGCCCTGCCTTAAGGATGCTAGCTTCAGTATAGCGTCCGGAGAGGTGGTCGGCATCATAGGCGGCACCGGAAGCGGCAAGTCCAGCCTGGTGCAGCTCATACCAAGGCTCTACGACGTGATGCAGGGTGCCGTGTATGTTGGCGGTACCGACGTGCGCGAGATGGATATCCACACGCTCAGGAAGAACGTGGCAATGGTGCTCCAGAAGAACGTGCTTTTCGAAGGCACGGTCGCCGGCAATATGCGCTGGGGCAACGAGAACGCCACCGACGAGGAGATTATCCAGGCGCTTAAGATAGCGCAGGCCTGGGATTTCGTTGAAAAACTCGAAAAAGGCCTTGACGCTCCTGTGGAGCAGAACGGCAGCAACTTCTCAGGCGGCCAGAAGCAGCGCCTTTGCATAGCAAGGGCTCTTCTTGCAAGCCCTAAGGTGCTCATCCTGGACGATTCCACGAGCGCCGTCGATACAGCTACCGAGGCCGCTATAAGAAAGGGCCTTTCCGAATACATGCCCGAGTGCACCAAGATCATAATCGCGCAGCGCATATCCTCCGTAAAGGACGCCGACAAGATCATAGTCCTGGACAACGGACGCGTAAGCGGTATCGGAACGCACAGCGAGCTTATGGCTTCCAACACTATTTATCAGGAAGTCTATGAATCCCAGACGAAGGGAGGTGACTTCGATGAGCCAAACTGATGTCAAAAAGCAGGACAACAAGGACCGTCCGGGTCCCGGAGGCGGTGGCGGCCCCAGAAACGCGGCTGCTCACGGCAAGATAAGAATAGACAAGAACAGCGTCAGGCTCTTCGTAAGGCTCATGTCCTTCATGCGGGGAAAGCAGCTGGCAATGTTCGTCACATCTCTTGCGCTGATGATAATAACCGCGCTTGTGAGCGTCCGTTCGTCGACATTCCTGGGCACGATAATCGACGATTACATCAAGCCGCTTATAGGCACGGCTTCACCTGATTTTTCAGGCCTTCTGCACGCCATAATGATAATGGCAGGGCTCTACATCCTGTCGATACTTGCCACGCTCTGTTACCAGCTGACTCTGGTAAACGTCAGCAACGGCGTGCTCCGCGAGATAAGGATGAAGCTCTTTGCGCATATGCAGAAGCTTCCGATCAAGTACTTCGACACCAGGCCCTACGGCGACATCATGTCGATCTACACCAACGATGTGGACAACATAAGGGAGCTCATGAGCAACAGCATCCCTCAGGTGTTCAGCTCGATGCTCACCGTGGTTACGATCTTTGTCGCAATGGTACGCATAAGCCTGGCGCTCACCGGAGTTGTTATCGCGACGGTCATAGTTATGTATATCATAACGATATTCGTCGGCGGTGCTTCCTCGAGGTACTTTACTCTGCGCCAGAGGTCGCTGGGCGCTATGAACGCGCATGCTGAAGAGATGCTCAACGGCATCAAGGTCGTAAAGGTGTTCTGCCACGAGGAGAAGGCAAAGGAGACTTTCGACGAAAAGAATCAGGACCTGTACAAGAAGACCGCCACAGCCAACAGGCTGGCCAACTCCCTGATGCCTATTATGGCCAACATAGGAAACGTTCAGTACGTTGTCCTGGCTATAGTCGGCGGATCGATGGCTCTTGGCGGCAAAGGGTCTCTTACTCTGGGAAGCCTTGCGGCGTTCCTGCTGCTTTCGAAGAACTTCTCAAGGCCGGTCAGCATGATCTCCCAGCAGATCAATACGGTTGTAATGGCCCTCGCCGGAGCAGGCCGGGTGTTCGAACTCATCGACGAAAAGCCTGAGATCGACGAAGGTGACGTAACACTTGTTACGGAAAACGGCGAGCATTTCTGGAAAGCCGTCAACCCTGCCACAGGAAAAGAGGAGCTGGTGCCCCTCAAAGGCGACATACGCATGAACGACGTGGACTTCGGCTACGTGGAGGACCGCCTGGTGCTGCACGACATAAGCTTGTTCGCAAAGCCCGGCCAGAAGGTAGCCTTCGTAGGCTCCACAGGCGCCGGAAAGACCACCATAACCAACCTCATAAACCGCTTCTACGATGTGGCAGACGGCCGCGTTCGCTACGACGACATAAACATCAACCACATCAAGAAGGCGGACTTAAGGCGCTCCCTTGGCATGGTGCTGCAGGAGACCAACCTGTTTACAGGCACAATAGCGGACAACATACGCTACGGAAAGCCCGATGCAACAGACGAAGAGGTCATCGCTGCTGCCAAGCTCGCCAACGCACACAACTTCATAGAAAAGCTGCCTGAAGGCTACGATACCGTCATCAACGGTACCGGAAGCCAGCTCTCGCAGGGCCAGTGCCAGCTGCTTTCGATAGCGCGCTGCGCAGTCGCGGATCCTCCGGTAATGATACTGGACGAAGCCACGAGCAGCATAGATACTCGTACCGAGGTGCTGATACAAAGGGGCATGGATGCCCTGATGGCAGGCCGCACTACCTTCGTTATCGCCCACAGGCTCTCTACGGTAATGAACTCCAACGTCATAATAGTTCTGGAGCAGGGCCGCATCATAGAGCGCGGCACCCACGAAGAGCTGCTTGCGCAAAAGGGCAGGTACTACCAGCTGTACACAGGAAAAACAGAATAATATATTCAAAGGGGCCGTATCACCGGCCCTTTTTTTATTGAACGGAAAGCGAAACTGTTGTATAATTACTATGTATAATTTTGAAGCAGATAAAGGAGGTCCTTATGGCCAAGAAAATGAAGACTATGGACGGCAACAACGCTGCCGCATACGTGTCCTACGCGTTTACGGATGTCGCTGCCATCTATCCTATCACACCGTCGTCTCCCATGGCTGAGGTCGTGGACGAGATGGCTGCCCACGGCGCAAAGAACATCTTTGGACAGAAGGTGAAGGTCGTCGAGATGCAGTCAGAAGCCGGCGCGTCCGGCGCTGTCCACGGTTCGCTGCAGGCAGGCGCTCTTACAACCACCTACACGGCATCTCAGGGATTGCTCCTGATGATACCAAATATGTATAAAATCGCAGGCGAGCTTCTCCCCGGCGTGTTCCACGTATCCGCCAGAACTCTGGCCGGCCACGCGCTGTGCATCTTCGGCGACCATTCCGACGTAATGGCCTGCCGCCAGACCGGTTTTGCGATGCTGTGCTCGTCCTCCGTTCAGGAAGCTATGGACCTCGCAGGCGTAGCGCATCTTTCCGCTATCCGCGGCAGAGTTCCGTTCCTGCACTTCTTCGACGGTTTCCGCACATCCCACGAAGTCCAGAAGATAGAAGTCATCGACTACGACGTCTTTAAGGACCTCATCGACGTAGAGGCTGTCAAGGCCTTCAGGGCAAGGGCTCTCAATCCGGAACACCCGGTCATCCGCGGCACCGCCCAGAACGGCGACATCTTCTTCCAGGCGAGGGAAGCCGCCCAGAGCTACTACGACAACCTCCCCGAGGTAGTAGCTGACTACATGGAAAAGCTCGGTCAGAAGACCGGCCGCAAGTACAAGCTGTTCGACTACGTAGGCGCACCCGACGCGGAGCGCGTCATCATAGCTATGGGATCTGTGTGCGACACCGCAGAGGAAGTCGTAAACTACCTCAACAAGAAGGGCGAGAAAGTCGGCCTCGTAAAGGTACGCCTCTACAGACCGTGGGCTCCCGAATACCTCAAGGAAGTCCTGCCGAAGACAGTAAAGAAGATCGCTGTCCTCGACCGCACCAAGGAACCCGGAGCTCCCGGAGATCCTCTGTATCTGGACGTCCGCGATATGTACTACGAAGAGGCTGAAAAGCCCGTCATCGTAGGCGGAAGGTACGGCCTTGGCTCCAAGGATACCACCCCTGGCCAGATCGTAGCCGTATACGAGAACCTCGCTAAGAAGAACCCCAAGAACCAGTTCACTATAGGCATCACGGACGACGTCTACATGAGCTCGCTGCCCGTCAAGGAAGTGGCAACAGAGCCCGAAGGCACTGTCCGCTGCAAGTTCTGGGGCCTCGGCTCCGATGGTACAGTCGGCGCCAACAAGCAGGCTATCAAGATCATAGGCGACAACACCGACATGTACGCCCAGGGCTATTTCGCCTACGACTCCAAGAAGTCCGGCGGCGTCACCATCTCCCACCTGCGCTTCGGAAAGAACAGGATACAGTCCACCTACCTCATCACCGAGGCAGACTACGTGGCATGCCACAACCAGGCCTACGTACACCAGTACAACGTCATCGACGGCCTTAAGAAGGGTGGCACATTCCTGCTCAACTGCATCTGGAGCGACGAGGAGCTGGACAAGAACCTGCCCGCGTCCTTAAAGCGCTACATCGCAGAGAACGACATCAATTTCTACACCATAGACGGCACCAAGCTGGGCGTTGAGATAGGCCTTGGCAACAAGATCAACATGATCATGCAGTCCGCCTTCTTCAACCTCACCAAGGTAATACCCGTGGAAGAGGCTGTAAAGCATCTCAAGGATTCCATAGTCAAGTCCTACGGCAAGAAGGGCGAAGACATCGTCAACATGAACTACGCAGCAGTAGACGCTGGCATAAACCACGCTCACAAGGTGGAAGTGCCCGCATCCTGGAAGACCGCTGTTGACGAGCCGAAGACCGGCGAGGTAAAAGAACTTCCCGAATTCATAGCCGATATACTCGTACCGATGAACCGCCAAGAGGGCGACAGCCTGCCGGTAAGCGCGTTCCTTGGAAGAGAAGACGGAACCTTCCCCAGCGGCACAGCAGCCTACGAGAAGCGCGGCGTAGCCGTAACAGTACCCGAATGGGACGCTTCCAAGTGCATCCAGTGCGGAAACTGCAGCTTCGTCTGCCCGCACTCCGCTATAAGGCCGTACCTGCTCAACGCAGAAGAAGCCGCTAAGGCTCCGGCAGATTTCGTCACCGCAGCAGCCAAGGGCAAGGGTCTTGAGGGCCTCGTATACCGCATGCAGGTAAGCCCGCTCGACTGCCTCGGATGCGGAAACTGCGTAGACGTCTGCCCGGTACCCACCAAGGCTATATCCATGAAGCCGCTCGAGACTCAGGAAAAAGAAGCGGCCAACTGGGAGTTCGCAGCAGGCGTTTCCCAGAAGGAGCTCATGCCCAGGACTTCCGTCAAGGGCTCTCAGTTCATAGCTCCGTACTTCGAGTTCTCCGGCGCATGCGCAGGCTGCGGCGAGACTCCGTACATCAAGGTCATCACCCAGCTCTTCGGTGACAGGATGATGATAGCCAACGCCACCGGCTGCTCCTCCATCTGGGGTGCATCCGCACCGTCCATGCCTTACACCACCGACAAGAACGGCAGAGGTCCTTCCTGGGCCAACTCCCTCTTCGAGGACAACGCGGAGTACGGCCTTGGTATGGCAACAGGCGTTCGCCAGATCAGAGACAGGCTCGCTGACATAGTAAAGGAGCTCGCTAAGGCAGATCCGGCCATCCACGACGCAGGCGCCGAGTGGCTCAACGGATTCGGCGACGGCGAGAACTCCAGGCAGCTCTCCGAAGCTCTGCTTGCGGCAGTCAAGGCAGCAAAACTCGACGGCGAGTACAAAGTCCTTGCCGATGAGCTCATCGAAAAGGCAGACTTCCTCGTAAAGAAGTCAATCTGGTGCCTCGGCGGCGACGGCTGGGCTTACGACATCGGCTACGGCGGACTGGACCACGTTCTTGCTTCCGGCGAGGACATCAACGTCCTGGTATTCGATACCGAGGTCTACTCCAACACCGGCGGACAGGCTTCCAAGGCTACCCCGACGGCAGCTATCGCCAAGTTCGCTGCTGCAGGAAAGCAGATCAAGAAGAAGGATCTGGGCATGATGGCGGCATCCTACGGCTACGTATACGTTGCACAGTGCGCTATGGGCGCCAACAACCTGCAGTTCCTCAAGGCTGTCAAGGAAGCCGAGAACTACCACGGACCGTCGCTCATCATCTGCTACGCACCGTGCATCAACCACGGCATCAAAGGCGGCATGACCCGCACACAGAGCAACGAAAAGGACGCTGTGGCCTGTGGCTACTGGCAGCTCTTCAGGTTCAACCCCGAGCTCGCGAAGGAAGGAAAGAACCCGTTCACCCTTGACAGCAAGGAGCCCAACGGCGAGTTCCGCAAGTTCATAATGAATCAGGTCCGCTACAACTCGCTGGCCAAGGAATTCCCCGACACAGCCGAAGACCTCTTTGCCAAGACCGAAGCCGACGCTATGGCAAGATACGCTGGCTACAAGAAGAGATCAGAGCAGTAAAAGCAGGAGAACCATATGGAAGGTAAGATGACCTGGGACTGGTTCGTCCCGCCCAGCATGGCTGATACAACAGGGCGCCTCGGAATACCTAACGCCTTCGACCTCTTCATGGATATGGCGAGCATGGATTCCGACCGCATAGGAAACGGCGTGAAGCAGCTGCTGCCGCAGGGCAGGTTCTGGGTCACAACCAAGACGCTCATACGCTTTCACAGAAGGCCCGCGATAGCCGATATCGTGGAGCTTTCCACCTGGCCTGAAAACATAAAAGGCATTAGAGGCCTTAAAGGCAACAGGGACTACCTGGTCCGCACTAAAGAAGGCGAAGTCCTCCTCGACGGCAAGACCGAGTGGACCATGCTCGACAAGAACGCGAACGACTACGTGGATCTCTACGGAGTATACCCCGATGACTTTGAGTTCTGCGAAGAGCTGGCGTGCCCCCAGAACTACTTCAAGATCAAGGACGATTTTGAAGAGGAGCCTTTTGCCTCCTACAAGGTGCTGAGCCTGGATACCGATTTTGTCGGCCACATGAACAACGTGGCTTATGTGAGGGCGTTCTCAAACTGCTTTACCGCCGAGGAATGGCGCAAACTGAAGATCTCCGAGCTGGAGATACACTTCCGCCGCCCGTGCTTCGAGGGCGATACGCTGGATTTCTCCCGCCGCCCCGGTCCTGGCGGATACACGGAAGTGCGCGGCAGCGTAGACGGAGCTACCAAGGTGATCCTCAGGTATAAGTAAGTTTAAAAGCCGGCTTTTCAGCCGGCTTTTTTCTACACCTTTTTTTCACAGAACAAGCTTTTTTTCTTCACATCAACCCCCGGAAGTCTTTACTTTCGGGGGTTATCATTTAAGCATCAAAAGTGGTGAACGAAATGGAAAACACATATACATTCAAAAGAAAAGAGAATAAATACCTGATAACTCCGCAGCAGCAGAGCGCTCTTCTGGAGATGACAGGGGAGCATCTCCGCGAAGACGAGTTCGGGGAGAGCACAGTGTGCAACATCTACCTGGACACCCCGTCAAATCATCTCATAAGGGAATCCATAGCTGTGACGGAGGAAGACAGACCGTACAAGGAAAAACTTCGCATCAGGGCCTACGGCATACCGGAAAAAGATGACAAAGTATTCATCGAGCTCAAGAAGAAGTTCAAGGGCATAGTCTACAAGAGAAGGATCGCTACTACTCTCTCAAAGGCTGAAAGCTACCTTAAAGAAGGCAGACTCCCCGAAGAGAGCCAGATCATGAAGGAGATAGACTACACGATGAGGAGATACGGAATGCCGCAGCCGTCCGCGATGGTGTTCTACGAAAGAAAAGCCTGGTTCGATAAAGATCAGCCGAGCCTTAGGATCACCTTCGACAGGAATACGAGGTACCGCATGGATGACTTGTCCTACGAGTACGGAAGCAGCGGAAAGCTTCTCTTCCCGGACGATACAAGGATACTTGAGATAAAAGCCTGCGGGGCATATCCTCTGTGGCTCTGCCGGGCGCTGGAAGACCTGGATATCAGGAAACAGACATTCTCAAAGATAGCGACAGCATTCAAAAAGGAATACTACAAGGAGAAAAAAGATGAGCAATATATTCGCATCGATAATAGGGAGCAGCTTCTCCCTGGGCACCTTCCTCGTGTGCCTGGCGTGCGCGTTCGTATGCGGGCTTCTTGCCTGCTTTGCGGCGAGCTTTAGGACCAACGCCACAAAAAGCTACAGGACCAGCCTTCTGCTGATCCCGATGATAGTAACTACAGTGATACTGATGGTGAACGGCAGCATAGGCACCGGAATAGCGGTCGCGGGGACCTTCTCGCTGGTAAAGTTCCGTTCGATCCCGGGAGACGCCAAGCAGATAGTAAGCATCTTCCTGGCAGTGGCATCCGGCCTTGCGTGCGCCTGCGGGTATGTGGCGCTGGCAATACTCTTTACGATCATAGTAGCCGGAGTCATGTGTCTTACCGCGGTGGTCCCGATGGAAAACGACAAAAAGCTGGGCCTTCAGATCCTGACTCCCGAATCCACGAATTACATGGTGGAATTCAACGACCTGTTCGATAAGTATACAAGGAAGCACGGCCTTTCAAAAGTAAAGACCACCCAGATGGGCAGCCTCTATAAACTGTATTATACCGTAGAAATGAAGGACGGCAGCAAGCTCAGGGAGTTCATGGACGAGCTCAGATGCCGCAACGGCAACCTGGAAGTCATGATATACAGCCTGGCTGAAGCAGGAAGCGAGCTGTAGGGCAGGGCCGTGAAGGCTTAAGCCTTAAACAAGCGTGCGTCCTCTCGAATATTTGGACCTGTTCTCGGGGAAGAGCCCGTACTTTGCGGCAAGCTCATCCCCGAGCTTTTTTACGCTTTCCGGATCCGGGCCTTCGCAGTGTTCCAGCTCCATCTCGAGTATGGGAAGGCTTCCTTTGGCGCCTGTCATCTCCCCGCAGTCGAGCGCCAGTTCCAGCGTGTTTCCTTCGAAGAAGACGCGCCTTCTTCTGCGTGTAAAACGCATGGTGACGGCAGGTACGAGCTTTTTGCCCGCGCACAGTTCGCTGAGCTTTCCTCCGACCTCAGTATCCGAAAACCAGGAGATGTCCGGCTGAATTCCGAAGGCCGGATCCGCAGGAATGGCCCGGGTCTTCGGGTCTACCTGAACGTTGACTTCCTGTCTTTTGTGCAGGCCTTTTCTGCTGCTTCCGCCCCATTTCATGGTGGCAAAAGTCTCGGCGCCCTCGGAGCGCACCCTTAAGGTGAGCTTTGCGGTGCTTAGCGCGCGGTCTTCCGTGTCGTAGTACACGGCGCAGAAGGGCAGCACCTCGGATGAGGCTGCGTCGGATATTTCAAGCAGCTTTTTGTCGCTCCAAATAGCGTCTGTGGTCTCTTCGGACGGCAGCGCGTATTTTACTTCTATCTCCATTAGTTGCTCCTTTTTTCTGAGATGATAATAACACGGCGGCGCGCTATTAGCAATTGTTAACAAAATGTCGCGATATATCGCAAAAGCCCGATATTTTTTCATTGTATTTATACAATCTGTATGATATAATCCAAAAATGCCTTAAAGGTAGAATCAGTTAGGAGGATCATCAATGACAGCTGTATTTGGCGGAAGAGAAAACAACGAAGTAAAATTCACAATGGAATTCACCGCGGAGGAATTCGAAGCGGCGATCCAGAAAGTATATTTAAAGAACCGCGGAAGGATCGCAGTAGACGGTTTCCGCAAGGGCAAGGCTCCCAGAAGGATAATCGAAGCCAGATACGGCGCAGGCATCTTCTACGAAGAAGCCATAGATAACCTGCTCCAGGAGAACTATTCCAAGGCTCTGGACGAGCTCAACATAGACCCCATAGACAGGCCTTCCATAGATTTCGCAAGCGACGAGAAGATCGAAGCAGGCAAGGGCTTCAAGGTAGAGGTCACCGCTCCCGTAGCACCCATAGTTGAGATCAAGGACTACAAGGGCATCAAGGCTGAAAGGGAGCTCCGCAAGGTAGAGGACGATGCAGTCGAGACACAGCTTGCTTCCCTGCAGAAGAGGAACGCACGCGTCATCGATTCCGAAGAAGCAGCAAACTGGGATGACACAGTAGTCCTGGATTACAAGGGCTTCATCGGTGAGGAGCAGTTCGAAGGCGGCACAGCCGACGATTATTCCTTAAAGCTCGGTTCAGCTACATTCATCCCCGGATTCGAGGCTCAGCTCGTAGGCGCAAAGAAGGGCGAGGAGAAGGACGTCGTAGTCACATTCCCGCAGGACTACCACGCTGAGAACCTCGCAGGCAAGGAAGCAGTCTTCAAGTGCACCATCAAGGAAGTCAAGAAGGAAGAGCTTCCCGCTCTGGACGATGAGTTCGCAAAGGACGTCAGCGAGTTCGATACCCTCGAAGAGCTCAAGGCGGATATCCTTAAGAAGGCTCAGGTAAACATCGACAAGATCAACGAAGACGCCGCAAAGAACGCAGTCATGGACAAGCTCTGCGAGGCTAACCCCATAGACATCCCGGCCGTAATGGTAACAGACGAAGCCGAGCAGCTCTACAACCAGTTCGCTCAGCAGGTACAGATGCAGGGAATAGACATCAACATGTACTGCCAGTACATGGGCAGCTCTCCGGAAGAGCTCAAGAAGGGCTACGAGGAGCAGGCAAGGAAGAACGTTCACGGCAGGATGCTTCTTGAGGCCATCGCAAAGGCCGAGGATATCCAGGCTTCTGAAGAAGATGTCGACAAGGAACTGGCCAGCATAGCCGAAGTGTACAAGATGGAAAAGGACAAGGTCAGGGAGTCCCTGGGCGAGCCCACCATCAAGATGATCGAGAAGGACATCAGGACCCGCAAGGCGCTTGATCTGGTCTATGAGAACGCGAAGATCACAGAGCCCAAGAAGGCGGCGAAGAAGCCTGCGAAGAAGGCTGCTGCAAAGGCCGAGGCTCCCGCAGAAGAAGCCGAAAAGCCGGCTGAAGAGGCTCCTAAAAAGCCCGCAAAGAAGACCACCAAAAAGGCTGCTAAGAAGGACGAGCCTGCTGAAGAAGCAAAGGAATAAGCAACACAGCGCCCGGACCCAAAGCCAAGAGCTTAAATAACAGGCGGGGCCAACGGCCCCGCTTTGCATTCACATCCATATCACAGGAGATACCAATGAGCAGTTTAGTACCAATTGTAGTCGAACAGACCTCCAAGGGCGAGCGTTCCTACGACATATATTCCAGATTACTCAAGGACAGGATCATCTTCCTGGACGGAGAGATCAACGACGCCGTCGCCAGCCTCGTGGTGGCGCAGCTGCTGTTCCTGGAGTCTGAAGACCCCGACAAGGATATCAACATCTACATCAACAGCCCCGGCGGAGTCATTACCGCTGGTATGGCCATATACGACACCATGAACTATATCAAACCCGACGTGTGCACCATTTGCGTGGGCATGGCGGCATCCATGGCCGCGTTCCTGCTGTCGTCCGGCACCAAGGGCAAGAGATACGCGCTTCCCAACGCCGAGATCATGATACACCAGCCTCTTGGCGGCACCCAGGGCCAGGCTTCAGACATCAAGATCGCTGCGGACCACATCATCAAGCTCCGCGACAGGCTGAACAAGATCATAGCCAAAAACAGCGGACAGCCTATAAAAAAGGTCGAAAAAGACACCGACAGAGATAATTACCTAAGCGCCGAAGAGGCGCTCGAGTACGGCCTTATCGACAAGGTCGTAGAGAAGAGATAGATATGCCAAATAAATACGACAATTCAAAAGAACTCACCTGCGCGTTCTGCGGAAAGCCCCAGAGTCTTGTAAAAAGGCTAATAGCAGGCCCCGGAGTTTACATCTGCGACGAATGTGTTAACCTTTGCAAGAACATCCTCGATGAGGAAGCAAAGGCTGCCGCAAGCGCCAACATGATAGCTCCCGGCCAGACCCACGAGCTTCCCAAACCGAAGGAGATAGCAGAAAAGCTCTCAGAGTACGTAATAGGGCAGGACAAGGCCAAGAAAGCCCTCGCCGTAGCGGTCTACAACCACTACAAGAGGATAAGCACGCTGGACGACAAGACCAACGATGTCGAGCTCCAGAAGTCCAACATCATAATGATCGGACCCACCGGTTCGGGCAAGACTTTGCTTGCGCAGACCTTGGCTAAGATACTCAACGTGCCTTTTGCCATTGCGGACGCCACGGCCCTTACAGAAGCCGGCTACGTAGGCGAAGACGTTGAGAACATACTGCTCAAGCTCATAACCGCGGCCGACTACGACCTGGAAAAGGCCCAGCGCGGCATAATCTACGTGGATGAGATAGACAAGCTCGCCCGCAAGACTGACAACCCGTCCATAACCAGGGACGTTTCCGGCGAAGGCGTGCAGCAGGCTCTGCTGAAGATCCTCGAAGGCACCGTTGCCAACGTTCCTCCCCAGGGCGGCAGAAAGCACCCGCAGCAGGAGTTTATACAGTTCGACACCACCAACGTGCTCTTCATCTGCGGAGGCATGTTCGACGGCCTTGACAAGATCATACAGCGCCGCATGGGCGAAAAGACCATAGGTTTCAACTCCCAGGTCGTTTCCAAAAAAGAAATGGATCCGCACATACTGGACCACGTGCAGGCGGAAGATCTTCTGCGCTACGGTCTCATACCGGAGTTCATAGGAAGGCTGCCCGTAGTGGCAACGCTTGATGCGCTCACCATAGACGCGCTCATACGCATAATAACAGAGCCCAAGAACGCCATCGTAAAGCAGTACAAGAAGCTTTTCGTGATGGACGGCGTGGAACTTGAGATAACGGACGGCGCCATCAGAAGGGTGGCCGAAAAGGCTCAGGAAAGGAAGACCGGCGCCAGGGGCCTGAGGTCCATCCTGGAGGTCGTCATGACCGACACCATGTACGAGGTCCCGTCCAGAAAAGACATAAAGAAAGTAATAATCAACGAAGAAACTATAGACGGCGGAGAAGCGATATGGCAGAAATAATGCCTCTGATCCCACTCAGGGGGCTCTCTATTTTCCCGAATATGGTACTGCATTTCGATCTGGGACGCGAAAAATCCATCGTAGCGCTCGAACGCGCCATGATGATGAACCAGACCGTATTCCTGGCTACCCAAAAAGACACGGAAATAGAGCTTCCTACCATAAAGGATATCTACAGCTACGGCACCGTTGCCAAGGTAAAGCAGATGCTGAAATTGCCCGACGGCAACATAAGGGTGCTCGTGGATGGCCAGTACAGGGCAAAGATAGCGAGCCTCGTATCGGACACACCGTATTTCCTCGTTAATATCAACGCTTCACCGGACGTGGCTATCGAGGTCACCCCGGACGTTCAGGCCATGATGCGCACGGCAGCAGGCCTCTTCGAGGAATACGCTTCGCTGGACCCCAAGCTCTCGTCTGAAAAGAAGACAGGTCCGGGATTCGGCGAAATAGACGATCCAGGAAGGCTCGCGGACGCCATAGCATCCAGCATGAACCTTAAGATAGCGGACGCCCAGAAGGTCCTTTCCACAGTAGATCCCGGCAAAAGGCTCGGTAAGATCATAAAACTCCTCACAAGGGAGACGGAGATCCTGCGCCTGGAAAGCAAGATCAACAGCAAGGTCAAGACCCAGATGAGCAAGTCCCAGAAGGAATACTACCTCCGCGAGCAGATACGCGCCATCCAGGAAGAGCTCGGCGGCGGGGAAGACCCCGGCAACGAGGCAGAGGAATGGAAGAAACGCCTTAAAAAGCTCAAACTGGATCCCGTAGTCAATAAAAAAGTAGAAAAAGAGATAGACCAGTTCACGAAAATGGCTCCCAGCTCGCCTGAGGCAGCTGTCATAAGGTCCTACGTGGAGAACATCCTTGATCTTCCGTGGAACAAAGCAGACAAGACCGAACTGGATATAAACAACGCCCAGACCATACTGGACGAGGACCACTACGGCATGACGAAGGTAAAAGACAGGATACTGGAATACCTCGCCGTGCAGAACCTCTCCAGGGACAACAAGGCTCCGATACTGTGCCTTGTAGGCCCTCCGGGAGTAGGAAAGACATCAATAGCGCGCTCTGTGGCCAGGGCTACAGGCCGCAAGTTCGTGCATATGTCGCTTGGCGGCGTTCGCGACGAAGCCGAGATACGCGGGCACAGGCGCACCTACATAGGCGCCATCCCCGGCCGCATCATGACTCTCATAAAGGAGTGCGGTACCAAGAACCCGGTCTTCCTCTTCGACGAAGTAGACAAGATAGGCGCTGATTTCAGGGGCGACCCCGCGTCGGCTCTGCTTGAAGTGCTCGATCCTGAACAGAACAAGGAGTTCGTGGACCACTACCTGGAGGTCCCGTTCGACCTTTCCGGCGTGCTGTTCATAACGACCGCCAACGGCACGGACACCATCCCAAGGCCCCTTCTTGACAGGATGGAAGTGCTGGAGCTTTCTGGCTACACGCTTGAAGAGAAATA
Organism: Bacillota bacterium; assembly: GCA_017443515.1. Classification (GTDB taxonomy): domain Bacteria; phylum Bacillota; class Clostridia; order Peptostreptococcales; family Anaerovoracaceae; genus RUG13409. The sequence goes on along the minus strand of JAFRXM010000022.1, from coordinate 3,533 downwards.
CAACATCGCGAAGAAATACCTCGTTCCCAAGCAGATCAAGGCCAACGGTCTTTCCAAAAAGAACGTGGCTATAAACAAGAGCGCTGTCACGGAGATAATCAACTCCTACACCAGGGAGTCCGGTGTCCGCGGCCTTGAGAAGAACATAGGCAGCATATGCCGCAAGGTGGCTCGTTCCGTCGTGGGCGGGGACACTGAAAAGAAAACGGTCACTGCCGCAAACATCGAGGAATACCTGGGTAAGAAGAAGTACCACTACGACAAGCTACTCGGAAAGAACGAGGTCGGCGTGGCAACAGGCCTTGCCTGGACCATAGTTGGCGGCGAGACCCTCTTCATCGAGACCGCGGTCTTAAACGGCAGCGGCCGCCTGCAACTTACCGGCCAGCTCGGCGACGTGATGCAGGAATCCGCGAAGGCCGCAATAAGCTACATAAGAGCAAACAACAAAAAGCTCGGCGTAAACGAAGACTTCTACAAGGACAAGGATATCCACATCCACATTCCAGAAGGCGCTGTTCCAAAGGACGGCCCTTCCGCAGGCATCACGATGTGCATGTCCGTCATATCCGCGCTCACCGGCCGCCCGATAAGAAAAGACGTGGCCATGACAGGCGAGATAACGCTTCGCGGCAACATCCTTCCGGTAGGCGGAATAAAGGAAAAGGTGCTGGCAGCCCACCGCATGGGCATCAGAAAGGTGCTCCTGCCTGCGGACTGCAAGGCGGATCTTGACGATCTTCCCGAGACAGTAAGAAACGATCTGGAGTTCGTCCTCATAAACAAGGTCGACGACGCGGTAAAAGAGGCTCTGCTATGATGATCCGTTCTTCGGAGTTCATCTGCGCCGCGGTAAAGCCATCTCAGTACCCGGAGGAAGGCGCTCCGGAAATAGCGTTCGCCGGCAGGTCCAACGTTGGAAAATCCTCGCTGATAAACCTTCTTCTTAACAGGAGAAAGCTGGCCAAAGTCAGCAGTACGCCCGGCAAGACGAGGACCATAAACTTTTATAATGTCAACGGCGAATTTCGCCTCGTGGACCTTCCAGGCTACGGATACGCAAAGGTCTCCAAGTCCGAAAGCGCGGACTGGGGCAAGATGATGGAGGATTACCTGTCCAAAAGGCAGGGCCTTAAGAAAGTCATCCAGCTCGTGGACAGCAGGCACGCACCTACAGCGCAGGACAAGCAGATGTACGATTATCTGCGCTACTACGGTCTGGACGGCATAGTGGTAGCCACGAAGTCCGACAAACTGTCCGGAAGCGAGCTGTCAAGGAACCTCGCTTTGATAAAGCGCGAGCTGCAGCTTGGATCCGGCGATGTTCTTATCCCGGTCTCAGCTCTTAAGCGCACAGGTACGGACGAATTGCTTTCAGTTATGGAGGAGATCCTCGGCTGATGTTCAGGTTCATGCTGTTCAGGAGAATAAGGGCCATCATCCCGCTCATGAAGGACAGGGAGGTCAAGTGGTGGAAGAAAGCGATTTTCATTATAGGGGTCGTGTATCTTCTGCTTCCGTTCGACCTGATACCGCCTCTTGTGCCTCTGTTCGGCTGGCTTGACGATGTGCTGCTGTGGATAGCGATCCTATATTTTATGGGCCCGGAGCTCGACAGGCACATGCCCGAGAACATAGACAGAGGCAGCAATAAAAAATACAGATACAAGGACGAAGACGTCCATGAAGTAGAATTCACTGTTAATGAGGAGGAAGCAGATGAGTACAAGGGGTGATTTCACATCAGAAGTTCTTATCACCAGGGAACAGCTTGCGCAAAGAGTAAAGGAGCTCGGAAAGCAGATCACTGAAGATTACAAAGGCGAGCAGCTGCTGCTTGTCGGCATACTCAAAGGATCCGTGCCTTTCATGGCGGACCTTATGAGGGAGATAGATCTCGATCTGGCCATTGATTTCATGAGCGTATCCAGTTACGGCAGTTCCACCAAGAGCAGCGGCGTCGTAAGGATCATAAAGGACCTCGACACCGGAATAGAAGGTAAGAACGTCCTGATAGTAGAGGATATCATCGATACAGGTCTTACGCTGCACTACCTCAAGAACTATCTTTCCGGCAGGCAGCCTAAGAGCCTTAAGATCTGCTCCATACTCGACAAGCCGTCCAGACGCAAGGTCGAGATCGAGGGCGACTACATCGGCTTCACCGTGGAAGATAAATATATAGTAGGCTACGGTCTGGACATGGACCAGCACTACCGCAACCTGCCGTATATCTCCTGGATCAGGGTCAAGGAGTAGGGCACGGCCCACGGAGCGGAGATAAACATAATATGAGTTACGTTGATAACTGGAACGATATTAAGAAAATGACGCTTCCTTCGGATCTTGTAAACCTTCCCACCATGGTCGCCGAGCCCTGGCTTCAGGTAAACGAAGCTATGCCGATAGCGTGCATGGAAGGATCCATTTTCGATCCGGACGGTAATCTTTACTACTGCTTCCGCAAGGACGGTTATTCTACTATTTATAAAATAACGCCGGACAAGCAGATCAGCGAGTACTATCACCGCGAAAGTTCCGCTATGATAGGCATAGCTGTGCACAGGGACGGAAGGTTCTTCGTGGCCGATGCCATGGGAAAAGTCCTGGAGCTCGATAAAGACGGCAAGTTCACAAGAGATCTTCTTGCGGATCACCACGAGGTAAAGCTAGCGCCAAACGACCTTGCCTTCGATATGAAGGGTAATCTGTATTTTACAGATTTTTCCGGCACATACCAGGATCCCTGCGGAGGAGTGTACCGCCTTGACGCGGAAGGGGACTACACAAAGCTTCATCTGATCGTGGGCGGCCTTGCAGCTGCCAACGGAATAGTGATCACTCCCGCTGGAGATGAGATATGGGTCACCGAGACCGCGAGGAACTGCGTGCTTAAAGTCCGTCTGGACAAGGATGGTTTCTTGAGGAAGCGCGGAGGACTATCCACTCTGTATTACAACCAGGGAGTGGGTCTTCCGGATTCCAGCAAGATGGATGAAGAGGGCAACCTTTACCAGACTATCAACTTCGGCGGCCGCATAGTTATACTGGATCATTACGGCATGGCCGTCGCCAACGTGGTGGTGCCAGAAAGGGAGAAGGCGGACTGCCTGTTCAGCCCCAACCTTGCCATCAGACCGGGCACGGATGAAGGCTACCTTCTGTGCAGCGGAATGAGGGGTGCATGGGTGTTCAGATTCAGGACTATCGCAAAGTCCCAAAAACTCTTTGCTGACCTGAGGTAAAAGAACCGCAAAACGTTGATAAATAAACAACGAAACTGTTTTTAAATGCCAAGCCGGACACATGCTTTTTGTGTCCGGCTCACGATTTTTTAAAACTTAAAAAAACCTTGAAAAAAACAGAAAAAAGTTGTTGACAAGAGGGCCTCGGACGGCTATAATACCAAATGTTCCGCGCCGAAAAGACGCGGGCTGAACCTTGAAAACAACATAGTGCAAAGAACAAGTCAGAGAGGATATTAAGTTATCCTCGAAGGAACTTGTAAGAAACAATCAACACGATTGGTAAGG
>JAFRXM010000021.1 GCA_017443515.1 Bacillota bacterium | reverse complement strand
TCCGTTCTGCCCGCGCACGAAGAGCCTGGTCTCAAGTTCCTCTTCGAGCTTGGTTATCGTTTTGCTTACAGCCTGCCTTGATATGAATAGCTGGTCCGCGGCGTTGAGAAAACTCTGCGTATTAGCCACGGCCATGAAAGCTTTGAGCTGTTTTATATCCATTTATCTGTACCTCCGGAAAAACAGTTATTCTCCTGATAAAATTATAACACCGGAGGCGGCAGATGCAACCAAAAGTTACATAAGAGGAATATATTAATGCTTTTAATTTGCTTTATTATATATTATTATAGACATGGTTTGTTAGTAAACAGGCGGTTTTCGCCTGTAAACAAAATATGAAAGCAGAATTGGAAGGAACAGAACTAAGCAATGAGTCAGGAATTCAAATTGACGACTGTTGAGCAGATGGAAGCCGATCAGGCTCGTCTGCACCAGACAGCTGAGCAGGTGGGTATCGACACCTGGCAGGACCGCGTTGCCAAGCAGATGCCGCACTGCGGCTTCGGCGAAAAGGGTATATGCTGCCGCATATGCGCTATGGGCCCCTGCAGGATCACACCCAAAGCTCCCAAGGGCATCTGCGGTGCTACCGCCGACGCCATAGCGGGCCGCAACTATCTGCGTATGGCAGCCGGCGGAGCCGCAACTCACTCCGACCACGGCCGCGAGTGCGCATGGAAGCTTCATGATGCAACTGAAGACGGCTACTATCACGTCACAGACGCAAGCAAGCTCCTCAAGCTTGCCAAGGAGTGGGGAGTTCCCACCAAGGGACGCGATATCTACGACGTTGCTCACGACGTAGCCGATATCAGCATCAACGAGTACGGAAAACCGACAGGCTATCAGCGCTGGGTGGACAGAGCCACCAAAGAGCGCCAGAAAGTCTGGGAAAAGGAAGGCATCACCCCGCGCGCCGTTGACCGCGAGGTAGTTACCGCAATGCACATGACCCACATGGGCAACACCGCCGACGCTGAAGCTCTGGTCCGCCAGTCGCTCCGCTGCGGCCTTTCCGACGGCTGGGGCGGTTCCATGACCGGAACCGAAATGTCCGACATCATGTACGGAACACCCATGCCTCACGACACCGAAGGAAACCTCGGCGTCATGGAACTGGACCAGGTCAACATAGTCTGCCACGGCCACGATCCCGCCGTATCGGAGATGATCATCCGCTACGCCGAAGATCCCGAAATGATCAAGCGCGCCAAGAAGGTAGGCGCCAAGGGCATCAACGTAGTAGGTCTCTGCTGCACAGGCAACGAGATGATGATGCGCCACAAGATCAAGATGGCAGGCAACTTCCTCCAGCAGGAAGCAGTCATACTCACAGGCGTCTGCGACGCCATAGTCGTGGACGTACAGTGCATCTTCCCGAACATCGGGCCTGTATCCGAGTGCTTCCACACCAAGTTCTACACGACTTCCCCGATAGCGCGCATACCTCTTTCTGAGTATCTGGAGATCACCAGCCAGAATGCCGGCAAGATAGCTGAAAAGATCGTCAGGGAAGCTATAGACAACTTCCCCAACAGGGATCCCGGAAAGATCTTCATCCCGGAGCACAAGCACATCGCTACCGTAGGTTACTCCTGCGAGGGCATTAAGAGCCGCCTCGACACAGTAGCCAACACCCACCTGGATGAGTTCGACACCTACAAGCCTCTCATCGAGTGCGTCAAGTCCGGCGTTATCCGCGGTGCTGTAGCCATGGTTGGCTGCAACAACCCCAAGGTCCGCCCGGACTACTCCCACATCGAGATCATGAAGAAGCTCCTCGAGAACGACATCGTCATCGTCGCTACAGGCTGCGCTGCCCAGGCCGCTTCCAAGGCCGGTCTTCTCGACAGGCGCGCAAAGATCTTCTGCGGAGAGGGCCTGCGTCGTGTCTGCACACTTGCGGACATCCCGCCGGTGCTGCACATGGGATCCTGCGTAGACATCAGCCGCATGATGCTCCTCGTTACCGGCATAGCCAAGGACTGGGGCATCAACACAACTCAGCTTCCGGTCGTGGGCTGCGCCCCCGAGTGGATGAGCGAGAAGGCCGTGTCCATCGCTAACTACGTAGTTGCTACCGGTATCGATACCTACCTGGGAATAGATCCTCTGGTAGGAGGATCCGCCCAAATGATGGAGCTTATTACCGAAGGCACCAGAAAGATGGTCGGAGCAGGATACATAATCAATACCGATCCCGAGCAGCTCGTAAAAGACATCATAGACGGCATAGAGGCCAAGCGCGCCGCGCTGGGTATCTGATATGAAAATAGCTGTAACAGGAAAAGGCGGAGTAGGAAAGACGACCTTCGCTGCATGCCTGGCAAGGCTCTACGCAGATGAAGGCCGCAAGGTCCTCTGCGCGGACGTCGATCCGGACGCGAACCTTGGCCTGGCGCTGGGCTTTACCGAAGAGGACCTTTCAGCCATCACTCCTATCACGGAGATGAAGGAGCTCATCAAGCAGCGCACTCACGCAGACGAGTTCGAAAGGTTCTTCAAGATCAATCCCAAGGTGGACGATCTTCCCGACAAGCTCGCCCGCGAGATCAACGGCGTAAAGCTTCTGCTTATGGGAACGGTAAAGGTCGGCGGAGCCGGCTGCGTCTGCCCCGAGCACGTGATCCTCAAAAGGCTGCTGTCCCACATGATAATCCAGAGGGACGAGGTAGTCATAATGGATATGGAAGCAGGCCTGGAGCATCTCTCCCGCGGCACCACGGACATGGTGGACCAGTTCATCGTGGTGGTGGAGCCCGGAGCCAGGAGCATACAGACCTACCACAGCGTGCAGAGGCTGGCCAAAGACCTTGGAGTCGCTAAGGTCAGCGTGGTGGCAAACAAGGTGCGCGGTGAAGAAGACGAAGCCTTCATTCGCAGCATGGTGCCGGAAGAAGACCTTTTAGGCATCATCCATTACAGCAACGATGTGTCGGACGCCGACAGGCGCTGCGCATCTCCCTACGACATAGCCCCCGGGGCAGTCGAGGAGATACGCATCATCAAGGAAAAAATAGATCATTCTGTATAGAACGGATAAATTAGGAGGAACAACGCGTGAGACGCTTATTTGACAGCGCATTCAAGGGAAGCGCGGAAATGTACGCAAAGGCCGAAAAGGATCTTAACGCAGCCATAGCAAGGCTCGGTGCGGACCATCCCATGGAATTCCCCAGCACAGCATTCAACTGTGCGACAATACTCACATACGCAAATATAGAAGTCCACACACTGGCAGACCTTAAGGCTGCCATGGACGGAAAGATAAAAGAGTGGATGACAAGAAAGGACAGGACCACTGAGGTCTTCCACACCGGACTTGCCACCGCGATGGCTGCAGAAGTCATCGAAGCCTGCAAGTATGCAGACGATCCTGATCCCTACAAGGGACAGTACCACGGACACATGACAGACGCCGAGGTCCGCGAGCTGGGTCTTCCACTCGTTACCAAGGACATCCCCGGATTCGTAGTCATGATAGGTCCGGCTCCTTCCGACAGGGAAGCGATGGAGACCATCAAGGGCTACCAGTCCAGAGGTATCTTCGTATTCCTCATCGGAGGAATAATTGACCAGGCCAAGCGCATGGGCATATCCATGGGCTTCAAGGTCCGCATTGTGGAAGTAGGCCCGGATATCTGGAGCGTTTCCCACGTCATCAGCCTCGTAATGAGAGCTGCCATGATCTTCGGCAACATCCAGCCCGGCGAGTACTGGGACATGAACACCTACACCTTCGACAGGATCATGGCCTTCGTAAACGCCTACGCACCTGTAGACGACCTTACAGTTGCCTGCGGCGCAGGCGCCATCGCTCTGGGCTTCCCGGTCATCACCAACGAAGACGAGCCTTTATGGAAAGTACCCAAGAGCCTCATCATACAGAAGGATACCGAAGACTGGATCGACACATCTCTTGAAGCAAGGGATATCAAGATCAAGGTCACCACAATGGATATTCCTATCGCGTTCAACACTGCTTTCGAAGGCGAGATCATCCGCCGCAGCGACATGCAGTTCGAAGCTTACGGAAGCCGTACAGACTGCTTCGAGCTTGTTACGAGCAAGGACGCCAGGGAGATCGAAGACCACAAGATCACGGTCATCGGTCCGGATTTCGACCACTTCTACGACGTACTTACAGAGGCAGGCTCCGAGCCTATATACGAGCCGGGCGCAAGCGTTCAGATCGCCTACATAGCCGAGATAGCAGGAAAGAACATGCAGACAGATTTCGAGTCCGTATTCGAAAGAAAGTTCCACTCCTGGCTCAACTGCCTTGAAGGCGTTATGCACACAGGTCAGAGAGACCAGATCCGTATCCGTGTCTCTAAGGCTGCTTTCGAAGCCGGCTTCAGGGCAAGGCACATAGGCGAAGTCCTTTACGCCAAGCTCAAGAGCGAGTACGATACAGTAGTAGATAAGGTACAGGTCACCGTCATTACAGACCCGTCCGAGTGTACAAAGCTCCGCCACGAAATGGCTATTCCAATCTACAACCAGAGAGACGACAGGCTTGCCAAGCTCACAGACGAAACAGTCGACGAGTTCTACACCTGCACACTGTGCCAGAGCTTCTCGCCCAGCCACGTCTGCATCGTCACTCCGGAAAGACTCGGTCTTTGCGGCGCTGTATCCTGGCTCGACGCCAAGGCATCCAACCAGCTCAACCCGAACGGACCATGCCAGATCGTTTCCAAGGAAGGCTGCGTAGACGAGAACATCGGCGTATGGCCTGATGTAGACCGCGCTGTAAACGAGTACTCTCACGGCGCTCTGGAGAAGGTAACCCTGTACTCGCTGTTCCAGGATCCTATGACAAGCTGCGGCTGCTTCGAGTGCATCTGCGGCATGGAGCCGGCAACGATGGGTGTTATCATAGTAAACCGCGAGTACGCAGGTTCAACACCTCTTGGAATGAGCTTTGCAGAGCTCGCTTCCATGACAGGCGGCGGTCAGCAGACCCCGGGCTTCATGGGCCACGGCAAGCACTTCATCGGTTCCAAGAAGTTCATGCGCGCCGAAGGCGGCATAGCCCGTATCGTCTGGATGCCTTCCAAGCTTAAGGAAGAGGTAAGGACCAGGCTCGACAAGACCGCTAACGAACTGTACGGTATCGACAACTTCACCGACATGATCTGCGACGAGACCATAGCTCCCACAGCAGACGACCTTGAAGCGATGATGGAATACCTCACAGAAAAGGGTCACCCGGTATTCGGCCTCGATCCGTTCGATATCTAATATAAAAGGAGAAGAATATGTGCCTTTCTACAGCATATCTTAACAAAAAAGAAGAAAGCCTGATCGCCGCTCGCTATGTGGACAGCATACAAGTGCAGGGCGGTAAGGTCATCATGACGGACGTCATGGGTGCTGTCACAGAGATAGAAGGCAGCATATCCTATGTCGACCTTACCGGAGGCGCTGTTATAATCAGCACCGAAAACAATTAAAAGAAACGACGTATTGCATAGAGTTCTGTGAAAGACGCCGCCTGGACATATACATTCCGGGCGGCGTTTTCACGTTGATTTTTGGCTTATAGGACAAAAAGCGTTGGTGATCAGTCCCAATAAGTTGGGAAGGATTTGGACATGTGCAGCTCATTCCAAGTGACTGCATCGCCCCAACCTGGAATAGTCCCTTCAGTTTTGTTCTTTAAACTCATCTTCATGT
>JAFRXM010000020.1 GCA_017443515.1 Bacillota bacterium | reverse complement strand
TTGAGATTTATTACAGCTTTGTCGGCAAGATTGACTTGCCCGAATAACCGCCCGACCTATCCGACACAATGGCCAAGTGTCGGATAGGAACGGCAAAATTTTTTGCACTTCTATTGCTTCTTTATCACACATAAGCAAAAGCGCGAGGTACGCAAGCAGTGGTACCTTCTGCACCAGCAGTATCCGGACTCCGAGACCGAGATCCTGGGCTGGTCGCTGGGCTCGGGGCAGGCCATACTCTGCGCTCAGGACCTTAATTTCAACTACGGTATAAAGCCGCACCTTTTTACTTTCGGAAGCGTCAGGCCTTTCAAAAGCATCAGTTCCAACGCCGAGCGCATGCGGGAATACCTTGGGTCCATCTGCAGCGAATGCTGGAATTTTGCCGATATCAACGATATTATAACTTATATGCCGCCTTTCCGGGGATTCCAGATGATAAACAGGGTAGATCTGGGCACGCGCTACCGCCGCTCCATCTTCCGGCTTTTAAATCCTTACCGATATCATACCGGTTACGACAGCGCGGAGCTGTACGCCGGCCTTACAGATCGATCTGATCAAACAGTCTGACAGAACGTTTGATAGAAATGCAGGTAACTGCTATGTAGACCGCTGCCGCGGCAAGAAGGATGATCCACATCCGAAGGTCGGCAGCGGAATCTGTTTTATTGAGGAATTCCAGGCCGGGGATGTGGTGCAGAGCTTCCGCGGCTGCTATCACGATGAAGGTCAGTATGCTGCTGGCCACGAAAGGCTTTGCGAACTTGTAAGCAGTCCTAAAGAAGCCGCATACGAACACCACATTGAATAACGCAAACACTATTAGCACGGCCGCCAGGTAGAACTGGTTGGCGTTCATCATAACATTAGTTACGTAAACATTACTGTTTTTCAACGCTGTCATGCGCAGAACAGTAAGTATCAGGGACAGCACAAAGAAGGCCGTCTGTATCATTATCACAAAACTGAACTTGGCTTTTACCACGTCGGTCTTCCTTACAGGAAGCAGGGCAGTGTAGAGGATATCGTTGTTCTCCCTCCAGTTCTGGAAGGAGTGGAACAGCCCCAGACCAAGGAAAAACGCGCTCACAAGAATGGGGTAGCCAGGTATCAGCGCCATCAGCGCGAAGACCAGAAACAGCCAGGTTATGATGGATGACGCGAGTTTTATCTCTTTGTTAAGCAAGGCCTTCATCGAACGTCTCCTTTTCCGAGTTTATCATGATGTCTTCGAGGGTGCCGCCAAGCCCCGCGGCGCTGCTTTGCGCTATGAAATCGCTGAGCTTTCCGCTGTACTGCAGGCGGCCTTTTTTGATGTAAGTGATATCGTCTGCACACTTGTCCAGATCGGAGGTGATGTGCGTTGAGAACAGGACCGATACTCCGCGTTTGGCAAGAAGCGTGAATATATCAAGAAGCTCCGCCCTCGAGATGGGGTCCAGCCCGCTGGTGGGCTCGTCAAGTATCAGAAGTTTTGCCCCGTGCGAAAGCGCCAGGACAAGACTGAATTTGACTTTCATGCCTTCTGAGAGCTCGGAAGGGGTCTTGTCCTCGTCCAGGGAGAATAGCTGCATGTATCTGCGGCAGGCCTCTTCGTCCCAGTTTTCATAGAAAGTGCTTGTTATATCAAGTATCTTGCGTATCTTTTGCTTTTTATAGTAATCAACGGTGCCGGCGGCGTAGCCGATCTGCTGTTTTATCTCCTGTTCGCAGCTTTGCAGGTCTTTTCCGAAATATTGTATGCTGCCGCCGTCTTTGTGTATAAGGTTCAGGATCGACTTGATAGTGGTGGTCTTTCCTGCTCCGTTTCTTCCGATGAGGCCCATTATGCGGCCGCTCTGCATGCCAAAAGATATGTCCGCAAGCGTGAACTTCGGGTATTTTTTGCAGAGTCCTTCTACTTTAAGCACTGTGTCCATCATTCTTTGTCCATCTTTCTTATTTCGCTCACCATGTCCAGAAAACCCTGTTCCTTGATTATGGCTATGCCCTGGCCGTCCGCGCCCAGGACCACTACGCTGTCGCCCGGGTTTATCCCGAACACGCGGCGTGCCTTTACGGGCAGTACTATCTGGCCTTTGTCTCCGACTTTGACTACGCCGAAGATGTACTTTCCCTTTGGGGTGCTGCCCGGAAGCAACATCCTGTCGTCCGCGTTTACGAGCTCGTCGAGCGAGATCCCGAATGCGTCCGCTATGGCACGGCTTTTTTCTATGTCCGGAAGCGATTCGCCGGTCTCGTATTTGGAGAGGGTCTGGCGGGTGACGCCTATGCGCTCCGCAAGTTCCTCCTGCGACATCCTGTTCATTTTCCGCAGGGATATGAGATTGTCCTTAAACATCATACATTTCCTACCTTTGCAACTGTTTTCAACATGATTATAGCAGGTGGGGGCAGTGCGTTCCACCAATTGTTCATAACATTTTTGCCTGCGGTATGTTAAAAATTCTTGCATGCAGATCTTGGGCTTCACACCGAAACCGCAAAAACTTCTTGGAACTTTGACGGATCTGTGTTAAAATTAGCGGTCGAATGGAGAACATCATGAAGGATATCGCGATTATAATCCCGTCCCTCGATCCGGACGAAAAAATGGTCAATACCGTAGGCGGAATGATAGCCGCCGGGTTTGAGCATGTCGTGATGGTAGACGACGGCAGCCACGAGGAGAACAAGAAGTACTTTGCCGAGGCCATGGAAAAATACCCGGCGCAGTGCGATCTTATCGTGCACGAAGTCAACAAGGGCAAGGGAAGGGCGCTTCGCGACGCTTTTGCATGGGTGAGCGACAATCTGCCGGACGTTCGCGGCGTCATAACCGTAGACGGCGACGGCCAGCACACTCCCGAGGACACGGTGCGTCTCGCAAAGGAGATGGAGGCCCGTCCGGGCAGCGTCATCCTTGGTTGCAGAGACTTTTCTCTCAGCCATGTTCCTACCCATAACAGGCTTGGAAACCGCATTTCGTCCTTTGTATACAGAGTTGTTTACGGAATAAAACTTTCTGACACCCAGACCGGTCTTCGCGCAGTGCCGGCTGAATACCTCAGGGATTTTGCCGAAAAGGTCGAAGGGGACCGCTACGAGTATGAGACCAACATGCTCATCTACATAAAGGACAAGGGCATACCCTACGGCGAGATCCCCATCCAGACCGTCTATATAGACGACAACAGCAGCAGCCATTTCAACGTAATAAAGGACTCCTACAGGATATACAAGCCGATAATCCTGTTCGTCCTGGGCTCCTGCATAGCCACGGTCGTGGACCTTGTGGTCTTCTCCATACTTAACGCTCTTACTGAAAAGGGCGTTGGGGTATTCGCCGCCGCGGCAGCCTTCATAAACAGACATTTCATAAAAGATTACACTACGGCGAGCCTCTTCATTCCGACCGCTGTCGCAAGGATAGTCTCATCGCTTGTGGACTACAACTTCAGCCGCACCAAGGTGTTCGGAAGCAAGGCCCCGGCGCGTAAGACCATATGGAAATACTACATCATCTGCGCAGTAAGGATGCTGCTTTCGTGGCTGTTCCTCAGCTTCCTTACCAACATACTGCACGCGCAGGGGCTCATAGTCACTCTGCTGAAGGTGGTCGTGGATCTCATCCTGTTCTTTATCAGCTACAACTGGCAGCGCACCTGGGTGTTCAAAAAACACTGACAGGGCATCGAAAAACGCCGGAATGGCACAGATCTGCCTCAATGTACTGGAATAAAATGTAAATCGATGATATGATATCTGCCCGAAAGGAGAACAGATATCATGCTTGGAATAAAAGATCTTCCGCCGGCTGAAAGGCCGCGCGAAAAAATGGTTAGATTCGGTGCATCCGCACTGTCCGCAACAGAGCTTCTGGCCGTCCTGATATCCTCAGGAAACAGAGAAGACAGCGCTCTTACGCTTGCGGGGCGGGTGCTTTCTATTGAGTCCAAAGGCCTGCAGGGCCTGGCTAATCTGCAGCCCGAAGAGCTTATGAAGGTAAAAGGGGTAGGCCCGGCTGCTGCGGGGCGCATCCTTGCGGCTGTGGAGCTCGGAAGAAGGCTCGCATCAGCGCCTCCTTCGGGGAAAATAGCGGTAAACGACCCGAAATCCGTAGCAGACATGTTCATGGGCGACATGCGCAACCTCCAGCAGGAAAAGCTGCAGGTCCTGATGCTCAACACCAAGGGCGAGTTCATGGCCAGGGAGGACGTATCCCAGGGCGGCATCTATTCCGCCTTCGCAGGCCCCCGAGAGGTGTTCGCGAACGCGGTAAGGAAGGGCGCCTACGGCGTAATAATAGCCCACAACCACCCCAGCGGCGATCCGAGCCCCAGCAAGGAGGACCTGATCCTCACAAAGCAGCTGGCTGCCGCGGGAAAGGTCCTCGGGATAGAGCTTCTGGACCACATAATAATAGGAGACGGGCGCTTTGTGAGCCTCAGGGAGCAGGGCGTCTTTAAAAACGATGAAAGCGCGTAAAAAAGCTCAGGGAAAATCAAAATAGCACTTTTTTCACGCGGTGTCAGCGTTTATAATAAAAAGGCATCACAACAAGAAAGGTCAACTCAGGTTATCAGTCATGGGTAAGGTCGTCCTTGTCTGCTCCGGAAAAGGCGGAGTGGGAAAGACAACATTTGCAGTAAATACAAGCATCGCGGCGGCGGGCAGAGGCCTTAAGGTCCTGCTCATGGATCTTAATATGGGCCGCAGGAACATAGATATATATCTCGGCATGGAAGACCGCATACTCTTCGATCTGGGTGATGTAATGTCCGGCCTTTGCACTCTGGACAGGGCTATCATAGATTACGATCTTTGCCCCGGCCTTTCAATAATTGCATGCCCTCAGTACAGGGAGATAGACGGCATCGGTCCGGGGCACCTTCGCGCTCTTTACGAAAGGCTCAGGGATCTTTACGACCTTATCGTAGTGGACTGCCCTGTATCGCTGGGCGGGATACTCCGCACCGTTGCAAACGGAGCGGACGCCGCGCTTATCATAACCATACAGGACTATTCGTCCGTGCGCAACGCGGACGCTCTCAACGAAAAACTGGAGAGCATAGGCGTTTCAAAGCGCTGCTACGCCATAAACCGCATGGACAAGCAGTACTCCGGAAGCGACAGCATACCGGGTCTTAGTTTCATCACAAAGGCTCTGCAGATCCCTCTGGTGGGCATAGTTTCCGAGGAGCCGGCAATACATCTTGCAAACAACTGCGGCTGCCCGGTAGCTCTGGAATCCGGCAGCGACATGCAGCAGCGCTTCGCCCAGATAGCTACTCGCATACTGCAGCAATAAAAAAATAATTTCCAACTTATTACTATTTGGTGACGTTTCCGGTTGACAAAAACGTCACTTTTATTGTATTATTAACTGATGATTTATATCAAATTGATTATAGATTTTATATAGATCAAATACGGAATAACAAGGAGAACGAAAATGTTGCAGCACGGACAGCCCATCCCATGGGTGCTCCTGATCGTGGTTGCTGTCGTTTTTCTGCTTGTCGGAATACTTGTTGGTTACATCTTAAGAAAGTCAAAAGCTGAAAAGACGATCGGAAGTGCCGAGACACAGGCCAGGAATCTGATCCTGGACGCAGAAAACAAGGCAGAAGCACTCAGAAAAGAGACTCTTGCGGACGCAAGGGCAGAGGCTCACCAGATCAAGACGGAAGCCGAAAAGGACATCAAGGAACGCCGCGACGACGTCAAGAAGTCCGAAAGAAGAATCAATCAGAAGGAAGAGTCGATAGACCGCAAGCTGGAGTCTATCGAAAAGAAAGAAGAAGAGATCCAGCGCAGGCAGCAGTCCATCCGCGACAAGGAAAAGAACGTGGATGAGCTCATCAAAAAGCAGGTGGAAGAGCTGGAGCGGATCTCCGGATGCACAGCTGAAGAAGCCAAGCAGCTGCTTTTAAAAGACCTTGAGAAGGACATACGCCACGAGGCTTCAGTCATGATCAAGGACATCGAATCCAAGGCCAGGGAAGAAGCTGACACCAGGGCCAAGGAGATCGTAGTCGGCGCCATCCAGCGCTGCGCAGCCGACACCGTCGCGGAGAACACCATCTCGGTAGTAAACCTCCCAAGCGACGAAATGAAGGGCCGCATCATCGGCCGCGAAGGCCGCAACATACGCGCCATCGAGACCGCAACAGGCGTGGACCTCATCATAGACGACACCCCGGAGGCCATCATAGTCTCCGCGTTCGACCCGGTAAGAAGGGAGATCGCAAGGGTAGCTCTGGAAAAGCTCATCGTGGACGGACGCATACATCCGGCCAGGATAGAGGAAATGGTCGACAAGGCCACCAAGGAAGTCAACAACATCATAAAGAAAGAGGGCGAGGAAGCCGTCTACGAGATAGGCTGCCACAACGTCCATCCGGAGCTCGTAAAGCTTCTTGGAAGGCTCAAGTACAGGACCAGCTACGGCCAGAACGTGCTCAGTCACTCCAAGGAAGTCGCCCACCTGGCGGGCCTTATGGCAGGCGAGCTTGGCATGAACGTGGCTCTTGCGCAGAGGGCAGGCCTCTTCCACGACATAGGAAAGGCTCTTGACCACGAGATCCAGGGCACCCACGTGGATATCGGTATCGACGTGCTCCGCAAGTACAAGGAATCCGAAGCTGTCATCAACGGAATGGCTTCCCACCACGGAGATTACGAGCCCAAGAGCCCCGAAGCGGTGCTTGTGGCTGCGGCCGACGCTCTGTCCGCTGCACGTCCTGGCGCAAGGCGCGAAACTCTTGACACCTACATCAAGAGGCTGCAAAAGCTCGAAGAGATCGCCAACACCACGCCGGGAGTCGAAAGCTCCTACGCGATACAGGCAGGCCGCGAGATACGCATCATAGCCAAGCCGGATCAGGTGTCCGACGATGCGATGCCGATGCTGGCGAGGGATATCAGCAAGCGCATAGAAAGCGAGCTGGAGTATCCGGGCCAGATAAAGGTAAACGTCATAAGAGAGACCAGAGCAGTCGATTACGCAAAATAGCAAATAAGGGCCCGCTGAAAACGCGGGCCTTCGTTTTGCGTCCCGGGCCGATCCGGACAGGAGCACGCCTTTTGCGACCAGATTTCCTCGGAGGATCGCTTCGGGCGGATCTTTGCCGCAGCCTTTGGCACACGCGAGCGAACGCGCCCTTGCCTACAGTCGGCAGCGGGCTTAACGCCGCTCGCTAAGGCGGACCGACCCGCCTTGTGCGTCAGCTTCAGCTCATCTCCGGAAGCGATAGTCTCCTGCGCATGGCCTTAAAAGGCATGCTTCTGTCCGTATCGGCCCCGGCAATAAAAAAGAATTGCTGGCGCAGGACTGCATCGGGCACTTACAGAGCCCTGTGCGAAAAGGCTCGGCGTGAAGCCGCGCAGCGGGCGGGTGGAAGTGGCTGACAGTCCGTAAAACCAGCAATTTCTTTACTAAATGCAAGATCCTGATACTACGGAATCACGAACATGATATATTTAGACAACAGCGCAACAACAAGACCTTACCCGCAGGTCGCAGAGGCCATGGGCAGGGCACTTTCCGAAGATTTCGGCAACCCCTCCACGCTCTATAGTCTCGGTCTGTCAGCCGAAAAGCTGGTCAAGGCCGCAAGAAAGAGTGTCGCGAAAAGCATAGGCGCCCAGGAGGACGAAGTCTGCTTTACCTCCGGCGGCACAGAGAGCGACAACACGGCCATATTCGGTGCGTGGGAAGCGAGAAAAAAGCAGGGAAAGCGCATCATCACAACGGCTGTGGAACATCCGGCGGTATTGAGATGCTTTGAGGCTCTTAAGCAGCGCGGGGCGGACGTCGTCATTCTGCCCGTGGACGGCAGCTGCCATCTGGATCCGGAGGCCCTGAAAGAGGCTCTTACCCCGGACACGATACTGGTCTCCGTCATGCACGTTAACAACGAGACAGGCGCAGTATTTCCTGTTAAAGAGATCGCCGGCATCCTGGACGCGTACGCGAAAGTGCAGGGCATGGCAAAGCCGCTCCTTCATTCGGACTGTGTGCAGAGCTACGGCAAGCTGCCGCTGGACGTTAAGGCGCTGGGCGCTGACATGATAAGCATTTCAGCCCACAAGGTGCACGGTCCAAAGGGAGTCGGCGCGCTGTGGATAAAAAAAGGCGTTCACATACCGTCCTTCATATTCGGAGGTGGCCAGGAAAAAGGTTTCCGCTCCGGCACGGAGAATGTGCCGGGAATAGCTGGATTCGGAGCCGCGGCGGAGCTTATAAAGCCCGGAAGATTCGAGGTCCGGGATGTGCTTAAGCAGCTCATCCTGGAGCAGATACCGGACGTTAAGATCAACTCTCCGGAAGATTCATGCAGCTCGGTGCTCAACGTCAGCTTCCTGGGATGCCGTGCCGAGGTGCTGCTGCATCAGCTGGAGCAGGACGGGATATTCGTCTCAACGGGTTCTGCCTGCAGTTCCAAGGATAAGGGCAGCCACGTGCTTTCCGCCATGGGCCTTAAGCCCCAGGAGATAGAAGGTGCGCTGCGCTTCTCGTTCTGCAGGGAAAACACAGCGGAGGAGATGCGTATCGCAGCCGGCCGCCTCAAATACTATGTCGAGAGCCAGAGAAAGCTGCGCTCGGCGTTCAAAAAGAGATAAACAAGGCCGTAAGGCCGGGAGATCATAGATGGTCAACAACAGGGAAAAAGTATATATAGTCCGCTGCGGAGAGGTGGCGCTCAAAGGGCAGAACAAGCCTTATTTCGAGCGCATGCTGGTGCAGCGCATCAAAAAAGTCCTTAAGGATATCGAAGGCATCACTGCTGAGCGCGTGGACGGACTCATATTCGTAAGGACTCCGCTGGATACCCCTCAGGAGGAGATCTTAAAGCGCGTAGGCCGCGTGTTCGGCGTGGATTCCATAAGCCCCGCAACTGAGATAGATATCACCGGGCTCACCGCGGAAGACGCCCTGGCGGAGGTCGGAGCTCAGGCTGTTGAGATAATGCTGGGCTTCATAGAAAGCCGCGGGATAAAGACCTTCAAGGTGGAAGCCCGCAGGGCGGACAAGAACTTTCCGGTGGAAAGCCCTCAGATCGCAAGGAAGATCGGCGCGTATGTGCTTAAAGGCTGCAAGGTCCTCAAGGTGGACGTGCACGAGCCCCAGGCGCTGCTCTTTGTAAACATACGCAGGAATTTCGCATATATCTACGAGCAGAAGATACTGGCCTTCGGCGGCCTTCCTCTTGGGACCAACGGCAAAGGCCTGGTGCTCCTTTCCGGCGGCATAGATTCGCCGGTGGCGAGCTTCCTTATGGCTCACCGCGGCATGGTCCTGGAAGCTGTGCACTACCACTCCTATCCTTATACATCAGAAAGGGCATGGGAGAAGGTCAAAGAGCTGGCCGGCATACTTACTCTCTACACGGGGCGCCTTCGCATCCACAGCATCAACCTGCTGCCCATACAGGAACAGATCGTGCAGAACTGCCCCGAAGACGAGACCACCATACTGGTGCGCCGCTTCATGATGAAGATCGCAGAGCGTATAGCAAAGGACAACGGCTGCATGATGCTCATAACAGGCGAGAACCTCGGGCAGGTCGCAAGCCAGACCGCGGAAGCCCTGGTAGTTACAGACGCCTCCGTGAGTCTTCCCGTAATGAGGCCGCTCATAGCCATGGACAAGACCCAGATCATGGACATAGCCCGCGAGATAGGCACCTTCGAGACTTCCATCCAGCCCTACGAGGACTGCTGTACAGTCTTCCTTCCGAAGCACCCTGTAACAAAGCCCAGGCTCGAAAAGATCCTTGAATCCGAGAGCAGGCTCGACTGCGAGGCGCTGATCGAAGCCGCCGTGGCTTCCGAGGAGATAAGCATAATTTACCCGTCGGAGGATTAGATGATAGATATCATTGGGGTCCAGCTGGACCTTGGAGCTTCAAAAAAAGGCGTAAACATGGGGCCTGCGGCAGTGCGCTTCGCGGGGCTTACCGACATGCTCGACGCGGAAGGCATTAGCTGGGAGGACGAGGGCGATCTTCTGGCCCGTACCGGTGGCAGGAGCCTTCCCAATATGCGCTATTACGAGGACATAATAGAGCTCAACGGCAGGGTCTACAGGGAGTGCCGCGACGCTCTTAAGCGCGGCATGGTGCCACTGGTGATCGGAGGAGACCACAGCCTCGCCGCGGGGTCGGTTGCCGCAACTTCTACATTTTATAAGAACATAGGGGTCATCTGGGTGGACGCCCACGCGGACTTCAACGACGATAAGAGCACGGTTTCCGGCAACGTCCACGGGATGCCTCTTTCGGCGGTCTGCGGCTGCGGGCCGGACTGTCTGGTGGGCTACGACCGCGAGATATACACCGTGGATCCCCAGAAAGTCGTCATCATAGGCGGCCGTGACATAGAGCCCCAGGAGTGGGAAAAGCTCGAAAGATACGGCGTCAAGGTCTTTACAGCAAAGGATGTCAAGGAGCTTGGCGTGCAGCACTGCATCAGCGAGGCTATAAGGATCGCCGGAAGCGGCACTGAAGGTATACACGTAAGCTACGATATAGATTCCATGGATCCGCGCATCGCACCGGGGGTAGGTACTCCGGTGCCGGACGGTCTGGCTCTTTCCGATGGGTTCACCATTGCGAGCGCCGTTGCGGCTTCCGGAAAACTGCTGGCCCTGGACATGGTGGAAGTCAATCCCATTCTCGACGACAGGGACAAGACGGCGCGCATAGCCTGCGACCTCATAACGGTAATGCTAAAGGGACGCTGAAAAATCATAAAAATTACAGAAATTACAAAAACAGCCATTTACAAAGCGGCTGTTTTTTGCTATCATTGTATGGTAATAAATACCAAAACAGATATTAAAAGGAATTTAAGCATGCCGGACAACAGAACGTCAAAGCGCAGGACAGGGGACAGAGGCGAGACATTAGCCGCTGAAATGCTTGAAAAAGCCGGATACTACATCGTAGAGCGCAATTTCTCCTGCCGCATAGGAGAGATAGATATAATCGCCGCCCATCCCCAAGACCGCGTCATAGCATTCGCGGAGGTCAAGACCAGAAACCGCCTGGACTACGGGCTTCCCTGTGAAGCCGTCGGAAAGGACAAGCAGCGCAAGCTAAAACTCTGCGCGCAGCTATGGCTCAAGATCAACCACTGTTATTCATATCTTCAGCCGCGTATGGATATAATCGAGATAATTTACAAGGACGGCAATGCCTACGGAAGGCATCTTAAGAACGCTTTTTAGGAGGAAGTTATGTTTGCAAGGGTACTGACATCCAGCATCTACGGTATAAGCGGCGAGCCGACCTGGGCTGAAGTAGATGCGGAAGGAGGCCTGCCGGCTTTCAACGTCGTGGGGCTTGGCAGCCAGAGCGTAAGGGAAGCGCGCGAGCGCATAAGATCCGCCGTGGAGAACTGCGGCTTCGAGTTTCCTACAAAACGCATCACGGTAAACCTCACGCCGGCCAACAGGAAAAAGGACGGAAGCCACTACGACCTTCCAATAGCGGTAGGGTTGCTTTTGTGCAGCGAGGCGATAAGCCTTCCGGAGGATCAGAACGGCGTTCTTACAGGGCAGACGGCCTTTCTCGGAGAGCTCGGACTGGACGGCAGGATATGCCCTGTGGAAGGAGTCCTTCCCATGGTTTCGGGGCTTAAAAAAGACGGTGTCACCGCGGTGATAGTGCCGGAAGGAAACGCTGCGGAAGCCCTCCTTGTAAAGGATCTTACTGTAATACCTGCAAGGGATCTGAGGCAGGTCGCTGACCATCTTTCCGGCTTCGACAGAATAGATCCTGCAGTGCAGACGGAGCTTCCGTATAAAGATGCAGTCTACCCGGATCTTGCTGACATACGCGGCCAGGAGGAGGCTAAAAGGGCTGCTCAGCTTGCCGCGGCCGGGATGCACGGACTTCTTATGGCAGGGCCTCCGGGTGTTGGAAAGTCTATGATCGGTCGGCGCATCGCAGGGCTGCTTCCGCCCCTTACCTACGATGAAAAGCTTGAGGTGACCGAAGTCTACAGCGTAGCAGGGGAGCTAAAGGCCGGGACCTCTCTCATCCAGACCAGGCCTTTTAGGGCGCCCCATCACAGCATTTCGAGGGCGGCGCTTGTGGGCGGAGGGAGCATCCCAAGGCCCGGCGAGATCTCACTGGCGCACCACGGGGTGCTGTTTTTGGACGAGCTCCCGGAATTCGCATCAGGCACTCTTGACGCGCTGCGCCAGCCCCTGGAAGACGGCGCCGTACAGATAAACAGGGTGAATTTCAAGATCAGGTATCCGGCTCGTTTCATGCTTGTCGCCGCAATGAATCCCTGCCGCTGCGGGTACTGGGGCGATCCGGTAAAACCCTGCACCTGCACGCAGAGCGAGCGCCAGAAATACCTCGGGCGCATATCAGGGCCGCTTCTGGACAGGATAGATATACATACAATGCTCAGCAGAGTGGTGTTCGATGACATCAGTGCAGACAGCGCTCCTTGCAAAAGCAGCACGGCGGAGCTGAAAAAAGGTGTGCAGACCGCGGCTACGATGCAGCAGGAGCGCTACGAAGGCCTCCCGGTAAAGTACAACTCGCAGCTGGGCGCAAGGCTAACTGAAAAGTACTGCATGCCGGACAAAGCCGGAAAAAAACTGATAGGATCGGCATTCAAAAAGTGGGATCTTTCGGCAAGGGCTTATCACAGGCTCCTGCGCCTGTCGCGCACGATAGCGGACGTGGACGGCAGCCAGGTCATAAAAGAGGAACACGTCCTGGAGGCTCTGCGCTACCGCTTTCCGGAAGATAAGTTCAGGTGATGAAATGAGTTACACGATAAGACAATTAAGAATAGACGACGCGGATTATCCCGTGCACTTAAGGAGCATCAGCAAAGCTCCGCAGCTCCTCTACTACATAGGAGATATAAGCCTGATAAGCACGCCTCTTATAGGCATAGTCGGAACGCGGCGCAGCTCGCCGTACGGGCGCTGGGCGGCAAAGGAGATAGCATCCGCCGTTGCAAGATGCGGCATTCCCGTGGTAAGCGGTATGGCGGAAGGTATAGATTCTGCGGCGCACTGGGGCTGCCTGGAAGCCGGTACGGGCACAGTCGCGGTGCTCGGTACCGGAATAGATATTCCTTACCCGGAATCGAATATCAGGCTGTACAACACCATAGCGCATAAGGGCCTGATACTTTCGGAGTATGCGCCGGGAACCATTGGATGGAAGGGCAACTTCCCGGAGAGAAACCGCATAATCAGCGGCCTTTCGAAAAGCGTGGTAGTCGTGGAAGGGGCCCTTAAAAGCGGCTCCATGATCACTGCAAGGCTTGCGCTGGAACAGGGCAGGGATGTGTTTGCCGTACCCGGAAACATAAACCAGCCGAACAGCGTAGGCGTCAACAAGCTGATCTGCGACGGCGCTGAACCTATACTGAGTATAGAAGACGCAGTGCCCGCCCTGGGCCTTGGACGCGCGGCAAAAGGGCTTGCCATAGATAAACTCAGCGACGATGAAAAGCTGGTCCTGGGCGCTGTCATAGAGCATCCCGGATCCAATTCCGAGTACATAGCCATGAAGACGGGGCTCTCCATGCGCGAAACGTCAGTTCTTGCAACGGCTCTGGAGCTTAAGGGGCTTCTGTTTTCAGAGGGGCGGAGTCTGTTCGTGTCAAAATAATAACAGTATTTCATCAAACTGGAACTTGACAAATCTCTTCGATAGTAATTATATATAAGAGATTATTTTTTCTGAGAGGATCGTTATGGCAGCAAAAAAGAAACTCGTAATTGTAGAGTCTCCGTCCAAAGCCAGGACCATAGGCAAGTTCCTCGGAAGCAAATACAACGTCATGGCCTCAGTCGGCCATGTGCGAGACCTTCCGAAGAGCAGGATGGGTGTAAAGATAGAAGAAGATTTCGAACCTGAATATATAAACGTGCGCGGCAAGGCGCAGATCATAAAGGATCTGAAGGCCGCTGCAGCCGAATCCGACAAAGTATACCTCGCAACAGACCCTGACCGCGAGGGCGAAGCTATCTCCTGGCACATCTGCAGCATACTCGGCATTCCGCCGGAAAAGGCAAGCAGGATAGAATTCCACGAGATCACCAAGCCTGCGGTAATGGAAGCCATAGAGCACCCGCGCTCCATAGACCTGGATCTTGTCGACGCCCAGCAGGGCAGAAGAGTAATCGACAGGGTCGTGGGCTACGGCATCAGCCCGGTGCTTTGGACAAAGGTCTCAAGAGGCCTTTCTGCAGGGCGCGTCCAGTCCGCAGCTCTTAAGATCATCTGCGACCGCGAGGCTCTGATAGACGATTTCGAGCCCAAGACCTATTTCGCCATCTCCGCGGATCTCGCGTCGGACGGCAGCACTCCCGCAAAGCTTAAGAAGACCACCTTTACTGCCAGGTTGGAGAAGATAAACGGCAAAAAGATCATCTTCCCGGACGAAAAGCACAACGCTACCATTTCGAAGCAGGAAGACGCAGACAGGATAGCCGAAGAGCTCAGAAACGGCAGCTACAGCGTTAAGAACCTGGAAGAAAAAGAGACCAGTACCAGGCCCTACGCTCCGTACACCACAAGCGTCATGCAGCAGGATGCATCGGTGCGCCTGGGATTTGCGCCCAAGAAGACCATGCTGATAGCCCAGCAGCTCTACGAGGGCATCAATGTCAAAGGGCAGGGCCACGTAGGTCTTATCACCTACATGAGAACGGACTCCGTAAGGGTAAATCCGGCAGCCGACGCAGCC
>JAFRXM010000019.1 GCA_017443515.1 Bacillota bacterium | reverse complement strand
GCTTATACGGAAGCTCTCGACTGCTTTTTGGATCGCCTTCCTGTGCGTCCATTCATCGAGCCGCCTCTCTTCCAGGAAAGGTATGACCGCGTCCCACTGCTTCGCAAGCGCTGTGGCAAAATACCAGGCACGCATCATGTTTACGTAGTATTCTTCGCTTCTGACTGCCGCCACCATCGCAGGATACCCGGGGTCAAAGGCTTCATTCAGGTAGTGCTTCATCAGCATGCCTATGCCGAAGCGAACAGTATACGTGTCTTCCGGCGCAGTTGCAAAACCCTTTTCTTCGCACATCCACCTGCATATGTAAGGCAGCAGCTCTTCTTTATGTGTTGCGAAGACCTTAGGCGAGAGCGTGTCGCAGGTCGCCCAGTTGTCCACATATGGCAGGAAAGCCTCCACCTGAGCTATGCAGGTCCCGAATTCCTTAGTAAAAGAAATAATAAAAGCGTGCAGCTGGTCTTCGTCGAAATACTCATGCGGAAGGTCTGAAAGGAACACCTCCAGATCCTTCTTTTCCCCGGAATCATCATTCGCGGCTCTGCAAAGTTCCTTCGCAAGATCCTTCAGCGCAGGTGTCCTTACGCCTATCAATCTCTCCGGCTCTACCGTTGGCATCAGCTTTGCCTGAAAGCTTCTGTATTCTATATCCTGCAGCCCGAAAAGCGCATCCCTTATCTTTTTCCTGGTCATAACAGACATCCCACCTGTAAACAGCTTAAATACGATTATTTTTTACATGTTTATTTTATTTTAACAAATATTTGTTCAGCATAATCATATTTTTTCACTTTGCACAAAAAAAAGGCTTAAAAATCTTGCAATGAGCTTGATTCTGAACGCAATCGGGTGTTGTAAAAATCAGACTTTAGCCTTATAATTTAAAGAGATTAATTTAAAGTCAAGGATTATGTCTTATGAAAGAATACGAGCTCGTACACGAGATATTCAACCAGTGTTCCGGCAACCAGATGAGGGACGTAGATTTCAGGGAAATTGAAACAGACGATCCACGCGCCTGGGTCGAGAATTTCCTGCGCTCGCATAAAAGCGTAGAGATATCCGAGGACGCTTTCACCCCCGGCACCGTCATCTTCGACGTTACCGCCGACGGCCTTCACGAGCGCTTTTCTTTCACGGAAATATAAGGAGCAAAAATGGCTAAAGTCATTGCGCTGGCCGGCAAGGGCGGCACGGGAAAGACGACCACCGGCGGCATGATAATCAAATACCTGGTAAAGAACCACAAAGGCCCTGTCCTCGCGGTAGACGCGGATGCGAACTCCAACCTCAACGAGGTCCTGGGCATGGAAGTCGAGACCACCCTCGGCGATATCCGCGAAGAAGTAGCCCGCGCCGAGATGTCCGAAAAGAACCCCATTCCCCTGGGCATGACCAAGCCCGAATACATGGAGATGAAGCTTCAGGACGCCCTTGCAGAAGGCAAGGATTACGACCTTCTCGTCATGGGCCGCACCCAGGGAAAAGGATGCTACTGCTACGTAAACGGCGTCCTGCAGAGCCAGCTTTCCCGCTACATAGACAACTACAACTATCTGGTCGTGGACAACGAAGCCGGCCTTGAGCATATCGCAAGAGGTATCCTGCCCCGCATCGATATACTGTTCCTCATAAGCGACTGCTCCAGAAGAGGCATCGAGGCTGTAGCCAGGATAGACGAGATGGTAAAGGACCTGGGGCTTGAGCCTCCTGTCACCAAGCTCATAGTAAACAGAGCGCCGGGCGGAAAGCTCAACGAAGGCACCATGTCCGCCATAAAGGAACACGGCCTGGATCTTCTCGCGGTGCTCCCCCACTCCGACCAGATCTACGAGATGGACAGCGAAGGCCTTCCTACCTCGGATATTCCGGAAGACGCACCGGTCAAAAAGACGCTCTACGCCGCGCTCGATACGCTGCAGCTGTAGACAATGAATCAGGTTTAAAACTGCTAAGAGTTTTATATATACCTACCACAGAAAGGATGATAAAGTATGCCATTCACACCAAAGAAGCACGGATTCAACGCATCCGTCAACGAAGTGACCTTAGGGACTGGCGATAAGGCAGTCACCTTCGGCGGCGAAAGCACCTTCCCGTTCTATTCCTTCGACGCGGAAGCCAAGCACAGACCCATCATCGGCGCTGAGATCAGCGATCTCGGATACGACGATGAGACCGAAGGATACAAAGCGTTTTTCGGCGCCGCAGACGTGGTCGAAAGAGCAAAGAAGGCAGCCGCCATGGACGAGGTGGCTTTTATCTGCCTGCACTTCGCAGCAGCTGATCCCTTCGGAGCAAACAAATCCACAGAGGACTGCATAGCCGAGGCAAAGGCTGTAGCCGACGCTATCGACAAGCCGCTGGTCATCATGGGATGCAAGAACATCGACAAGGACACCGAGCTCTTCACCAAGATCTCCGAAGCTCTTGCCGGAAAGAACATCACTGTCATGAGCGCCAGAGAAGAAAGCTACAAGGCAATAGGCGCATCCGCCGGCCTTGCTTACGGGCAGAAAGTAAGCGCGGAGTCCGCGGTAGACATCAACCTCGCAAAGCAGCTGAACGTTCTGCTCATGCAGCTTGGCGTTTCTCCCAAGTCCATGATCATGAACCTCGGTTCTGCAGCTGCCGGTTACGGTTATGAGTACGTAGTATCCACTATGGACCGCGTACGCGCAGCTGCTCTCGGACAGAATGACACCCAGCTCCAGATGCCCACCATCACACCGGTATCCACAGAAACATGGGTCGTAAAAGAATCTATCGCTGAAGAGGCCGACCTGCCCGACTGGGGTCCCAGAGAAGAGCGCGGAATAGACATGGAAGTCACCACCGCCGCTGCGTCTCTTGCCGCCGGTTCGGACGCTGTTATCCTCAAACACCCCGAATCTATCAGAACTATCTACGCTATGATAGATTCGCTCTGCTAGGAAAGGAGGATACAGACAATGGCACTTAAAGGTCTTGACATATTCAAGCTCACACCGAAGAAGAACTGCAAGGAATGCGGTTCCCCGACATGCATGGCTTTCGCCATGAAAGTGGCTCAGGGCGCGGTACCCATCACCAAATGCCCCCACATGGGCCAGGACGTTATCG
This sequence comes from Bacillota bacterium, assembly GCA_017443515.1. Taxonomy (GTDB): domain Bacteria; phylum Bacillota; class Clostridia; order Peptostreptococcales; family Anaerovoracaceae; genus RUG13409. The sequence continues at coordinate 30,731 of JAFRXM010000019.1, read as the reverse complement.
ATCAGCTCTCCGAGGCTACAGCACCCCCGATGAAGACCATCGAGGTCGGAACCGGAGATTCTGCTCACAAGCTCGGCGGAGAAACTGTTCTCTTCCGCCACGAGAAGACATTCGTCAGCAAGAACCTGTTCGCTTCCACAATATGCAGCTGCATGGACGACGCTGAGATCGACGCTGTTCTCGCGAACATCAAGAAGGTAGATTACGACCGTATCGGTGAGCGCATGTACTCCGAGATGCTCTACGTAAACTACGCAGAAGCCAAGGGCGCAGACGCTTATCTGAACCTCGTAAAGAAGGTCGCTGGCCTTGAGCAGGTCCTCATCCTCGGCGTAAAGGATCCCGAAGTTGCAAAGGCAGCTGTAGAGCTCTGCAAGGAAAAGAAGCCCATACTCAACGGCGCTGACGCTTCCAACTACGAAGCTATGTGCAATATCGCCAAGGAAGCAGGCGTTGTGCTGGGCGTTTCCGGCAAAGATCTTTCCGAGATCCACGACACCGTAGCAGCTATCGAAAAGCTGGGCAACAAGAACCTCGTGATCGATGTCACCGCAGAAACCGCAAAAGAGACATTCGCAAACGCAGTACAGCTCCGCCGCAGCGCTATTACCGACGGCGACCGCACCTGCGGATATCCGTCCATAGTAAACGTCGCCAAGCTCGCAGGCGGCAACACCCACCTGCAGACCGCTTACGCTGCTATGTTCGTCCTCAAGTACGGTTCCATCATCGTGCTCGACCAGCTCACCTACGCACAGGCTCTGCCGCTCTGCGGCCTGAGGCAGAACATCTTCACAGATCCTCAGAAGCCGATGCGCGTCTCCCCGGGAATCTATCCGATGAACGGCGCAGACGAGAACTCCCCCTGCGCCATAACCGTAGACTTCGCCCTCACTTACTTCGTAGTATCCGGCGAGCTGGAGCGCAGCGGAGTGCCCGTAAACTTCCTCATCACCGACGCGGGCGGATATTCCGTACTTACAGCATGGGCTGCAGGAAAGCTCTCCGCAGGCAGCATAGCCAAGTTCATTACCGAAGAGGTACAGGACAAGGTCAAGAGCAGAAAGCTCATACTTCCCGGAAAGGTCGCAGTTCTTAAGGGAGAACTGGAAGCCAAGCTGCCCGACTGGGAGATCATAGTCGGTACAACTGAAGCTATCGAGCTCGTCAACTACATGAGGAACAATTTTAAGTAATTGGTTCAATTTTACCGCGGCCCTGAAAAAGCCGCGGTAACGCATATAATTAACAATTGAAGGGAGCACTAATATGGCAAAATTCATTACCATCGGAGAGCGCATCCACTGCATCTCCCCCACTATCCGCAAGGCTATGGATGAAAAGGATCCCGCGCCTATACTCAAGAGGGCCAAAGAACAGATCGACGCAGGCGCTACTTATCTTGACGTCAACATCGGCCCTGCTGAAAGCAACGGTCCCGAACTCATGACCTGGGCCGTCAAGCTTCTCCAGGAGAACTTCGACAACGTACCTCTTGCTTTCGATACTGCCAACATGAAGGCTATCGAAGCCGGTATCCAGGTATACAACAGGGCGAAGGGCAAGCCCATCGTAAACTCCGCTGACGCCGGCGACCGCATCGAGTATCTCGACCTTGCTGCCGCAAACGACGCTATCTGCGTAGCGCTCTGCTCAAAGGCAGGCGTTCCTTCCGACAACGACGAGCGTATGTCCTACATGATGGAGCTCCTCGAACGCGGTATGGGCCTTGGAATGGATCCTCTCGACATGTGGTTCGACCCCCTCTTCCTTGTCATAAAGGGAATGCAGGACAAGCAGATGGACGTTCTTGAGTTCATCCGTCAGATCGCCGAGCAGGGCCTCAACTCCACCGGCGGCCTTTCCAACAACTCCAACGGTATGCCCAAGCACATCCGTCCCATCATGGACAGCGCTATGGTAGCAATGGCTATGATGTGCGGCCTCACCTCCGCCATCGTCAACCCCTGCGACCTCAGGCTCATGGAGACCATCAAGTCCTGCGACATTATCAAGAACAACAACCTCTACGCAGACTCTTATCTTGAGATCTAAAATCTATTTGGAGGAACAGTAAAGTAATGAGTGCATTAACAGATCTTATCTATGCAGGCTCCAACGCAGTAGCCGGACTTACCGAAGGCGCTGTAAACGATGCCATAGCTAAAAACGGTGCGGAAACTCCGGTAGCTTTCCCCGATACCGCTTATTTCTTCCCCACCATCTACGCCGCTACAGGCGTTAAGGTAAAGACTCTGGGAGATCTTCCTGCATGCGTGGGCGTCCTCAAGAGCCTCATCACCAACCAGGACGACATAGGCCAGGCTCTCAACGCAGGTCTTGCAACAGCCGTAGGCGCTGAGATCATCGAAGGTCTCAAGTACGTCGGAGGAGCAAACCCCTACGAGAACGAGAGCGGAATAGGCTTCGTGCCCGACCCAGTCATCAGATCCCTTGGCGTACCCCTCGTAACCGGCGACATCCCCGGCGTTGCTGTTGTTATCGGCAAAGCTGACGATCCCGCAGTTGTAGCGAAGGTCGTAAAGGATTACCAGAGCAAGGGTATCGTATCCTTCCTCATCGGTGACTGCATCGAGCAGTGCGTCGAACAGGGAGTAAAGATGGGCCTTGAGCTCCGTGTCGTGCCCCTCGGCCACGACGTGACTTCCGTCATCCACGTAGTAACAGTCGCTGTCCGCGCAGCCCTCATCTTCGGCAACCTCGAACCGGGCAACCTCGCAGGACTCATCGACTACACAAAGAACAGAGTACCCGCATTCGTCAATACATTCGGACCTCTCAACGAGGTAGTTGTATCCGCAGGCGCAGGAGCCATAGCTCTCGGCTTCCCCGTCGTTGTGGACCAGCCCATCGGCGACCTCCAGGTACCCGGTGCTCTCGAAGCGGTCACCGACTACGACCTCACAGTCAAGAGATCACTTGAACTCAGGAACATCAAGATCAAGGCTGCTGCCGTCAAGGTTCCTGTCGCTTTCGCAGCGGCGTTCGAAGGCGAGATCATCCGCAAGGGCGACATGCAGGTCGAGATGTCCTCTCACGCAAGCCCCACCTGCGAGCTCGTAACTATGAGAGATATCGACAAGGTAGAAGATCACAAGATCACAGTCATAGGACCGGACTTCGACCAGGTAGAGCTCGGCGCTGAGCTGCCGCTTGCTACCTACGTAGAAGTTGCAGGCTCCAAGATGCAGAAAGACTTCGAGCCGGTAATCGAGAGAAAGATCCACGCATGGTTCAACTACCTCGAAGGCGTTATGCACACCGGCCAGAGGAACCTCATCAGGATCCGTATCAGCAAAGCAGCCTTCGAGAGCGGACTCCGCCTCAAGGATATGGCAGAAGTTCTCTACGCCATGATCATGGACGAATTCGGCAGCGTAGTAGACAAGTGCCAGGTCACCCTCGTGACTGACAAAGAAAAGGTAGAAAAGATCCTCGCAGAGGAAGCTATGCCCGCCTACAACGCACGTGATGAAAGGCTCGAATCCATGTCCGACGAGAGCGTCGACACATTCTACACCTGCATACTCTGCCAGAGCTTCTCGCCCAGCCACTGCTGCGTGGTAACTCCGGAAAGACTCGGTCTGTGCGGCGCCGTTTCCTGGCTCGACGCAAAGGCCACCAACGAGCTCAATCCTACCGGACCGTGCCAGCCAATCAAGAAGATCGGCTGCACCGACGAGCGCACAGGCGCTTACACAGAAGTCAACAAGGTAGTCGGAGAAGCTACCCACGGCGCTGTTGAGCAGGTCACACTGTACTCCCTCATCGAAGACCCGATGACCAGCTGCGGCTGCTTCGAGTGCATCTGCGGCATCATGCCGGAAGCTAACGGCGTCATCATCTGCAACCGTGAGTACGCAGGCATGACTCCTTCCGGAATGAGCTTCGGCGAGCTGGCTTCCATGACAGGCGGCGGAGTCCAGACTCCGGGCTTCATGGGACACGGACGCCACTTCATCGCTTCCAAGAAGTTCATAAGCGCGGAAGGCGGTATAGAGCGTATCGTATGGATGCCCAAGGAACTGAAGGACGACGTTGCACCCAGGCTCAACAAGACAGCCAAGGAACTCTTCGGCATAGACAACTTCACAGACATGATCTGCGACGACACTATAGCCACCGACACAGAAGGCGTTATGGCCTTCCTGGAGGAAAAGGGACACCCGGCTCTGGGTATGGACCCGATAATGTAAGTTTTTTAGACAATGCCGGAGCGTGCCTTTGCGGTGCGCTTCGGCGTTTTTCTGTAATATCTACGGAGAAGACAAATGCCAAAGATCAGTTTCATATCAGACAACACCACTACTTCCATAGAAGTTCAGAGCGGCACCGACGTGCTCTCCGCAGCAAGACTTGCCAATGTTGCGATAGACGCGCCCTGCTCCGGAAACGGCTCCTGCGGCAAGTGCAGGATAAGGATAGCCGAAGGTAACGTGGACAGTACAGAGACGCGCCACATAAACAAGGAAGATTTTGATACCGGATGGAGGCTCGCCTGCCTTTCCAAGGTCAGTGAAGACATAACCGTAGAAGTCCCCGATATCGCTGCAGCATACAAGAGCCGTATGAAGGTCGCGGATCTTTCGTCAGGAAAGGAAGTAGAGATCTTCACGCAGTGCCAGAACGACATAGAAAACGCGGGCCTAGCCTTCGGAAACGGAGCTCAGGTCCTTAAGATAAAACTCGAAGAACCAACTCTTGACGACACCATGCCCGATGACGAAAGGCTCTCAAGAGCCGCTGCCGCCGAGCTTGGCGCGTCTGATGTGATCATCCCCTACTCTGTGCTTAAGACCCTACCCGGAAAACTCAGGGACGCGCAGTTCGACCTCAGCCTTACAGTACAGAAATACGAAGACAGAGCTGAGATACTCCGCGTAGCGCCGGCATCCGACGCAGCTCCCGCCTGCGGACTTGCAATAGACATAGGAACCACTTCCGTAACAGGAATACTCGCAGATCTTGAGAGCGGAAAGATACTCGCAAAAGCTTCCTCCGGAAACGGCCAGATACGCTACGGTGCTGACGTCATACACAGAATAGTAGAACAGGAAAAACCCGGCGGAATAAAGATACTTCAGGACGCGGTGATAAAGGAAACGCTTATCCCGCTTATCCTCGCCATGGAAAAAGAAGCTAAGGTCCCTGCCGACGCTGTCATAAGCCTTACGATAGCCGGAAACAGCACCATGAACCACCTGTTCCTGGGAATAGACGCGGGTCCGTTAAGGCGCGAGCCCTACATCCCGGCCTTCTTCTCCTGCGATCCGGTACCTGCCGGCGAGCTCGGCCTTCCGGTAAATCCCAAGGCACCGGTGCACATAATGCCTAATATCGGAAGTTATGTAGGCGGAGATATCACAGCCGGCACCCTTGCAAGCATGGTCTGGGACAAGGACGAAATAAACCTCTTCATAGACTTGGGAACTAACGGCGAGCTGGTCCTTGGAAACAGGGATTTCCTGATGAGCTGCGCATGCTCCGCCGGCCCCGCGTTCGAAGGCGGAGACATTTCCTGCGGAATGCGCGCAACAGACGGAGCCGCGGAAGCTTGCACCATAGATAAGGACACCATGGAACCGAGCCTTAGCATAATAGGCGGCGGAGCCCTGATAGGCCTTTGCGGAAGCGGCCTTATCGACGTTATTTCCGAACTTTTCCGCTGCGGCATCATAAACGCCAAGGGCAAGTTCGTTCGTGAAGGCGAACGCGTAAAGCACAACGAGCACGGCATGGGACGCTATGTTCTTGCAGTAAGAGACGACGGCCGCGAGGTCAGCATCTCCGAGACCGATATTGACAACTTCATACGCGCCAAGGGTTCCATATTCTCAGCAATCATGACCATGCTGCAGTCTCTCGACATGGACGTGAGCGTCATCGACAGCGTCTACGTTGCCGGCGGCATCGGAAGCGGCATAGACATGGACAACGCAGTGCGCATAGGCATGCTCCCGGATATCGAAAGAGAGCGCTTCCACTACATAGGAAACTCCTCGCTTGCCGGAGCCTACGCAGGTCTTACGAGCACTGCGGCGCGCGAAAAGATAAATGAGCTCGCACAGAGCATGACCTACCTGGAGCTTTCAGCTATTCCGGGATATATGGATTCATTTGTCGCAGCCTGCTTCCTGCCACACACCGACGCTTCCCTGTTCCCCAGCGTAAAACAGAACTGATATACCATGCAAAAAGAAGTACCTAACAACTACAGAGAAAACCCGCTGCGCTGGTATAAGGAAAAGCTCCGGGGCATGACCGCAGACGAAGTGGCACTGCGCTGCAGCCTGGAAAAGGAAGCCGACTGTGTATTCGTTACCATCATGGGGTGCAGGTACAGCGTGCGGATCCCGGACTTTGTCTTCAAAAAACTCACGGAAGATAAGCCGGACTTCCTTGCCGCCCAGGGCGTGCAGGTCCTTTTGCTGCATTTCCTTACGGAAAGCAACTATGCTCCCGGGACAGGCAAATTCATATCATTCCGCGAGTATCCCAGCGGAGAACTTTATTACAAGGCTTTCGAGGGGCGCTGCCTTAAGCGGCTTGCTTTCTCCTACGGCACCAAGATTCAGGCCTTCTGCGCAGACTGCGAAGCGCTCGGAGCCACAAAGATCAGCGGCGGCGACGCAGCCTATGAGATAGAGTTCATGCCGGGCCTGTTTATAAGGATGATAATCTGGGGTCCTGACGAGGAGTTCCCGCCGTCAGCCCAGCTGCTTTTCTCCGATAACTTCCCCGTATCGCTATCTTCGGAAGGCGTGGCGGGCCTTGGAGACATACTTATAAGCGCTCTTAAGAGCATCAATAGAAACAAGCCCCAGACCTGAAGTCCGGGGCTTGTTCTTTTGATACTTAATACTGTTTACAGAATAATCATTTCTGTTTTAGAACAGCGACACCAGCTTTTTTCTCATCCAGACGAGCTTAACAAGCGACGCTCCTTCTATCATTGCGAGCGTGTACTGCCTTGTTCCGTCTTCCCAGCGGCAGACGCCCTGCCCGTCCTCGTTGAGGTATACTGTGCACTCCGGATCGCTTGCCGGATAGTTTATCTGCTGAGTCCAGTCGTAGTGCATGCCGGAGATATCACCATCAAAGCCTTTTTCGCAGAAGCGCAGATCGTACTTGAAGAAATCAGAATCGTCGAGCCTTATTCCGTAGATGACAGGATCTGCGTTGATGCAGTAGGTCCTGGGATCCGTGCCGTCCAGCGCCCCAAAATCCACATCAGTACCGGCCGATCTGTTGAATTCCTCAAAGCTCAGCTCCCGTACGGGATTTGGCATACCGCATACGGGCTCTTCTTCAGGCTCACCGAGCTCTTCGCGTAAGGTTTCCTTAAAGGCTGCCGCGTCCTCTTCCTGCTGCACCTTGTATAATGCATATGCTACGCCGCCTAAGATCAGCAGCCTTATCAGTGTCTTACCCTTTTTCATATCATTCCCTCCCTTTTATCCACCGCTATTATACCACAACACGCCGTAATTACACAGCATGTTTATCATACATTTTTGGTTGCTTATCTACAGCGCCAGAAGCAGTATCAGAAGGACCAGTATAAGCGCCCCGGCTCCGAAAATATAGTACGGGACCGGCTGCGATACGATGCTCTCCCATGTAAGTGAAGCTTTCTGCTTGTACCATTCCTTAGAGCCCTTCTTTGCGGCATCATTTTGGGCAGGCTCTGAGGATGTGTTGTTTTCATCAGGCACTGCGGGCTGATCGCTGCCGGGAGCATCCGGGGGTTGTTGTTCTTCAAGCTCCTGGGTACCGGTGAACTCCTCGTCCGCGTCGAAGACTATGCCCTTTTCCCTTCTTACGACGTTTACAGTATACGTGCGCCTGCTGCCGTCTTCAGCGGTTACGACTATCCTGATGCTGTTGCTTCCGACCTGAAGATCACCTCCGCCGCTGATGCTTACTGATGCCTTGCTGTGGTTTTTTTGCGCGTTTACGCTTACCGAAGTTACGCCGTAGTTTACTTCGGCACTGTAGCTGGTGACAGAAGCCCTGAAGCGCGGAGATATTGTGCATCCGCTTACAGACAGCGATTTGAGCGTAGAATCATTGGAACGATATATTACAGGCTCGCTGGATGCTGTGTCGGCGTTAGTCTTTGCCGGCGGCTGGGTATCAGAACTTGTCTGGGCTGGTGGCTGGGTGTCTGTTGATCCGCTGGACGGGGGAGTCTGGGTGTTTCCAGGATCAGGCTGCGTGTTTCCGGGGTCCGGATCAGGGTCGGGCTGGGTCTGCGGAGCCGGATCATCACCGGGTACTGCGGGAGTCTGAGGCTGCGGATTCTTGACCTCTTCCGGAGCGTAAGCGTCGAAGTACACCTGTCCTCTTGATGCCCTTGCGGCCTTGCTGGACTCGTCCTTGTTTGGAACGCCTCCATACACCGCAAGCCAGCGGTCTGAAGCTTGCCTGATGGAAGTGGCGTTCATTATTTCATTCTTAAGGCCGGAGAAATACCCTGTATTCAGCTCCTGCATAACAAAGCCGAGCTGCGCCGTAAGGCTGCCCACAGATGCATCGATAGACTTTGCGTAATTCAGGAGTTTTTGTTTTCTGGAACCGCCCCACTGGTTGAGGCCGTAATAGGATCTGTCCGTTGCGAAATCCGTGTAGGTGCCGCTGTCCACGGCGTTTGTGTATTCTTCATCGGACATGCCGAAGACGCTGTTGGCAGTATTGTCCAGGTTGTTTGGCCTCAGGCCGCTTTCCATGTACATATTGCCCATGATGCCTGCGACACCGTAGGCATTACCAAGCCTGGCGTACAGGTAATCCCATATCGCCTTCGGCTGTGATGCAGTAGTCTGTTCATATGTGAGCGCGTAAGCCTGCTGCGGGACCAGCCCAATTAGCAGAAATAATGCAAGTACGCACAGTATGATCTTCTTCAATCCGTTGACCCTTTTTATCTGAAAAAACTAAGTTTGTATATTATACACTAAATGCAAAAAAATGTAAAGAGGGGCAGAGATCTGCCCCTCCAGTCATGATCTTATTCGCTTAAATGCCCTGTATTACAGACCGTTCTGAGCCTTGCAGGCCTTGATGACGTGCTTGCAGAGAACTGCTGTAGTTACAGAACCTACGCCGCCGGGGACCGGTGTGATGGCGCCGACTATGGGCTCAGCCTTGTCGTAGTCTACGTCGCCGCAGAGCTTGCCCTTGGCATCGTTCCAGCTGATGCCTACGTCGATGACGGTCTGTCCTTCGGACAGGTACTCGGGTGTAACGCTCTCCATCTGGCCGGAAGCCGCGATGACAACGTCCGCCTCCCTGGTGATGGAAGGAACGTCCACGGTCTTGGTGTGGCAGATGGTGACAGTAGCGTTGGCGTTCATGAGCATCATGGCTACCGGCCTTCCTATAACGAGGCTGCGGCCTATTACAGCGGCCTTCTTGCCCTTAAGATCTATGTTGTAGTACTTGAGGATCTCCATAGATGCCTGGGCTGTGCACGGCGGGAATCCGAGGTCCTTGCCTGCGTAAACGCCAGCCTGGGAACCGGTGGTGCAGCCGTCGATGTCCTTTTCTGGCTTGAGCATGTTGCGTGCCTTCTTCTCATCAAGGTGCTTGGGGAGCGGCAGGAACATGAGTATGCCGTTGACTGTGGGATCATCGTTGACTTCCTGGAGCTTCTTGTCGAAGTCTTCCTGGGAGACATCTGCCGGCATAGCGAATACTTCTACGTCTACGCCTGCTGCGGTGAGGGTCTTTGTTGCTCCTCTTTCATATGCGAGGTCCGAATCCTTCTCGCCAACTCTTACTATACCAAGCTTGGGTGCTATGCCCTTTGCTCTGAGTTCTTCTGCTGCAGCCTTGCACTCGTCTTTTATCGCCTGTGCAACGACTTTACCACTTAATACCTGTGCGCTCATCTTGTATCCTCCATTGATACTGCTTAAACTTTGCTGCCTTGCAGCTGGTCCATAACATGATTATTCTATCACAATGCGGCATATTAATCTACCAAAAAAACGGGCTGTATTTAGTGCCGTATGTACATAAAACGCCTGTTATATCCAGAATACTCTGCCTTCTTTTCTGGGAGCAGCCTTGGGAGCTTCGCCGTCGGTATATCCTACGGCACAGTGGCCTACACCTATCCATTCGCCCTCTATGCCGAGGTCTTTGAGGAGCTGTTTGAATTCCGGCTGTTCGAACTCTTCCTTAGCGCGGTGGATCCATATGCTGCCAAGGCCCAGAGAGTGCGCAGCGAGCATCATGTTGCCTATAACAAGGCTGCCGTCGCATACGTTTGTGATGCGGTCCTTTGCAGCAATTACAGCCATTATGACCGGGGCTCCGTAGAAGGGATCTGCGCCTTCAGGAAAGCCCCCTGCTTTGCGGTTGGCCTCAACAAAAAGCGCCCTTACAGCCGGGTCAGTTACGATTATGGTCTTGCATTCCTGCATGCCTCTTCCGCTTGCCGCCCACAGACCTGCCTGCGCTATGAGCTCAAGATCTTCCTTCTTCGGCATGTCGGGCCTGTACTTCCTTACGCTGCGGCGTTCTTCCATGGCTCTGATAATGTCATTCATCTTATTTCCTCCCTGTGATATATATTCTCTTTTCGTCCGCGTGTCTTAGTATTTCAGGGTCGTTCAGCGTTCTTTCAAGCATTTCCCTGATATATCCTTTGTAGTATATCTCCGGCTTTTCAGAGCCTTTCAGCATGGTGTAGCCCACAACGCCGCGGTACATGTAGTCGTCAGCTGTCACGCAGTAGAGCCTGCCGTCGTCCAAAGGCTCGCCGTTCACTGTGATTTTCAGCATATCGCTCATATCCGGGGCTTTTTCCGGTCTGTATTCCACCCTTACGTTGTGGCTTACGGAAAGCGATCCGAGGACTGTAAAGCGCGAACCGGGGCCTTTGCCTTCCTGGCTTATGAACTCCCTGTCGAAGGATGCCAGCAGTGCCTTTCTGATGTCGCGCCCCCGCCACCAGACCGTAGTCGGGTTGAGTATCGAAGGCGAAGTCTTCAGAAGGAACATGCGCGAGATATCGCCGGAAAAACCATTTTCTATGATGCCGTTGTTTATGATCGCAAATTCTCCTCCGTACAACTCGTACAGGCTGTCCGCCACCACGTTCACCGCGGGGCATTCGCCGAAGGGATCATATGAAAGCTCCCTGCTCATAGTAAAGAGCGTCCTGGAAAACTCCGCCTCGCCCTTTGCGGTCTCTTCAGAAAGAACTCGGGAAAGCTCTGCGTCCGGATCGCAGCTGACTTTAAGTTCCCCGCTGTTGAACCCGGTGATGCGGTTTTCCTCGTCCAGGAAAAGCTCCAACTTTCCCAGGCTCTGCGCGTAGCAGTCCGCCTGGTGTATGATCTTGCCGCAGGACAGCTCGGTGTACTGCGCGACGCTGTGGGTGTGGCCGCCTATGATGACGTCTATTCCTGGTATTTTTTCGGCTATCTCAAGATCGCGTTTGCGGCCACCGTGCGACAGAAGAACGCAGATGTCGCAGTTTTTCCTCTCCTCTTCTACGACTTTCGGAAGTGCTGCAACTGGATCCTGCAGTTTTACGCCCGCGTTGTCGGTAAAAAAGCTCACGTGCCTGAAGAACGGGCAGCAGCCGATGAGAAGTATCCTTACCCCTGCTCTTTCCAGGACCATGTAAGGCGCAAGGCCTTCCACCGGACGGCCTTCCAGATCGGTGATGTTGCAGGCAAGCATCGGAACACCGCATGCGGCCATTCCGCGAAGTACATCTATTCCGGCCAGGAACTCGTTATTTCCAACCGCCATGGCGTCTATCCCGGCTGTCTCTGCAAGCCTCATCGCACCCAGACCCTTCGTGCCGCTGACCATTACGGACAACGTATCGGCAAGATCGCCCGCGTCAAGGAAAAGATCGTTTTCCGAATCTTTATGGTTTGCCGCGAAGGTCGCCAGCTCTGTGAACTTTTCAAATCTGCTGTGCACATCGTTGGTGTGCCATATCGTGATCTTTTTCATATTTCAGATTATACCTTGTAAAAAGGCGCGTATTCAAGTATTATCCAAAACAAGATTGCAAAACATAAAACAAATGATATAATAAATATTGGTTAATTGTTTTAATTAATAGCTAAGGTCAAAGGGCTTGAAATGACGGAGTTTTTCAAAGATATTCAGATCGCTGTCGGCAAAGGCGAAAACCGCTTCACAATGAACCGCGGCAGCTTCAGATACAGACAGAAGCTGAGCCGCAGGTACGCGCTTGAAAAGGTATCGCAGCAGGAAAGTCCATCCGGCTTCAGCATCAAACTCAGGGAGCCCTCTTCCGGAGAAGAATTCATCCTCTCCGTCATCGAGACAGGCGGACTTGCAAAGGCCGAGCTTACCGTTCCTGAAAACAGCGCTTTCGACCGCTTCTGGACCACCCTGCCGGCATACGCCGGTGAGCACATCTACGGCTGCGGAGAAGTCTATTCCAAACTCGATCTTAAGGGCGAAAAGGTGCGCATATTCGTCGCGGAGCACCAGAACGCCGACCGCATAGGCAAAAAGATGATCAAGGAGAAGATCTTCGGCAAAAAGCCCGCCAGGACACTCCCCTTCAAAAAGTACGAATCATATTACGCACAGCCCACCTTCATTTCAAGCAGAAAGTATTTCCTGCACGCGGATGTTTCGGCGTACAGCGAGTTCGATTTTAAAGATCCTCAGAAGACCGTCTTCTACAGCCAGGAGCCGCCAGTCATCTATACCCAGAGCGCGGAGAGCTTCGAAGAACTTTCGGAAAAGCTCAGCGCCCTTCTGGGAAGGCAGCGCATCCTCCCCGACTGGATCTACGACGGAGCCATACTTGCAGTGCAGGAAGGCCCCGAAGTCATAGACAGAAAGATAGAGCAGGCAGTCTCCGCCGGAGCGAAGGTCTGCGGCATATGGTCGCAGGACTGGTGCGGCTGCAGAAGGACCGGCTTCGGCTACCAGGTGATGTGGAACTGGGAGCAGGACAGGCAGCTGTACCCTGATCTGGAGAACAAGATCGCGCAGTGGAAGGCCCGCGGCATTCATTTCCTGGGATATATCAACCCCTTCATGGCCATAGAAAAAGAGCTCTACAGCTACGCTTCTGAGCGCGGATGGTGCGTAAAGGACAAAAACGGCAAGGACTACCTCGTCACCATCACCACCTTCCCCGCCGCGATGATAGACTTCACGAACCCCGAAGCCTACGAGTGGTACAAGGGCGTAATAAAGAGCAACATGATAGGCATAGGCATGGGTGGCTGGATGGCCGACTTCGGAGAATACCTGCCCGTGGACTGCGTCCTCTTCTCCGGAGAGGATCCTCAGAAACTCCACAACCGCTGGCCTGCCATCTGGGCAAAGCTCAACCGAGAAGCCATAGAAGAATCCGGGAAACAGGACGAGGTGTTCTTCTTCACCCGCGCCGGAAACACAGGCACTGTAGCCGCATCGGACATGATGTGGACCGGCGACCAGCATGTGGACTGGTCTGTTGACGATGGACTGCCTTCCGTAATACCGGCAACGCTTTCTCTCGCCATGAGCGGATTTGGCATCACCCATTCCGACGTCGGAGGTTACACAACCATCATGCACATGACAAGGAGCAAGGAGCTTCTCATGCGCTGGGAGGAGATGAACGCCTTCTCGCCGCTCTTCAGGAGCCACGAGGGGAACCAGCCATCGCGCAACGTGCAGATAACAGACGACGAAGAACTGCTTGCCCAGCTAGCAAAAACCTCGCGCATCCACGCGGATCTTAAGCCCTACCTTAAAGCGCTGGAAAAGCAGAATGCGGAAAAAGGCACCCCTGTGATGCGCCCCCTCTTCTACCACTACGACGAAGAACCCGCCTACACGGAAAAGACCGAGTACCTTCTGGGAAGAGATATACTTGTGGCGCCAGTGCTTAGCGAAGGCGCAAAGTCCAGGAAGGTATGGCTCCCGGAAGACGAATGGGTGCATCTCTTTACAGGAAAAGAATACGGAGGCGGAAGCTTCGATATAGAAGCGCCTGTAGGCACGCCGCCTGTATTCGTAAGGAAAAACAGTTCCATCATGGAAGTACCATTTGAGTATAGCAACACTTTCGGAGGATGAGATGAAAGACATTAAACAGCGAGAAAACAGCCTGTGGTCGCGCATGAGCTACGGCTTTGCGGACATCTACGGCGGCGGAGCGTTCGTTGTCATCAGCACGTTCTACACCGTATTCCTTACAAAGGCATTGGGCATGCCGACTGCTCTGGCCGGCACCATTCCGCTCATAGGCAAGATCTGGGACGCCATAACCGACCCGATCATGGGCAACATCTGTGACCGCACCAGATCCAGGTTCGGAGCCAAGCGCTTCTTCATACTTGTGGGAAGCATAGTCAGCGCCATTACCTTCGTCCTGATGTGGATAAGCATAGGAAGCGGCAGTTCCATGACGGCAAAATACATCTTCTACATGCTGATGTACATGCTGTTCTCCACTGGATTTACCATCGTTATGGTGCCCTACAACGGACTGCTTCCCGACATGGTGGACGATTACACCACCAGGGCACGCTTTTCCGGCACACGTATGATATTCTCCACCTTCGGAGCTATCCTGGCAGGCCTCATTCCGACCCTGCTCATAAAAGACAACACCAAGGCCGGCCCCTACCTCACCGTAGCCCTGATCTTCGGCATAATATTCCTGATAGTGATACTCCTCACCTTCTTCGGGACCTGGGAAAAGCAGAAGGAAGTCGTAAAGATAGGCTTCGGGCAGAGCTTCATCCAGTCCCTTACGGTATATAAGAGCCGCAGCTTCCTGATATTCATAGCGATATTCCTCTTCGGCCAGGGCGCCGCGGACTTCGTGACAGGCCTTGCTGTTTACTACGTGGACGACGTTCTGAACGCATACGGCGGCGGAAGGTTCACCTACCTTATGGCCGTGATCCTGCTCTCACAGTTCGTAGGAACTATAATCTTCAGGTTCATAATGGCTAAGACCTCCAAGAAGTTCCCGCTTCTTGCAGGCTTCCCCGTCAGGATCATAGCTACACTGGCGTTGCTGTTCTTCAGCCACGAAGGTGCAAGCTTTACTGTAATACTTATTCTGTCGTTTATCATAGGTCTGGGCATGGCCGGGTCCTCAACTACCATTTACGCCATACTCGCCGACATGGCAGATGTGGACGAGCTCATCACTTCCATCAACAGGCCCGGCACCTGCTCAGCAATGGCGACATTCATCAGGAAGATCGCGACAGGCATATCCACCGCTATCATAGGACTGCTGCTCTCGTGGGTCGGCTACGACGAGATGCTGGCCAGCAGCGGAGCCAGGCAGGCTTTCTCCACCCAGCGCGGCATAGCTATGATCTACATTTTCGCACCTATAGTTCTTATGGTGTTTGCTATCATTTTTACCGCCCTCTTCCCGATGAAACAGCGCGAGTTCAACATCATAAAGAAAGAGATAGCAAGGCGCAAGGGCGAAGACAGCTCCGAAGCAACGCCCGAAGAGATACAGGTCTGCGAGAAGGTCACAGGCTTTAAGTTCGACAAACTCTGGAACAGGGACAATGCTCTCAAGTTCTGATAACAAAACATACCTCAGGAGGAAAACATGAAATACTTTTTAGACAGCGCAAAACTGGACGAGATCAAAGAAGCGTATAATACTTTCGGAATAGACGGAGTCACAACAAACCCCAGGCACATAATGAATTCCGGAAAGCCCTTCCTTACAGCCATTTCCGACATTGCGGCGTGGATAAAGGAAGAAGGTCTTGAAGGATACGAAAAGTTCCCCGTCTCCGTTGAGATCGACCCGCATCTTGACGACGCGGATGAGATGGTCGCAGCGGCAAGGAAGATATCCGCGATCTGCAGCAACTTCGTCATCAAGATACCCTCTACCCTCGCGGGAGTCACCGCGGCCCGCCGCCTCGAAAAAGAAGGCATACGCACCAATGTGACTCTGGTGTTCTCCCCCGCGCAGGCACTGCTTCCTGCAAAGAACGGCTCGCTTTTCGTATCCCCGTTCATCGGCTGGAAAGAAGCCAACGGAGAGGACTGCAGGCAGTACATCCAGGACATAGTAACTATTTACAAGAACTACGGTTTCTACGGAAAGACCCAGATCATCTGCGCCGCTGTGCGCACAGGCAAGCAGTTCGTAGACTGTGCAGTCGCCGGTGCGGACATAGTGACTGCTGGCCTGGACGTATACAAAGATTCCATAAAGCACCCCTACACCCGACAGGGCATGGAGACCTTCCAGAACGCCTGGGACAACACGGCAAAGGAATAAGAAAGGCAAAAGCATGAAAATAGGATTTGTAGGGCTCGGCATCATGGGCGAGTCCATGTCTGAAAACATAGTAAAAAAGCACGATGACAAGGTCTACGTATACGACCATCACCAGGAGAAGATCGATAAGCTTGCCGCTCTCGGAGCGATCCCGTGTGAAAGCTCAAGGGAAGTCGCCGAAAACGTCGATGTATTCATCAGCATGGTGCCCCGCTCGGAACACTCCCGCGCCGTATACGACGAGATCATCCCGGTACTTAAGCCAGGAATGACCTGCATAGACATGAGTACCATAGACCCCAAAGTATCCGTGGAGATATCCGAAAAGGTCAAAGCAACCGGCTCTGAATTCATAGACGCCCCAGTGGTAAAGAGCAAGGCCGCTGCCATAGCCGGAACTCTGGGCATCTACGTCGGAGGTTCTGCGGCTGCTTTCGAGGCTATGCGCCCCATACTCAGTTACATGGGAGAAAACATAATACGCCTTGGCGAGAACGGCAAAGGTCTTGTCATGAAGATATGCCACAACGCTCTGGTATCCCAGATCCAGAACGGCGTAAACGAGACTTCCACCCTGGCTGCAGCAAACGGCATAGACATGCTGACCTACGCAAAGGCCATCTCCTACGGAGGAGCGGGCAACTGGTATCTGGACTCCAAAAAGGACGCTCTCGCAAAAGAGGACTACACCACGGCATTCTCCGTGCAGAACGAGCACAAGGACGTGCACATCTGCCTTAAGCTTGCAGAAGAATGCGGCGTTAAGATGCCCGGCGAGGAGAACGCAGCGCGCGTATACGATAAAGCTCTTGAAATGGGGCTTGGCAAAGAAGATTTTTGTGCTACTATAAAGGTGGTCCGCGGTGAATAAACTAACAGATCTGAACAATAAGAACAATTTCCCTATATACAGCGTCCACGACGGCGCGTTCCGCACCTACGGCAGGGTCGTAACCGGCCTTGACACTTCAGGCATCATAAGCTGCATGGAGCGCTGCACCAAGATCCCCGAAGAAGGAAACATCTACGTGGCGTCAGTTCCTGAACTGGAAGAAGAACCTGTCGTAAAGAAGATGTACGAAGTCCTCTACGGAGGCATGAGCCTGCAGGCGGGATACTGCAACGGAAAGAACAGCAATCTCAACGGCCTGGAATACCACAAAGGCAGCGAGATAAACATAGCGGTCACGGACTTTGCCCTGATGCTTGGGCACAGCTGGGATCTCACCGAAGACCTGAGCTACGTCTCCGACTGGGCGCAGGTGTTCTACGTGGAAAAAGGCACAGCTATAGAGCTTTACCAGACCACTATGCACCTCTCGCCTCTTAAGGTCTGCGACGAAGGCTTCATGGCAGCTGTGATACTCCCCAAAGGGACCAATACCCCGCTTTCGGATGAAGAAAAAGCAGCAAGGAACAAGGCCTATGCCGATGGACTTCACGAAGCCGGCCTGCTTCTTCAGAGGAACAAATGGGTCATAGCGCATCCCGACAGGGAGCCTCTCATAAAACAGGGAGCCCACCCCGGCGTGCTGGGTGAGAACAGAGAACTAAAGTATTAAAATGAAGCAGTTCCTGTTTTATATAGTAATACTGCTCGCTAACATCATACAGGGAATAACAGGCTTTGCCGGGACCATACTGGCTATGCCCTTCTCGGTCAGGCTGGTAGGCATGGAAACTGCTGTTCCTGTGCTGAACGCCCTCGGCCTTCTTTCGGGGGTATATGTTCTTGCAGGCAGCTATAAGGACCTTAACAGAAAAGAGCTGCTGAGGGTGCTTGCCTTCATGGGTCCGGCACTGCTGGCAGGGGTATGGATAAAGAGTCTGCTCGCTTCGAGCCCAGGGCTCCTGTACACGATATTAGGCGTTCTGGTGCTTTTGATCGCAATAAGAGGAATAGTATCCACCCTGCCAGTAAAAAGCGCTGAAACAGGCGAAAAACAGCCTTCTCGGGGCAATGCGATGTTGCAGACGCTTCTGCTTGCAGCTTCAGGGCTGATACACGGCATGTTCGTGTGCGGCGGCCCCCTTCTTATAGCTTACCTGGCAAGGCGCCTGGATAAAAAGGAAGAGTTCAGAGCTACTATCTCAGCAGTATGGATCTTTCTTAACGGGATACTTCTGATGATCCAGATCTTCCAGGGGCAGTGGAACGCGGAGCTTCTTAAGGTGCAGCTCATATCGATACCTTTCCTCCTGTGCGGGATGTTTATCGGCAGCGTTCTGTACAGACACATGAGCCAGCGCGTGTTCATGATAATTACATACATTCTGCTGCTCATCGCGGCAGTTACACTATTCTTCAAGTGAGGATACATTATGAAAAAATTCCAGACAGCATATATACCCATCGGCGTTCCGACCTTCCACCTGGAGAGTGCCGGAAAGGAATTTGAAAAGTCTGCTGCCCTTCTGCGTTCGGTCTGTGAAAACACCGCCGTCCCGCAGGATATGCTGCTTTCCATAGATAAGCTCAGCGCATTTCTGGATACTATCGACCCGGACCTGATAGTGCTCCAGAATATTACCTTCGCGAACGCCGCATACGCTATGGAAGTGCTTGCGCGCTTCAAGGATGTGCCTATACTGCTGTGGACCCTCCGCGAGCCTGTTATAGACGGAGGCCGCTTAAGGCTCAATTCCCTTACCGGAGCCTACTCCGCTGCCAACGCCATAAAGCAGTTCAGAAAAGAACAGTTCGAGTACGTATACGGCGCGCCGCAGGAAGAAAAGGTACAGAAAAAGATCAGAGATACCGTCGCCGCAGCAAAACTGCGCTTCAGCCTGAAGTCTCTAAGGCTCGCCGCTGTCGGCCACACTCCGCAGGGCTTCGGTTTCGGCCGCGCTCTTGACCTTGATATGCTCGAAAAGTTCGGCGTTCGCCTTGAATCCATTGAAGCAAGAGAGCTCATAGACAAGGCAAAGAGCTTCAGCGACGAGGAGTGCGAAAGCTTCCTTAAGGATGCCGAGATGTGCATGAACGGCCTTGAGAACACCCCGGAAAAGAACCGCAGGGATTTCGCAAGGCTCTGCAAAGCTTATACTGATTACGTTAAGGAAAACAGCATAGGTGCGCTCGCTTCGCGCTGCTGGCCGGACTTCTTCACATCTTTTGGCACCCCGGTATGCGCCGTCCTTGCAATGCTCAACGACATGGGTGTAGCCGCAAGCTGCGAAGCAGATACCTACGGAGCTCTTTCCATGTACCTGGGCATGCAGCTTTCAGGGCAGCCTGCTTTCTTCGGCGACCCTGTATCCCTGGACGAACAGGAAAATACCATATCCTTCTGGCACTGCGGCACCGCAGCCTGCTCTTTAGCAAGAAAAGACACGGGCGCCTGCGTGGGAGTCCACTGCAACAGAAAGATAGGCCCCACCCTGGAGTTTGGATGCAAAGCAGCGCCGGAAGTAACGATATTCAGGATAGGACGCACTGCGGACGGAAAGTTCAGGTTCTTTATCGCCTCCGGCGAAGCTCTGGACAGGCCTAAGCAGTTCCTTGGCACATCCCTTGTCGTCAGGACCAGAAAGGACGCCGAGGAGATCATACGCACCACCGTGGAAGACGGCTGGGAACCGCACTATGCGGTCATTTACAAAGACGCAGCAGACGAGCTCGAGATACTGGCACGCATGCTGGATATAGAAGTTCTTCGTTTCTAGGAGATTCCAATGAAAAGGACAGGCATGAACATGGAGCGCGTCAAGCAGCAGAACCGCTCCCTCATACTCAACTACATATGCAGCAAAGGGCCTGTCTCGCGCAAGGAGATAGCTCTGGATACAGGCCTTACTGCAGCCTCAGTGACCCAGATAGTAAGCGCTCTCATCTCCGATAAGCTACTCGTGGAACTCGGACCCAGCAGCGAATCGGCAGGCGCTGTCGGAAGGAAAAAGATCCTGATAGACATACGCAGCGATGCTGAGTTCTTCTTTGCTGTAAACATAGAGCCTGATGAGACCAACATAGCTCTTTGCGATCTTAAAGGCCACCCCGTCAAAGACAGATCAGGAAACGAGCTCATCTCCGGATTTGCAACCGACAACAGCGTTCCGGCCGAAGTATTTCTGGACAGAATAGCAGAAGAGTGCAGGACCCTTTCTTTCAGAACATCCGAAGCCCGCAGAAAGCGCATAAAAGCAGTATCCGTGGGCATTTCGGGAATCGTAGACATATATAAGGGCATTTCGGTACAGGCCTACGGAATATGGAAGGATCCTGTAGACATAAGGTCCATACTTGGCGGAAAGCTCGATCTTCCCGTTATGGTGGAAAACAACGTAGACGCGTTTGCGATAGCTGCCCTGCTCTTCGGCACCGGCCGCGGCCAGGACAATCTTCTGATAATCAAGTGGGGCCCCGGCGTGGGAAGCACTATAGTCATAGACGACAGGATATACAGAGGACGCCACGGAAAGACGGCCGAGATAGGCCACACTATCATGGATCCGAACGGAAGTATATGCAACTGCGGTAGGCGGGGCTGCCTCGAGACCAAGGTCTCCTACAGAGCTCTCAGAGCCATAATGCCGTCCTTTACCCCGGAGACCTTTGAAGAAAGCTATGAAAAAGCTTCCCCTGAAATAAAAAAACAGATCGATGGAGCTATCGATCTGTTTGCGAGAAGTATCGTCAATACTGCTACCATAGTGGCACCCAGGCGCATAGTGCTCTTCGGTAAGATGTTCCGGATAGACTCCGTAAGGAACAAGCTTATCGAACACTGCAAGGCCTTCGATCCGGCCTACAGCGAAAAGCGCATACTGCACACCACCCTGTCAGACAGGGAAATGTATGTAGGACCCGCTGCCGCCTATGTGCAGAACAGGCTTCAGAATTTTCCTGCCTTCGCGGCTTCCTCTACGGAAACGGCTACAGAAACTGTCATGCCTACCATGGGGTTGTTTCCTGCCCCTATGAGACCCATCATCTCCACGTGTGCCGGCACTGAGGAAGATCCTGCGAACTGAGCGTCTGAATGCATGCGGCCCATGGTATCGGTCATTCCGTAGGAAGCCGGGCCTGCGGCCATGTTGTCCGGGTGCAGAGTACGGCCTGTGCCGCCGCCGGAGGCTACCGAGAAGTATTTCTTGCCAGCCTCTATGCGTTCCTTCTTGTAGGTGCCTGCAACAGGGTGCTGGAACCTGGTGGGGTTGGTGGAGTTTCCGGTAATGGATACGTCCACGTTCTCTTTCCACATTATAGCCACGCCTTCCTGTACGTCGTTTGCGCCGTAGCAGTTGACCTTGGCCCTGGAGCTTTCGGGGTCCTTGGAATAGCACTTGCGGAAGACTTCCTTCAGCTCGCCGGTGTGGTAGTCGTAGTCGGTCTCGACATATGTAAATCCGTTGATCCTTGAGATTATCTGAGCAGCGTCCTTTCCGAGTCCGTTGAGTATTACGCGAAGCGGCTTGGTGCGGACTTTGTTTGCCTTTTCAGCTATACCGATAGCTCCTTCTGCAGCAGCGAAGGACTCGTGTCCTGCAAGGAAAGCGAAGCATTCGGTGTCCTCTTCGAGGAGCATCTTTCCGAGGTTTCCGTGGCCGAGGCCTACCTTGCGGCGGTCAGCTACAGATCCGGGGATGCAGAAGGACTGAAGACCCTCGCCTATAGCGGCAGCAGCCTCGGACGCCTTGCGGCATCCCTTCCTGATGGCTATAGCGGCGCCTACGGTGTAAGCCCACTTGGCGTTCTCGAAGCATATCGGCTGGATCTTCTCTACCATGTGGTATACGTCCAGGCCTGCGTCCTTTGTGATCTTTTCAGCCTCTTCTATGGATCCTATTCCGTACTCAGCGAGCTTGGCAAGGATCTGCTTTTCTCTTCTTTCGTAAGATTCAAATGTGATCATTGTTTAGTCCTCCCTGCTCTACTCTTTGCGCGGATCGATGAGCTTAGCCGCATCGGCTACGCGTCCGTACTGTCCGGAAGCTTTCTTAAGAGCTTCTGCGGGCTCGTCTCCGGCCTTGATGAAGTCCATCATCTTTCCGAAGTTAAGGTACTGGTAGCCTATGATCTCGTCGTTCTCATCCAGGGCCAGCTTTGTGATATAGCCTTCTGTAAGATCAAGGTACCTGGGGCCTTTCTCGAGGGTTCCGTAGGTGGTTCCTATCATGGATCTGGTGCCCTTGCCGAGGTCCTCCAGGCCTGCGCCTATCTGAAGACCGCCTTCTGAAAATGCGCTCTGCGTGCGTCCGTAGACGATCTGCAGAAAGAGCTCTCTCATTGCGGTGTTGATAGCGTCGCAGACCAGGTCAGTGTTGAGCGCCTCAAGTATGGTCCTGCCGGGGAGTATCTCAGCTGCCATAGCTGCAGAATGAGTCATTCCGGAACAGCCTATGGTCTCCACAAGAGCTTCCTGGATGACGCCGTCCTTTACGTTGAGGGACAGCTTGCAGGCACCCTGCTGCGGAGCGCACCAGCCTATACCGTGTGTATAGCCGGATATGTCCTTTAATTCACGCGCTTTTACCCATTTTCCTTCTTCGGGTATAGCCGCGGCGCCGTGAGCTGCGCCCTGGTGTACCGGGCACATACCCCTGACTTCTGTTGAATAGATCATGGAATCGTCCTCCTTATATCAACTGTGATCCTTTATTTCCACAAATTCAATTATATCCTAAAACGTACTTTTTATCAATCACCTGAAAAGCCAGGGAAACTTGTTTACGAGGTTTCCGAGCTTTTCGACCGTTTCCTTTACAGAATCTATATCGACGTCCTGCAGCTTGTCCGACAGCTCCTGCAGGCTCTCAAGGTCCATTTCGTCGAGCTTCGACTGCATGTCATCCATAAGTGTCTGCGCCTGTCCTTTGATCGCGTCCACTTCGGCCTGTATTCCGGTCATGGACTCCTCTATGCTCTTGACATAGCCTGTCATCGGCACCAGAAATTTAACCGCGAACACTATGATCAGTATAAGGATGAGCACAGCAGCGGCGATCTTCACGTATCTGAACCTGTCCCTGCGCTTCTTGTCTTCCATTAGCTCCATAAGCATCTCGCGCTCAGTCATGTTCTCGTAGGGCATTTTTATATCCTCACCTGCTTATCATGGAAATAAACTGGTCGGCCTTGTTCTGCGGCATACCGGCGCCGATCAGATAGTTCCTGGCGTACTGCTTAAGATCAGCCTTCTTTATATCGACCTTCTCATCCCCTACGACCGCTTTTATCATGGCATCGAGGTTCATTTCCAGGATGATATCGTATTTCTTTTTGTCCTTCTCCTCGGTGATCTTGTAGTAATTATCGTAGGTCTTCATGTAGTCGTCCGCGATCTCCTGATAGGATGCGCCGGCGAGCGCTTCTATCAGCATGCATATGAAGCCCGTGCGGTCCTTTCCCTCAGTGCAATGCACCAGATAGGGACCCTGCTGGTCCAGCATGGCTGTAAAGCCCTGCACTATCTTGGCCCTGAAATCGTCGGCACTGAAGTTCATAGCCATGGCAAGGGGTATCACCTTTCCGCTCTTGTACAGCGAAAGGAAATATGGAGAATCAAAACCGTCAGCCGCTATGTATTTATCTATCTTTAAAGTGTTGTCCGCAAGATTGAGGATGCAGTTTATGCCGGCCCTTTTTATAAGCGCGTCCACGTAAGGAGCTCTGTTGTGCTGGTTGTCGCAGGGCGAAGCGGAACGGTAGAAGGTCTTCTCCTTAAGTGCTCCGACCATCATCTCGCGGAAGTTGGCGAATTCCTCGTCGGTCTCATACTTTTCTCTCTCGTCGTAATAGTGTATGTCCCTGGCTTCCTGGATGTCGAGGTACTTCCCCTGCTCGCGGAGGACTACAGAGCCTTTGGAATGCTCCTCCAGTTTGGCGGAAAGCCACAGATCTTCGGCTTTTCCTGCCTTAAGAGCCGCCTTCAGTTCGGCCTGCAGCTCTGCTGTATCCCAGAGGTCTTCGCCGTAGTTGACTGCTGCCTTTATGTAGTCGTAACCCGGATAAGCAATAAGAAGCGGCTCGCCGGCAGCTACATAGTACCCGTTGTAATATGGAATGTCCTCCAGCTTGTATCCGTTGCTGAAGATGACATCCACGCTGTCGCCATAGGTAAAGCCCCTGGCGTTGAAATCGTCTATCTTCATCTTAAGATAAACGCCGCCGAATTCCTGTTCGTGCTCAAGTTCCAGGTCCTCGACTCTGGCTGCAGCTTTTTTCCCGCAGCCGGCAAGGACTGCGAGCGCTGAAAATATCATCAGAACAGCCAGTATGAGTGAAACTGCGCGCTTTTTCATATTTCCGCTCCTTTGATCTTTATGATTCCTCAGGGTCTTCGGGAGACCAGGACTTCTGTATGTCTTCTATCTCAAGGATGCCGTCTGACTTCGCTGCGATCTGATACTGATCCTCGTAGACTATCTCGCCCGGCGTGTTGGTGTAGACAAGGTAATAAGGGACGTTATACCTGTCCAGAAGCCACATGGCCGGCCTTATCATCTTAAGCATCTCCTCGGAATTTTCGGTCTTGAACCAGCAGACTACAGGCTCCTGCTTTTTGCACTGCGGGGGCCAGGGAAGATGCTCCGCAAACCATGAATCTATCTCCTTGAACAGATCCGCGTCCTCGCCTTCCATGACGTTGTCCTGTATCAGCTGCCAGCACACGCTGAAGATGCCTTTGCCCTGCATGGTGTTTCTGGCGAGCTTTTTTCCCTGTATCCTTACGTATTTGAAAGTAAGTTTGCTCATTGCTCAAGCACCGCCTCGAAAAACCTGTACATTCCTTCCGGGATCTCCTCCGCGTCCGCAAGACCGGTGTCGCCCATGGGTATCATCTTGTTCTTTCCGTGATAGTCGCTGCCGGCAGTAACGTACAGGCCGTATTCCGCAGCGTACGCAAGCATCTGTTTTGTGAGCTTTGCGGTAAAACCGGAATAGAACGCCTCGACGCCCTTAAGGCCCATATCCATAAGCTTTTTTATGCGCTCTTCCATCTCCTCGCCCAGTATCAGCTGGTCGCCGTTTCCGTAAAAGGGATGCGCAAGCACGGGGATACCACCGGATGCCAGTATGCCTGTTATGGCCTGCTCCGGGCGCACGTACTCGCTCTTAAAGCGCATCTGGTTGATATACTGCTTTATCGCGTTTTCTTTTGAATCCGCATATCCGTAGCGCACCATGAGATTTCCTATGTGCGGTTTTCCCGGGTTATCCAGGGCGAAAAGCTGCCTTATATCTTCTTCGGAAAAGCTGAATCCGAATTCCTTCTCAAGGAAGTCCAGCCTGGCACGAACCTTTTCTATACGGTATTTGTGTCCGGTATCTATAACACCGTTTATTGCCGGAGCGTCCGGATCGTAGCCGTAGCCGAGGATGTGGTATTTGCCGTCCTCGTCCTTGCATGAAAACTCAACGCCTGTAATGAAACAGGGGTCTTCTCCGTTAAGAAGCCCCTTTATTACGCCGCAGCCTTTAAGCGCGTCGTGATCGGTAAGCGAAAACAGCGTAAGACCTGTTTTTCTTGCATTATCAAGTATCTCCGCCGGCGTATCAGTGCCGTCGGAGACTGTTGAATGCATGTGAAGGTCTGTTCTCTTAGGATCTATCATTTAAATTGTCAGAAAAACTTTTTTAACGTGAGGATGTTCTGTCCGTCCTTATACTCATACTGCACGTCGTCCATGGCCTGCTTTACGAGGTAAATGCCAAGGCCGCCGATCTGGCGCTCCTCGGCTGACAGGGTGACGTCCGGGTCCTCGTGTTCAAGTGGATCGTACGGTATGCCGCTGTCGGTGAAACGTATCTGTACGTACCTCGGATCATCGAACACATCGCAGTTTACTTTCACCCTGCCCTTGCCCGGAGCATAGGCATAGTGCGCTATGTTGACGAATATCTCTTCAACGGCCAGGTCTATCTGCATCTGCAGCTTCATCGGGCAGCCGGCCTCTTCCAGCCGGCGGTCAAGAAAAGCCAGTACTGCGGGGATATTCGCGTCTTCCGCCTCGACGTCCAGTTCGTTCCGCTCAAACACAAGGCTGTCCACCCTTCCGAGCACTTCGATGAGCCTTTCTTTCCAGAACTCTATCTCGGCGCGGCCTTTTTCGGTCTCCAGCCCTCCGTGGCGCATGGAGCGGCGTATTATGCGCGCGTATCCTACTACCCTTGCCTTGTCCTCCACCTCAAGAACGGTCTTTTCGTTGTCGGTCCCAAGGTATGCTGCAAGGGATCTGAGCCAGAAGCTGCGGCCTGTTTCGAAGTCGAAGCCCTGGAACTCTTTTATAACATTGTGATCGTACTCGGAAAAACCCGTAAAAGCGTTGAACATCGCTGCAAGCTCGAAAATCGGGTGCCCTATTGCGAGCGTATCCATGTCGATGAGCAGCACCTCGTCGCCCTGGAGCATCAGGTTCTTTGTGTGGTAATCCCCGTGCACCATGTGGTCGTCGTGCGGAACTGCCTCTACAAGCGACAAAAGCTTTTCCGCAGCATCTTCGGGAATGTGGTCTTTCATGAAGCGCGCCCACTTCAGAGCTTCGTCCTTTATATCAGGCAGCTTTCCCTTCGGGACCAGAGTGGACTGGATCTTTTTGAGCATCTCCACATATTCTTTGACGCACCAGTCCATCTTTTCCGGCTCAGTCGCGAGGATCTTGGAAAACGAGCTCGCGTTGAGCAGTTCGAACACCGAACCGTAGCTTTCCCCTACCTTTACTACATCGTATGAGATGGCAGTGGGTATACCGAGGATGAGGGCAAGCTTAGCGACTTCTCTCTCGTGCCTTATGTCCTCAAGCGCGTCTGCGTTGTTGTAGACCTTTACGACGTTGTCCTTGTCTATGCGGTAGATGGTGCCGTTAGCTCCGCGCCCTATCTCCTCGCAGCCCTCTATGTTCACGACCCTGTAGGCCCGCTCGACTGTCATCATCTCGGTAAATCCGGTCATGTCGAGGATGTCGTAGACTTCCGGGCAGACGTTGACGACCTTCATATCGGGGTAGTTCTTCCTGACCCTTAGAATAACGCGAAGACCTGCGCTGGAAATGTAGCTGAGTTTTTCAGCGTCCAGCACGACCCCTGCGATGTCCTTATCAGAAAGCTCCCTGAAGATGCGCTCTTCGACCTCGGCGGAATTGCCGGAGTCTATGCGCCCCTCAAGGGCTATGACTAATTCTCTGCCTTTTGTGTTTTCAGGCATGTCGTCCTCCTGCGGATCTACTCTATGTCAAGTATGTCCGAAAAACCTGTAGTCTCAAAGATTTCCATGATTATGTCGTTGACATGCACGATCTTCATCTCTGTTTTGCCGGCTGTTGCCTTGTGGGCGGAAAGAAGCACCCTCAGGCCTGCTGAAGAGATGTACTCAAGCTTTTCGAAGTCCAAAAGCAGCCCGCTTATGCCTTCCAGCGAGCTCATGAGGTCCTTTTCAAGGTCTGGCGCCGTGATGGTGTCCAGCCTTCCTTCAAGTTCAAAGAGCAGCTTGCCCTCTTCTTCTTTCTTGATGATATTAAGCATTTGTCCCTCCTGTATGATTCTTTTTATACTCTATGCACAGCATCGTGATGTCATCGAACTGAGGCGCCTCGCCTACGAATTCATCCACGCTGCTGCGTATCCCCTTAAGGATCTGCTGAGGCGTTTCTTCCCTGTGGATATTCAGCGCTTCAAGCATCCTTGCTGCCGTGTACATATTGTTGTCCTTGTCCGTGGCCTCGGGCACGCCGTCGGTGTAGAGGAAGATCTTGTCCCCCTCGTTCAGCTGCATCTCAATGTCTTTATATACCATATCAGCCATACCGCCGGCAACCAGCCCGTGTTTTGTCTTTTGCAGCTCGAACGTTCCGTCCCTGCGGTATACGGCGGGGTCATCGTGGCCCGCGCTCGTGTACGTGAGCTTTCCCGTGGAGATCTCAAGGATGCCCAGCCACAGGGTGACGAACATTCCAACGGTATTCTTTGCGCAGATACGGTTGTTGACGTAGTGCATTATCTCCGCCGGCGTTCCGCCCATCATCGCTCTGTTGCCCATGATGATGTTCGTGGCCATCATGGAAAGCGATGCCGGTATGCCCTTGCCGGAAACGTCTCCTATGACCAGAGCGAGGTGGTCGTCATCTATGAAATAGTAGTTGTAAAAGTCTCCGCCTACTTCCTTCGCGGGGTCCATGGAAGCGTAGATATCGAACTCATCCCTGTCGGGGAAGGCCGGGAACTTGTGCGGTATGGAGTTCTCCTGAATGTTCTTCGCAAGCGACAGCTCCGTGCCTATCCTCTCCTTTTCCGCCGCGACCGCGCTTAGGTTATCCATGTACCGGACCATGTCAGTTTCCATAGTTTCTATGGAGCCGGCAAGGTTCTGAAGTTCCTCGTAGCTGCTGATCTTCCCAAGGCTCTCGCCTTTGGTGTTTTCTGCGGCGAAGCGCGTGGCTTCTTTAGATACACTGATGATCGGCGATACGACCTGCCTCTTTATGAACATCGCTATGAAAACAGATGCTATTGCAGCGATAACAAGTGCGGAGACTGCTGTGGTAATGAGGAACGGCCTTCTGGCGTTGGAGAGCTCGCTTATCGGGCGCTGCATGCAGAGTATTCCGGCAACATTGCCTTCGGAATCCCTTACAGGTACCATAGTGGTGATGTGCGGATGCTGTCCGTCGGTGGTATTGAAACGGAAAACAGTCTCGCAGTCGGATCCGTTTTCGTATATCGCCTTGTATTTCCGCCTGTATTCGTCGTTGGTCGTTTCGCGCCTGTAGCCGGGCTCCCACTCCGTGTACGAAGTGTTGTCCACCGAATTGTCCACGCAGTTGAAGACAGATACGAAGTGGCCGTAGTCGCTGGTGTCGACCATTATCACGTAGGTTATCGAGACGTGGATCTTTTTGCAGTAGACATCCAGGTAACTCTTCGCCTGCTGGTATTCTTCTTTCTTTTCTCCGGCCAGGTAATCGTCAAGTTCATCGCCGTTCACAAGCATGGTAGCGGTATCCGCCATGTGGTAGGTAGATGTTGAGATCTCCTTTTTAAAGGCTGAGTTGAAGCTGAGGACACCAAGCACGCTTACGACGACAGCAAACACCACCATCAGCATCACTATAGCGCCGATGATGTTCGATTCCATTCCCGAATAACGTTTTCTGGTCTTCTTCATACCCGCCCTGCCGCAATTATCAAAAATATATCAATATATTTTATCATAAAAAGAAATACTTTTGTATAAAAAAATCTTACTGTTCTATACGCTTATATGTGAATGTATTTCTTTCGATGTGCACATCGTACTCTGTTTTCTCTCCCGCCGGGGAAACAATGGTAAGGACCGTATCTCCGGACTTTTTGAAGTCTGCATGCAGAAGATAGGATTCTATGCTCTTCAGATATCTTATTGATACGTCGCCGTATTTCGCGTCATCAAGATATACTGTATAGGTATCGTCGAACACGTGCTCCTCGTTGCTGCCCATAATGTCCGTGCTGTATACGGGAGGTCTAAGAAGGCAGATAACCGTTACCGCTATTACCGCAGCTACACTGATGACGGTCCCTGCTGTCCTTATTTTCTTATCATCAAATATCGCTATGGGATAAAGTATCATAGCGCACACGCAGAACAGGCAGATCAGTATGTACCTGGGCATGGAGAACTGGAATTCCGAGAAATAATTGTAGTAAGAATATGCTGTCAGGAATATCATCGGAAGAAGAATGATGTATCCCCACCACTTGCCCATCTTCATGTAATAGCCTATAAATCCCATGGGAAGGCACAGCAGAGTCCAGATGAACCAGGTCCTGTAATACCCGAAAATGCCCCATCCCAGTGCGCTTAAAGGCACCTGGATAAGGTATACGAGCGGCTGACTTATCAAAAAGAAGACGAAGCACTTCAGCGCTGAATCTATATTGCTTTTGCTGTTCATTATGATAATTATGCCGAACAGTATCCACACCTCAAAAGTGACAGTGATGGCATGAAAAGAAGTGTATTTCAGCGCCGGTATGATAGCCATAGCCGCAGTAAACGCCCCGGCTATGACCGCCGCGATGATAAGCTTAGGCCACGTAAGGTCTATTCCTCCGAAAACCTTTTTTATGATCCTTGCCATAATAGTTTTAATACTCCTTTTTATTCAGCGCGTCGTATGTTTCCGAGAGCCACTCATTATAGTGGTCAAAGGGAGCCTTTGTCCACCAGTCCAGAAGCTTGTTCAATCTCACGTTGTCTTCTTCGATACTGGTGCAGCCATACTGGTCAGGATTTCGGTTTACAGTAACGATATTTTCGTTATTTTCCTTAAATTCTATGCGGTATATGCAGTATCCTGTCCAGCTGCGGTATGCCCGGAGAGTCCGGCCTTTCATGTACCAGAACCACTTATCCTCCATTTCCTGCGGAATATTGCCACGGCGGAGCGCGTCCATCTCCTTATCGCTGAAAGACCTTTTCAGCACGAAAGTCTCATGCTGCCTGGGCATGAGCTTAGT